>NZ_MKMC01000049.1:0-7742 GCF_001856095.1 Methylomonas sp. LWB
TGGAACAAAGGACTTCGACTTGGATCCCGTACTGGTTGCAAAGCTTCGACCAATTTTTCAAATGGCAGGTCCTGGTGGTTTTGCGCATCCAATACCGTCGCCCTGATTTGTTCCAACAGCTCGGCAAAGGTCGGATTGGCCGACAAGTCGCTACGCAACACCAGAGTGTTGACGAAGAAACCGATCAGGTCTTCGATTTCCCGACGATTGCGGTTAGCAACCGGGATGCCGACACAAAGATCGGTCTGACCACTGTATCGGCTCAACAACAGTTTAAACACAGCCAGCAGCAGCATGAATAAAGTAACGTTATATTGCTTGCTTAAAGCCCTAGCTTGTCTAGCCAACTCTAATGGAATCTCGAAACTGATATTGCTCCCTCGATAAGTCATCACCGCTGGCCTGGGTCGGTCGGTCGGCAATTCCAATACGCCGGTTGCATCAGCCAACCGCTGGCGCCAGTAGCTGAGTTGCCGATCCAGTTCCCCTCCACTCAGCCAGCGGCGTTGCCAACAGGCGAAGTCGGCGTATTGAATCGGTAACTCAGCTAGAGGTGACGGCCGGCCTTGTGAAAAAGCCCGATACAACGCAGCAAACTCGTTAATTAAAACCGCCGACGACCAACCGTCCGAAACGATGTGATGCATCGTCAGCATAAGGATGGCTTCTTGCTCGCTACCGCTGTCGACTAAGATCAATAAGCTAGCCCTAATCAACGGCCCCCGCTGCAAATCAAAGGGTTTGGCTGCTTCTTCGCGACACATCGCCTGCCAAACTGAAGCCTGATCAATTTGTTCGGCGCTCAAATCGATACGATCAACATCAAGCTTAAGATCCGGTAATATCTTCTGTACCGGCTCGCCGCCTTCGCCCATCACGAATATAGTCCGCAAAACCTCGTGACGCCGAACAATTTCCTGAAAGCTTTGTGTCAAAGCGGCGATGTCCACGCGGCCCTTCAGGTGTAAGGCCACCGGGATGTTATAAAATGGACTATTCGGTTCGAACTGATCCAAAAACCATAAGCGTTGCTGGGCATAGGACAGCGGGGTTGATTCGCTGCGTGGAGCGGGCGGTATCGTGAAAATAGTCGCCTCCAACCCATTACCGCCAGTCCCGCGTTGTCCGTCAATATATTCGGCCAAGGCCGCAATATTCCCATAGTCAAATAAATAGCGTAGCGGTAATTTGATCGCCAGATGCTTGGTGATCCGAGATACTAATTGCGTGGCTAACAACGAATGTCCACCCAATTCGAAAAAATCATCTTCGATACCGACTCTTTCCATACCTAACACCTCCTGCCAAATCTCTGCTAAGGCTTGCTCGGTGTCGGTGCGGGGCACTATGTAAGTTTTTTTCAGCTGTTCGCTTAGGTCAGGTGCCGGCAATTGCTTTCTATCCAGTTTGCCGTTGACGCTCAGCGGCATGGCATCCAGAATTACGAAGGCGCTGGGGATCATGTAGTCCGGCAGATTTTGGTTAAGACTGGATTTGAGGTCGTCAGGTTGAACCGTACCCAATTGATCCTCGACCAGATAAGCCACCAAGCGCTTATCGCCCAATTGATCTTCTCTCGCGATCACCACGACTTCCTTGATACCCGGTTGCTTCAGCAGTTGCGCTTCGACTTCACCGAGCTCGATCCTAAATCCTCTGATCTTGACTTGGTGGTCATTCCGGCCTAAGTAGTCGATATTGCCGTCCGGCCGATAACGAACCAAGTCGCCGGTCTTGTACAGCCGACTGCCGGCCGGTCCGAACGGATTGGGAATGAATTTTTCCGCCGTCAGGCTGGAACGGTTTAGGTAGCCTCGCCCTAGGCCGATACCGGCAATGTGCAGTTCGCCGGGCGTACCGACCGGCACTGGGTTAAGGCTGTGATCCAGGACATACAGTTGAATATTAGCAATGGGTTTACCGATCGGAATCGCCGTTTCCGCCCAAGCCGCCAGACAGGCCCAGTTGCTGACATCAACCGAGGCTTCGGTTGGTCCATACAAATTGTGTAATTCGGCCGGTAATTTTTGCTGACAGCGTTGCACCAGATCGGCCGGCAGCGCTTCACCGCTACAGATAACCCGTTTCAGACTCGTGCACTGTTCGACTTCCGATGTATCGACGAAGGCTTGCAGCATCGACGGTACGAAGTGGATGGTGGTAATGAGCTCGCGACGGATCAGTTCAATCAACCCCTGGCAGTCTTTATGCAACTCCGGTGCCGCCACAACTAAACGGGCACCAGTCATCAATGGCCAGAAGAATTCCCAGACCGAGACGTCGAAGCTGTAGGGGGTTTTCTGCAGCACGCTGTCGTTGCCATCCAGTTGATATTCCGCCTGCATCCATTGCAAACGATTCAAAATGCCCTGGTGCGGTACGCCGGCACCCTTGGGCTGACCGGTCGAACCGGAGGTATAAATGCAATAGGCCAGATTCGTCGGTTGCAGGTCTCGGCAAGGATTAACGACCGGATAAATTTTTACCTGGGTCCAATCGCAGTCGAGACTCAGCACATGGGCAGAACCGAAATCGCGACCGGCGAATTTGGCCTGAGTCAAGACCGCAATGGGCGAGATGTCGTCCAACATAAACGCCAAGCGCTCTTCGGGATAGGAAGGATCGAGCGGCACGTAGGCCCCGCCGGCCTTCAAAATGCCCAGCAAACCAATCACCATCTCCAAAGAACGCTCGATGCAAATGCCGACCAATACCTCTGGACCGACGCCATGCTCGATCAAATAATGTGCCAGTTGATTGGCCTTGGCGTTCAATTCGGCGTAAGTCAGGCTTTTATCTTCGAAGCGCAACGCAATATCATTCGGTGTTATCTCGACTTGCGCTTCGAACAGTTGGTGGACGCAGCCGTCTTGCGGATAGTCAACCTCGGTGGCGTTCCAGTTAGTCAGGATTTGCCGGAGTTCATCGTCAGCAACGATTGCAATTGAGCACATAGGCAGATCGGGGTTAAAAACCAAGGCATTGGCCAAAGCTCTAATTGCAGTCAGCATGTAGCCATTCACCCGCTCCGCCTCCACACCCTCGGCGCATTGCAAAGTTAAACCAAAACCGTTACAGAAATCATCCACAGATAATGTGATGGGATAATTGGTTCGCTCTTCACCTCCCGCGATAATCCTCATACCTTTCCAATCAGCTTCTAAAACTTCGTTTTCCAAACTATGACGGTAATTCAGCAATGTTGAAAACAACGGCACCCCTGCTTTTACGCTGCTACAGCGCTGTGCTAACGCCAGAGAGGCCTGCTCGTGCATCAGTAACTCACTCAATTTCTGATAGGTGTCGGTAACCGCTTGACGGACACTGACATCACCAATCCTTATTCGTATTGGCAAGGTGTTAATGAACAGGCCCAATGTACGATCTGCACCGTTTGAACCTTGCAATCGTCCAGACAATACTGTGCCGAATACCACGTCGTTAAGGCTACAACATTGTGCCAACATCCGCCCCCAGGCTACATGAAACAACACCGCCGCACTGACACCGTATTGTTTGGCTTGTTCTCTGATCGTCTTCGTTAAATCGTCCGGTAGGGCGAAATGGGTTTCAACAACCGATCCAACGTTTTTCGCATCCAATAAGCCAAATGGAGCAGTTGGTTCGCTAACGTCCGCCAGCTGTCTCCGAAAATAGGCTTCGTGTTGTTCTGATGAAACTGCACGCAATTGAGCGATGAAATTGCGATAAGGAACGGGGGCCGCCAATTCACTACCACGCCCCTGTAACAACAATTTGATTTCGGTGATGATAAATTCAAGACTAATATGGTCGCTTACCAAATGATGATTCAACAGCGACAACAACCATTCCCCGGTCATTGGATCCTGAACGATATAAACATGTAGTAAGGGCGCACGGCCCAAATCCAACCTGATTTGTCCTGGATCAGAGACATCCAGAAGACGTGACAAAGCCACATCTCCGGATTGCAATTCAATCTCTTCCAATGGTAACTGCGCTCGCTTACAGACAACCTGAACGGGCTTCGGCAAATCATGCCAAAACATTGCGCTCCGCAGAATATCGTGGCGATCGATGACCGTCTGCAAGGCAGCGACAAAGCGATCCAAACAATCGCGATTCTCGAACGCCAATATCGTACGTAATAAGTAGATATCACCATGCGTATCGAGCAAATGGTGAAACAAAATGCCTTCTTGCAAGGGCGCTAACGGATAAATATCCTTGATATTGGCTATTCCTCCGGAAACCGCACCGACAATGGTGTCGATATCCTGTTGCGATAATTCGACTAAAGTCAATTTGTCAGGGGTAATCCTTGCTAAGGATGAACGATTCACTTTGCCAATCCATTCCTCCCCCTTGTGGTTCTCCAAAAGGCAATCCAACAATGCCTGTTTATGCACCTTCAACAGCATCAAAGTCTCGGTGTCCATAGCACCTTGCGGGGCTTGAATTACTAATTCGCCATTTTCAGCCAGCACACGGATGTTTCTATCATGAATGCGGGCAAATACGTGTTCCAGGCTCATATTCTAAATTCCTCTATTACGGAACCTCCGAATATGTCGGCTTCTGTATCAAGTAAATTTGGTGGAATTTCGATAGCAACGACTTGATGTTGTTCATGTGCTAACGCCGTCGCCATATCGGCCAACACCGGTGCGGCGAATATCGTCCGAACTTCCGCCGACAGTCCTTTTTCCCGCAACCGTTGAATCAAGTTGATGACCAATAAAGAATGACCGCCCAATTCGAAGAAGTGATCGTTCCGTCCTACTGTCCCAACATCTAATAACTGCTCCCAAACTGCTGCAATCGTCATCTCGATTTCTCCTTGTGGCGCTGAATATTCACGAACCGATAATCCGCTCCATTCCGGTTGTGGTAAGCTTTTTCTGTCAATTTTCCCGTTGATACTGAGAGGCATTTTATCGAGGATAACGAAGGCAATCGGCACCATGTAGTTGGGTAGTGCTTGCTTCAGGTGGTCTTTGATTTCATCGAGTTGCAACCCGCCGAGTTGGTCCTCGACTATATAAGCCACCAAGCGCTTGTCACCCGGATGGTCTTCGCGAGCCAAAACTACGGCTTCTTTGACTGTAATATGCTGAAGCAATTGTGCTTCGATCTCGCCTAACTCAATACGAAAACCTCTGATTTTCACTTGGTTGTCGATACGGCCTAAGTATTCGATATTTCCGTCAGCCCTGTAACGTGCCAGATCACCAGTTTTATAAAGGCGACTACCCTCTGGGCCGTATGGGTCTGGAATGAACTTTTCCGCGCTTAGATCCGGACGTTTTAGATAACCTCGAGCCAAACCAACACCAGCCAAACACAACTCACCTACGACACCAATTGGAACCAGTTGAAGATTTTTATCTAAGATATATGACCGAGTATTTGCATAAGGACGACCGATGGGCAATATATCGCTTTCTACTTCAGTTGCTTCGTAGTAAAAACTATCGATAGTTACTTCAGTTAATCCGTAACTATTGATTAAACGAGATTGACTCGCAAGAAAACCTTGAAAACAGTTATATTCCTCACTTGTCCAACTATCTGAACCGCAAATCAACATATCCATAAACGCCAGATTTTTTTGCTCCATCTCTAAATAAGAAATTAAATTTCTAAGCACCGCAGGCACGAATTCAGCCATACCAATATTTTCGGCCAATAATAATTCATAAAGTTTTGGCGCATCTAATAACAAATATTTAGGGCAGATAACCAACTTATCGCCAGATAATAACGCTCTGACAAAGTCACCCGTACAGACATCGAACGAGAAATTTGCCATTAGTAAGTGTGCTCTGACTTTTTCGCCCAGTCGATAGACATCCCGCCATCCGTAATAAGCATTTACCAAACTGGCATTGCTAACCATCACTGCCTTCGGCTTGTTCGTTGTCCCCGAGGTATAAATGACATATGCCAAATTTTGAGCGGTTGCTACCGACGGAGGATTTTCCATTGACAGTTTATCGATTTGACTTTTTACAAAATTCAAATTGATACATATCGTCTTCTCGAAAGGTAATTCGCCAAGCCAAACTGCTTGAGTTAATAAAACAACAGCTTCGCTATCTTCAAGCATAAATTTCAGTCGTTCTAGCGGCAATTCCAGGTCGAGTGGCAAAAATACAGCTCCCGCTTTAATCGTTGCCAGCAAGGCTATAAACATATCAAGTGAACGCGGCATACCAATAGCAACGACAACCTCTGGACCAACACCCTTTGCAGCAAGATAATGTGCCAATTGGTTAGCTTTAGCGTTTAATTCCGCATAACTTAGGGTTTGATCTTCATACTTGATAGCAATGGCATTCGGTGTACGTTCAACTTGTAATTCGAATAATTGATGAATGGAAAACTCGTGAGGGTAATTAACTTGATTAACACACCGGCTATCCAAAATTTGCTGCCTTTCCGCGCCAGTTAACATCAATATCTCGGATAGAAGCATTTTCGGTTGTTTAATCACATTCAGTAACAACACCTGATAGTGTTGCACTAAACGAACCATACTCTCTGGCTCAAATAAATCAGTATTGAATTCAACCCTCACCCCCAAGCATCCAGCCTGCATATCATTGATATTAAAGCACAAATCAAACTTTGAGCTTACAGACTCATCATCGATAACATTGATTTCTAACCCAGGCAAATTCAAACTGAATGGCTCATCTTTTTGCAAATCAAACATAATCTGGAACAAAGGACTTCGACTTGGATCCCGTACTGGTTGCAAAGCTTCGACCAATTTTTCAAATGGCAGGTCCTGGTGGTTTTGCGCATCCAATACCGTCGCCCTGATTTGTTCCAACAGCTCGGCAAAGGTCGGATTGGCCGACAAGTCGCTACGCAACACCAGAGTGTTGACGAAGAAACCGATCAGGTCTTCGATTTCCCGACGATTGCGGTTAGCAACCGGGATGCCGACACAAAGATCGGTCTGACCACTGTATCGGCTCAACAACAGTTTAAACACAGCCAGCAGCAGCATGAATAAAGTAACGTTATATTGCTTGCTTAAAGCCCTAGCTTGTCTAGCCAACTCTAATGGAATCTCGAAACTGATATTGCTCCCTCGATAAGTCATCACCGCTGGCCTGGGTCGGTCGGTCGGCAATTCCAATACGCCGGTTGCATCAGCCAACCGCTGGCGCCAGTAGCTGAGTTGCCGATCCAGTTCCCCTCCACTCAGCCAGCGGCGTTGCCAACAGGCGAAGTCGGCGTATTGAATCGGTAACTCAGCTAGAGGTGACGGCCGGCCTTGTGAAAAAGCCCGATACAACGCAGCAAACTCGTTAATTAAAACCGCCGACGACCAACCGTCCGAAACGATGTGATGCATCGTCAGCATAAGGATGGCTTCTTGCTCGCTACCGCTGTCGACTAAGATCAATAAGCTAGCCCTAATCAACGGCCCCCGCTGCAAATCAAAGGGTTTGGCTGCTTCTTCGCGACACATCGCCTGCCAAACTGAAGCCTGATCAATTTGTTCGGCGCTCAAATCGATACGATCAACATCAAGCTTAAGATCCGGTAATATCTTCTGTACCGGCTCGCCGCCTTCGCCCATCACGAATATAGTCCGCAAAACCTCGTGACGCCGAACAATTTCCTGAAAGCTTTGTGTCAAAGCGGCGATGTCCACGCGGCCCTTCAGGTGTAAGGCCACCGGGATGTTATAAAATGGACTATTCGGTTCGAACTGATCCAAAAACCATAAGCGTTGCTGGGCA
>NZ_MKMC01000050.1:0-7232 GCF_001856095.1 Methylomonas sp. LWB
CCTTCGCCGCCCATCAACGCGTCGGAACGGCCGCCGCCGATCAGCATGTCGTCACCGCTACCGCCGCTGAGAAAGTCGCCCAGACGATCGGCCGGGACCGAGCCCAACCCCGCTTCGGCGTTTTGTTCGTCGGCGTACAGCACGTCGTTACCTAGGCCGCCTTGCAGGATGTCGCGGCCGGCCCCGCCGTCCAGCACGTCGTTGCCCTGGCCGCCGTCCAACAGATCGTTGCCGTTGCCGCCGTAGAGTATATCGTTACCACCCAACGCCGCCGCCTGAACGACGGCCCCGTTGAGTTGCTGGCGGTGATGAACCACACCGTCTTCGTCCAGCTCGGCGACTTGGGTCACGGACCAACTGCCGCTTGGGTTGGCGATACCGCCGTCGCCGTAGAGCATGTCGTCATCGCCCCCACCCACCAACACGTCGGCGCCATCGCCGCCAGCCAATATATCCTGGCCGATGCCACCATAAAGTTGATCATTGCCGGTGCCGCTGGCCAGCAGGTCGCCGCGCAAACCTGTACCCACAGCGGCTTGGCCTTGGTTGTACAGCGTTTGGAAGTCTTGTTGTTGGTCGGCGTAAAGCAGATTGTCGCCGCCGCGATTGGCCAGCAGGATGTCGCTGCCGGCATAGCCTTCCAGCAAATCGTTGCCGGTATCGTCGTAAAGCGTGTCTTCCCGGCCGGGATCGGCTTCTGTGCCGACGATGATGTTGCCCAGCGCATCATAGCCGATCTGGATGCCAGCGATATTGGGGTCTTGGTCTAGGGGTTTGAGGTCGCCGAACAGCTTCAAACCATTTGGCGCAGCGGGCGCTTGACCGGCGGCCAAATTGATACCCAATTCGCCTTCGGCCCAGTTTTTGACGAATAAGGTATTGCTCGCCGTAGCGATCAATAAATCCTGAGTACCATCGGCACGGACCACCAAGTTGTAACCGATGCTATGTTGGAGATCCTGCCAAGTGTTGCCGGCATGTATCCATTGGTTGGCGGCAATGCCGGTCTGGCCTTTGGCCTGTATCCCTTCGAAGGTGATTTTACCTTGACCATCGGTATCCAGAATGGTGTCCATGCCATCGCCGGCGATGAAGGCATAAATGTCGCTACCACGGCCGCCTTCCAGGTAATCGTTGTCCTTGCCGCCGGTTAATAGGTCGTCTCCGCCGCCACCGTAGAGCCTGTCGCTGGTATTGCTGCCGTTAAGCATTTCGCCAGACTGCGAGCCGAAGACGATTTGATGATCGTCCGAAAATAGGCTTAAGTCGTCAATAACAATTTTGAGCGGCTCGCCATCGACCAGTAAAGTCTTGTCGATATAGGTCCAATTGCCTGAAAATTGCAAAGTATCCCATTCGTCACTATAGGATTTATCCTTATAAAGCTTGAAAGCTTCACTTGCCAAATAGGCACTAGGAATGATTGGATTGCTCGCTGTTACTAGAGTGACTGCAGATAGGTAATTGGCTACAATCAAGTCGTTATAATCGTGTTTGCCACCGTCGTATTTTAGTTTCCAATCTAGCATCGCGGCTCGGTCTCTAAGATACTGCTCGGTTAGATCGCCGGTACCATTGGCCGAGTTATACAAATTCAGCTCGCCGTTTGCATTTGCCGATACATAATCGAGACCGGCCACGACGAAAGGATTGAGTTCGACCAATGCAAAACGGTAGGCCAAGCCTTCGGCATCGTTTTGGGTTGCTTTAGCTACCATGCCGGATGAGTTCGCATCGCTTAGCAAGGTTAACGCAAAGCTTTTGCCATCATCGATCTCGGTCTTTATCGCAGTCTTAATCTCGGCTAATTTATTGTGCAACGCATTGCGAGACTCGATGTTCGACCACGAATTGCCGTCGGTGAGATTGACTGTGGCACCGGTTTTGGAATCGATATAGGTGGCATTATGCAACTCAGGTGCTTGGCCGATACCGACAACGGCTTTGTATAGTTTGTCGACTAAAATTTCCAGTGTATTGCCTTCGGATTGGCCCTGCTGGCCGGGTTCGGTACTGGCATTGCGATTGTTGGCCGATTGGATCAGGCGGTTTAATTGCTCCAGAGTGACGCTGGTATCAAGCGCCGCGAAGGTATCCATCACCGTCAGCGAATCTATCATCAGCACCAAGCTGTGCGTATCGCCGAAATCGTTGACATCCCAATGATCACTGATGGCTAACGCTTTGAAGCTGGCATTGAAATTGTCGATCAAGTCGGCGATATGCTCCGGGGTGCCTCGCCACAAGGGTTGGTCTTCGATCTGCACGATGGCTTGGTCAGTGGTGTGCCGATAACCGCTGACCGCGACGGCCGAAAAACCCGAGCCGGCGACTTCGGTAATTTTGTCCGACAAGCCCGTATTGGTATAGAGCGTGTCCGTAAAAGGAATGGCGGCCCCAAATGGCGCACCGGTAGTTGCGCCTTCTGCGGCCAGTTTCATCGCCAGATGAAAGCGCCAATCGCCCATGGCGCCTAAAAAGGATTGATTCGGCTCGCCGGTGCTGTCGGTCAAGGTCCGGACTCGCCGCCATTCGGCTTCGGCATTATTGGCGGCGGTGATGGCTTGATCGTACAGCCCTGAACCGACGGATTGAGCAAGTGACATCAGTAAGTTTTCGTCGGGTTGGCCATTGTTCCAAAGTTGATCAAACCTATTGATGACTTGATCGAGGCTGTTGCCATTGTTCAGACCACCAGTACCGGCCGAGTTGAACAAATACACATGATCGATTTGATTTATCCAGCCTTGATCTTGAGCCAGCATCGCGAACGCGGTGGCCAAGTGGCCACCCAACGAATAGCCTGTGACGGTGAAATGGGCGTCGGCCGGCAATTGGCCGCTACTTCTCAGGCCGTCGAACCATTTCATCATGTCGCTGATCTGGCCGAAGGCCCAGCCGTAATCGTGAATGGAGTTGTTGGTGCCGCCGTCACGGATGTTATCTTCGACGAATTCGGTGCTGCGGAAGGAGATGACGTATTCGCCGTCCGTACTTTTGAACAGAGTGCCACTGAAACCGGTGTCGGTGTTGGCTTGTTGGGTGACGACTTGCCAATGCGCTTGGAAATCGTCGATTTCGGGTTGGGTGAGTCTGCTGGTGTGTTTGTTGCCCTTTAACAAAGCATCGTCGAAGTGAGTTCCTTGCAAAAGTTCTCCCGTAAATTTATCGGTTAAAAACGCCTCTGCCACCACTTGCAGTTGCGTGTATTTCAGATAAGTCGTTATTGGCGATACGCTCATTGGGTTTCTCCTAAATTAGAATTAAGAACTTTAAAAACAAAATGATCCTGACCATATTGGCGATGGGGACAAGCCCAGCCAACTTCGGTTTGAGCAAATGACCACGGCTGCCGGTAAGCAGCCGCGCTGCCGCCACCCCGATCATGCAGATAGCCGATGCGCTTCCCCAGCAACTCGCCGGTTTGCAGGTCGATGACTTTCAATGCGCTGCCGGCGATCCACATCTGCCGCTCTTCCGGGGTTTCCAGATCGTCGTAGGTCACCCCATAGCGGGGCGGCGGATTGCCCGCGGGTTCTCGGGTCAATATAAATTCGAAAGGGCCGTCATCATTAAAGTCGACAGGTTCTAACAGCTCACGCGGAATGTATCCCCATTTTTGGCGAAGTTTTCGCCACTTTTCCCGGTCGTTTTTATCGGATTTCTGCCAACTGCCGGTGTAACGGTAGCGTTGGCGGTCCAAGGGATCAATCGCCTCGACATAACGAAAGGCCGGCTGTCTAGGGTACTTTTTTGGATTATCAACCCAAGGGAAACTACCTTGTCCTCTGACGATACGATCCAGTAGAAACGAGCTGATATGCCCATCGAAAGACATATAACCAACGGCATGGTCGTTCTTATAGAGCCCACTGGTATCGAAATCCCCTAGTCCTTCATAAGGACTCTTGGCATCAATGCTGTACTGGCTGATGCCGGAACTTTCATCAAACTCGAGTTTCATCAAAAATACCCCATCGACATCATCGACGGTACGGTAAATCTTCTCGCCAGCGCCTTTACACAGTTCGTGATAGCGGTCCAAGGCCTTGGTCATGGTGGCTAGTTTGGCGTCAATAAGCTGCTGTTTCTGGTGGTTTTGATGGAGCTTGTAAGCCACAGGCGCCAGGAATATCGCCAGCACCAAGCCCATTGCCAGATATCGGAACTTAGGATTATTGATATTGCGCCGAGCGGCGGAAACGGTTATCCATAGCACGACCAAAAAAGTAGCGACACCGCCTATCGCCACTGCCCAGACGATCAATCGCAACGTCCCCGGGGAGATAAACAAATTTAAAAGTTCCCAACCCATGTCTTAATCTTGGTAATTGGCAAAGCCGTAAGGCGAAATAAGCAGCGGCACCGTATGGATGCTTTTGCCGTCGTATTCAATTTCATATTAATCTCGGTTATACCCGTCGACATCCAAAGCGCCTCCACTTCCCAAAGGAGCAGAATGTATCGACACACTATATCGTGCAAGCTGGTCAGTATCCGGCAAGCACGTTCCCTGTTGATGATCGGTTCCATAAAATTTGGTTAGAGGCTTTAAGTGAGTGGCTGTTGCGTTTTATTGCATCCGACTGACGTGGCCGGTAACAATCCGCGTTAGCGCATTATCGCGGAAAGATTTTTAGGCTACGCCTGTCCAAAAGTCCAATCGGCGGCCATTTATTTAAAATATCTTTGAGATGAATCACGATTTTTGGCCCAACAAACCACTCTTGTGTGATTGGCTTTGCTTTTTTATTGGGCTTTATCAAGGCCGTAAGGCGCAATAACCAAAGGGCATTGCGCCGTATTATTTTTCGATTACTCAAAATGATATAAATCTCCGTCAATTCCTGCCCAATTTAAAGGATAAACACCACGCTCGACCCATCGAGGAAAGGTAGAATATGGCCAGTCTTTTACTTGCTTTACCAAGCCATGTTTCACCGGGTTGTAATGGATATAATTCGTGTGCGCTTGAAAATCGGCTTCATCCCGTATCAGGTGTTCCCAATAACGCCGTTGCCAAATACCACGTTCGCCTCTCGTGATTCTGATATTCGATCTGCGCTCAGTTTTTGGTATTGCTTTGGACAATCCAATTTTTATCAAACGTATTCGGGTGGCGTAGTCAATATCGTTTTCCGGTAGCTCAATCAAGCAATGCATGTGCTCAGGTAATACCACCCAACCGTGAATTTTGAACGGGTGATGAGCTTTCACGGTTCCGATTGATTCCCGTAAAGATTGAATATGCCTTACCAACAAATCGTTATTTTTTCGTTGTAACAAATTGATAGTAAAAAAATAGGTTCCGCCAGGATGCCAAATTCGCCGGTAATCCATTTGTTTAGTATCAATGGTAAGTTGGTTAAATACGGCGTAATGCCCGTTGGTTATTACGCCTTACGGCCTTGATTCACATTGGCGTTAATTAGCGAGTTCTTTTCATCATAAAAATTTGTTGATTTGCTCCAGTTGATGTTTCCCATTCTATTCGCCTTTCTGAGTTAGTTTTGTTAAGTTGCATTGATTGTTTAGGAAATAGTTTTTTCCATCAGTTGTCAGGTAAAATGACCAAAATATAATTCGGCATGTATTTTTTATTTGCGGAAAATAAAATTCGCCGTAATTGTCATCATATTCATGAGCCCACATTGGCTGCATTCTATAATATCTATTTCCGCTTGAATATACTGTAATAGCCGCTCCAAAATAGTCTTCAACCCCATCAAAGTTTATATCTATAACAGAGCTATATGAGTTTAAAAGATAAGCGCCTACCGGAAAAACATCTGAAATCCATGGCTTCAACTTCTCCATATTTTTGTTTATTTCTTGTTTTTCGTAAACTTTATCTACTCTCTTTTCCTCTGCTATCCACATTCTTTTTCCATCAGGAAATGGGACACATACATTTAACTTATTATTGCTAAGCGTTAACTCTAAAGAAGTACTGGGAACAGTGATGCTAGCACCATCTTCTCCGTTTATAATTAGATTGTATTCTCCAATTATTGTTTTAATTCTTCCATTTATTATTAAGGCTGATAACTTTTTAAGCTTATTTTCATCTCGCCAAGTTTCTATGTTATATCTAAAACTTGGCCAATTAGAATCAAGGTGTATTAAAGCCAAATTATGCATTCCATCTTTACTTCCGTCGGATTTATAAAGATCATATTCGGTATAACCAATTTTCTTTTCTTTGTCTAGCCAAGTAACTCTCAAAAAAACATCGCACATTGGAAAATTTACTTTTAATTCTCTTGATGGTTCTTTTACAAAGCCGATATTTATAATGCTTGGTTGAGTAACAATCTTTACTATGTCGGCCTTCACAAGGCCGTAAGGCACAACAACCAAGGCCGTAAGGCGCAATAACCATAGGGCATTGCGCCGTATTTTCAAACTATTCAAACTCATATAAATCTCCATCAGTTTTTTTAATCGCTTCCACTAATGATGCTTGTCCAATTGCGGAACATCCATTATCAGGTCGTCGCCGTTGGTTCTGACACGGCCCCTTGGCAGGGTTGGTCGATTTTGTCTAACAGATTAACTCGTTACCATAACCCTTTAGTACCATTCGTTTCGTTTTTTGCAACAGCTTGCGCATTTACGCGCATTTTCTGGATCGCGCCGCTAGCGGCCAAGCGACCTCGTTTGCAGCATTCCGGCGCTTGGTTACCGTCTCGGTATCGAGTGAGCCGTTCACCGGACCGAGGCCGACGCCGTTCAGGTTGGGCCGAGTCGAGTCGGCGAAGGGGTAGGTCTGGTCGGTTTTGGCGAAGGTCCAGTCGTTGGCTTGGGTGGTGTAGTCGGCATCCGAAAAAATGATGTCGTTGCCGGCGCCGCCTTCCAGCCAGTCGCTGCCTTCGCCGCCCATCAACGCGTCGGAACGGCCGCCGCCGATCAGCATGTCGTCACCGCTACCGCCGCTGAGAAAGTCGCCCAGACGATCGGCCGGGACCGAGCCCAACCCCGCTTCGGCGTTTTGTTCGTCGGCGTACAGCACGTCGTTACCTAGGCCGCCTTGCAGGATGTCGCGGCCGGCCCCGCCGTCCAGCACGTCGTTGCCCTGGCCGCCGTCCAACAGATCGTTGCCGTTGCCGCCGTAGAGTATATCGTTACCACCCAACGCCGCCGCCTGAACGACGGCCCCGTTGAGTTGCTGGCGGTGATGAACCACACCGTCTTCGTCCAGCTCGGCGACTTGGGTCACGGACCAACTGCCG
>NZ_MKMC01000051.1:0-6464 GCF_001856095.1 Methylomonas sp. LWB
GGCGGCGCCATCGGGATTTTGCTGGCGTTGACCGGCGTGACCGAGAGCTTGCCGGTCTTCTTGCCGTCCGGGAAGGTGACCGAGCCGCGTTTGACTTCCAACGCGAAGCCGGGCACGTCGGGCAGGGTCAGCGTGACGTCTTGGTCGCCGACGGTTTTGGCGTTGACGGTGTCGAGTTTGACCAGGTAGATCGGCGCGGACAGCGGGTTGTCGGCACCGGCGATGGTGACGAGGTTGAAGGCGAGCGTGGGCCATTCGCCTTCGGCGCTGGTGGTGCTGCCGTCGGCGATCAAGCGCACTGCGCCGACCGGGACTTCGCTGATTTTGAATTGACCTTGGGTGTCGCTTTGTGCTTCGCGGGTGGTGCCGTCGACTCGGACGGTGACGTTCGGCAGTGGGTGTTCTTGGTTGTCGAGCACGACGCCGCTGATGCTGGTTTGGCCGGCGTTGCCGGTTTTTAGCGCGGAGGCGGTGAAGCCGGCGTAGAGGCTGGTGCCAACCAGGGTGGCGGTGACTCGGTGGACGTCGAGGCCGTCTTCGCTGCCGAGCGTGAATTCGGCGGTGGCCCGCCCGTCGCTGTCGGTGGTGGCGGTCAGCGTGGTTTGGCCGTTTTGGAAGCGGCCGCTGCCTTGGGTGACTTTGAATTCTATTTGGGCGCCGGGCACGACGTTGGCGCCGTCGTCGACCACGGCGACGACGAAGGGTAGCGGCAGCGCTTGGCCGACCGCGCCGCGTTGGTTGTTGCCGCTGTTGACGGTGACTTTGCCGCCGGCCCCGACTGTGGCGCTGGCATAAAACAGGGCTTCGCCGTCGAAGCCGACCGAGGTGGCGCGGACCCGTTGGTTGCCGCTGCCGGCTCGGCTACCGAGTTTGAAGGCGGTGGCGGCGATGCCTTGGGCGTCGGTTTGGACCAGGACGCCTTGGCCTTGGTCGTTGCCGCCGGCGCCGACGATGCCGTCGCCTTCGGTGACCCGGAAGATCACGGGTTTGCCCGCGACCGCTTGGTTGGCGCCGTCCAGCAGTTTGACTTTGAGGGTTTGGGCCAGCACGCTGTTGATCTTGCCGCTTTGGTTTTGGCCGCCGAGCAGTTCGATGTGTTGCGGCGCCAGCGGTTGGTAGCTGACTTGCAGGCTGAGGCTGCTGGTGTTGCCGACGTTGTCGGCGGCGTCGATTTTGAGGGTGTTGGTGCCGACGGCGAGCGGGATGTTTTGGGCCAGATAGCTGCGGTTGGCGATCGTGGCGGCGATGCCGTTGACTTTGACGTTGGCTTGGCCGGCGGCGACGGTGCCGCGTACGATGTCGTTGATCAGGCCGGACACGGCGATGTGGTCGGTGCGCACGGTGTCGCCGTTTTTCGGCGATTCGACGGTCAGGTAGGGCGGGGTCATGTCCAGCGATAGCGAGATGGTGTCGCTGACGTCTTCGCCCTGGGCGTTGACCGCCCGAGCGGTGATGGTGTTGTGGCCTTCTTCCAGTGCGACGTCGGCTTGAAAGCTGCCGTTGCCGTGGGTGACCGGCGCGCCGTTCAGGGTGACTTGGGCACTGGGGTCGTTGACGGTGCCTTTGACGGTTTGCGGGGTGTGGCCGACGGTCAAGAGCGTGGCCGGGCTGGTGATTTTGACGGCCAGCGCTGGGCTTTGCACTTGGCGTTCCAGCCGGGTCGTGAAGCTGAAGGTATTGGGGCCGCCGCCGGTGACGATGACCGAGACCAGACCGCTGCCGCCGGGCGTGATGTCGTTGCCGAGATAGCCGGTCAGGTCGTAGTAGGCTTCGCCGGCTGCGGTGGTGCCGCTGGCGTTGCCGATAGCCACTTTCGCCGCCGGACTCAGGCCGACGATGACCAGCCGGAACGGGCCTTTCAGGCTTTGGCCGCTGACGTTGTTCAGCGTCACCGCCACCGTCGCGTCCGCCGCACGTCGGTTGCGCACCGGGTTGGCTACCTTCACCGTCACTTGGCTGGTCGAGACTGGTTCCCAGTTCGTCGCCGCTTCCGCCGGCGGGGTGATCCAGCTAATTAAGACTACTGACAGAACCATTATAAAGTTAACCAATACGGAACCGCGAACTTGGCCAACTAACTTTCTCGATATCGTATTACTCAATACGTGCCAAAAAACCGACATCAGTACCCCCGAAAAATTCTAATCACTTGTCATTCCTCGCAACCTGCCTAAATAACTTCAAGCTAAATTAATGTCGCGGAAAGCATTATCAAATCCTGCGCTTTAAATCTAATTTTTTCGCTAAATTTTAGGACCTTGAAACCTTAAGAAGCCTCTGATTAATTCGTCATGTCGAATTTCAACTTCAATCAATACCTTGCACACCTGGTTTTCTTGAAAAACTGCATTAGTCATAGACTCCTTAAGAGCCGGAAATACTGTTTCAATTAACCTTTTGATTGGTAGAACATACTTCTGAAACCGGCACTCTATCAATCTGTAATCCCATCCAACTGTACCAACCGTCTTGCCGGCGGGCATCTTCCAGTTTTGAAAAATTGCTGATTAAGAAAACGCTTTGTCCAATCGATTCAGGCCGAACATCAACCAGTGATCCGTTAGTCATCATTTGCTTCGTCCAAGTCATCAACTCCTTTCCCTCTGCATTCAGTAATCTGAATTCAGCGGTGTCGGAAATTTTACCGTTTGGCTTTGTTCGCCTTGCGAACAGGTAATTATCATGACAAATTCCAGATATCTGCAAATGACTCCCGGCTTCGATTTCATCGAAGTCGAAATGCCAAATCAATTTGGCCTTCTCTCCAACACGATACAAGTACAAACTTGGCGGACTAGGGTTTCGCTTACGACTGACTATTTGTAGCGAGGGCTGAACATGCGTCGTCGATATAAACGACGCATGCTGCGCTAATCTCGGATCGACATCCAATCCTTCCACTTTTACGCTGTCCGCCGCAAACTTGTTATTAACTCTAAAAAGAAAGCTGGCTGTTTCATCCAAATTCTTTTTCGCCTTAGCTGCGATGTAAATCGTATCATTAGCCTCCGCAACATCCTCTATTCCGACGATCGGCAATTGGAGGTAGGCAAAATCCACGGACAATTGCTCATCGGAGTCATAGGCCTGGAAAACCAATTTTGACGTTTTTTCCGCATCAACCAAGGCAATATAACCGGTAGAAATGTGAAAAAGTTGCTTGACTGAATTACCGGCCTTAACACCGAACGGCTTCAAACTTACCGATTCAAGTTTTTGTTGCTTTGGACTGTATTTAAATATCTTGAGATCTTTTCCGTTCAGCAAAGGTATCAGATATCCGTCATCTCTCTTGACGATCTTGCCAACGACGGTTTTATCGGCCGCTCTCGCTTCCCATAAACTAATCGATTTACCGGTGCGGCTATCATAGATTAAATATTCGACGCTTTCGGCCTGGCCTGGAAGCGCTTTTGCCTTGCGGTGATCCAGATATTTTTTATACAGGATCGCAGGGGAATCCGCGTCCTCCGGAATCATTCGAATAAACTGTTGATCGATATTTGCCTGATACCTAGCAAATAATGACTCGAAGACTTTGACGTCTGCCGCCGCGAGTTCGACTCGCAGCATCACCGCCAGCACTAAAAAGATTCTCCAGCTAATCGTTTTCATGGCGCTTAGCAACACTCGCAATACTGAGTTTGCCGTTCTTCAAAAGCCGAGCTACCGAAATTGGCAACCCCGTCTTGATAGACCGGACCGATACCACGACAACTCGCGTATTCCTCATCGTATTCCAGACATTGCGACGCCGTTGCATAAGGACAAGGGAAGGGGTAACCGGTATCGCAACTCGCGGTAATTCCGGCGCCCAAGGCGGCATCGCAAGTAGCTTGGCTGGAGCCGCAGGTTTGATAACAAATGTCGTGCAAATTGCACGGCAAGGTCTGGGTCGCGGCAGTCGCATTGGAAATCGTGCCCAACACGGTACCCCAGATCGGATTAGTCACGTACATGTCGTAATTCGTGGCGAACGGCAGGTTGTCCCAACTCTCCAAGTCGTCGGGCGAATTGGAGCAACCGTCGATTTCATGATTTCGTGTGGTGTTCTGCGTTTTTTGAGGGCACTTCGCCAAGCTTGCAAAATCGGCCGGCGTTTTCGGCACCGATTCACCTTGATAGCAACAGCGCGTTGTCGATTCCGGAAACTGACCATCCGGTTTGTTACCGATCGAGCCGTCGGATTGACATTGTTTACATTCCTCGGACGGCTTGTCGCTGGTATCCACGGTTGGAGACGGGCAAGCGGGCTTTTTACAATCGCCGGCAACATCAGGCGGAATGTCGCTTGGGTCGGCTTCCGAGGACTTGCAATCCTTGGGTTTCAAGCAATCGCCAGCCACGTTCGGCACCTTAGGTAAATCGACGATGACACAATTGCCCTCGCATTTTTGACATTCCCCCGGACTGGCCGCACACCCACTTCCTCCCGGCTGAGACCCGCAATGCCAGCCCGCCTTAATTACTCCCACGCCGTCATTGGATTTAATGATGCTGCCGTCGGTGCTGACCGTGCCGAGGCCGATCGCTACGAATTCTTCCAGGTCGTGGTCGTAGGAGTACATTTCCACTTGCGCGCCGGGTTTGTGGCCGTCGACGTTGGGTAAGGTCAGCCGGGCCGGCGGGTCGAATTTGGCCCCGACCGGTTGGATCGTGATGATGAATTGCGGTTGCATGCCGTTCGGCGGCGCCATCGGGATTTTGCTGGCGTTGACCGGCGTGACCGAGAGCTTGCCGGTCTTCTTGCCGTCCGGGAAGGTGACCGAGCCGCGTTTGACTTCCAACGCGAAGCCGGGCACGTCGGGCAGGGTCAGCGTGACGTCTTGGTCGCCGACGGTTTTGGCGTTGACGGTGTCGAGTTTGACCAGGTAGATCGGCGCGGACAGCGGGTTGTCGGCACCGGCGATGGTGACGAGGTTGAAGGCGAGCGTGGGCCATTCGCCTTCGGCGCTGGTGGTGCTGCCGTCGGCGATCAAGCGCACTGCGCCGACCGGGACTTCGCTGATTTTGAATTGACCTTGGGTGTCGCTTTGTGCTTCGCGGGTGGTGCCGTCGACTCGGACGGTGACGTTCGGCAGTGGGTGTTCTTGGTTGTCGAGCACGACGCCGCTGATGCTGGTTTGGCCGGCGTTGCCGGTTTTTAGCGCGGAGGCGGTGAAGCCGGCGTAGAGGCTGGTGCCAACCAGGGTGGCGGTGACTCGGTGGACGTCGAGGCCGTCTTCGCTGCCGAGCGTGAATTCGGCGGTGGCCCGCCCGTCGCTGTCGGTGGTGGCGGTCAGCGTGGTTTGGCCGTTTTGGAAGCGGCCGCTGCCTTGGGTGACTTTGAATTCTATTTGGGCGCCGGGCACGACGTTGGCGCCGTCGTCGACCACGGCGACGACGAAGGGTAGCGGCAGCGCTTGGCCGACCGCGCCGCGTTGGTTGTTGCCGCTGTTGACGGTGACTTTGCCGCCGGCCCCGACTGTGGCGCTGGCATAAAACAGGGCTTCGCCGTCGAAGCCGACCGAGGTGGCGCGGACCCGTTGGTTGCCGCTGCCGGCTCGGCTACCGAGTTTGAAGGCGGTGGCGGCGATGCCTTGGGCGTCGGTTTGGACCAGGACGCCTTGGCCTTGGTCGTTGCCGCCGGCGCCGACGATGCCGTCGCCTTCGGTGACCCGGAAGATCACGGGTTTGCCCGCGACCGCTTGGTTGGCGCCGTCCAGCAGTTTGACTTTGAGGGTTTGGGCCAGCACGCTGTTGATCTTGCCGCTTTGGTTTTGGCCGCCGAGCAGTTCGATGTGTTGCGGCGCCAGCGGTTGGTAGCTGACTTGCAGGCTGAGGCTGCTGGTGTTGCCGACGTTGTCGGCGGCGTCGATTTTGAGGGTGTTGGTGCCGACGGCGAGCGGGATGTTTTGGGCCAGATAGCTGCGGTTGGCGATCGTGGCGGCGATGCCGTTGACTTTGACGTTGGCTTGGCCGGCGGCGACGGTGCCGCGTACGATGTCGTTGATCAGGCCGGACACGGCGATGTGGTCGGTGCGCACGGTGTCGCCGTTTTTCGGCGATTCGACGGTCAGGTAGGGCGGGGTCATGTCCAGCGATAGCGAGATGGTGTCGCTGACGTCTTCGCCCTGGGCGTTGACCGCCCGAGCGGTGATGGTGTTGTGGCCTTCTTCCAGTGCGACGTCGGCTTGAAAGCTGCCGTTGCCGTGGGTGACCGGCGCGCCGTTCAGGGTGACTTGGGCACTGGGGTCGTTGACGGTGCCTTTGACGGTTTGCGGGGTGTGGCCGACGGTCAAGAGCGTGGCCGGGCTGGTGATTTTGACGGCCAGCGCTGGGCTTTGCACTTGGCGTTCCAGCCGGGTCGTGAAGCTGAAGGTATTGGGGCCGCCGCCGGTGACGATGACCGAGACCAGACCGCTGCCGCCGGGCGTGATGTCGTTGCCGAGATAGCCGGTCAGGTCGTAGTAGGCTTCGCCGGC
>NZ_MKMC01000052.1:0-4496 GCF_001856095.1 Methylomonas sp. LWB
CGTTATGCAGTCAACCAATATGGAGCCACGAATGGGGCGTAATACGACGAATTGGATAAAGTTCTGGGGAATCCTTGCGATGCTTCTGGCCGGTACTGTCCTAGCGAAGTCGTCCAATTCTCCGAGCTACGTTACAGGAAAAGCCAAGAAACTATATAGCGTAATCTTTGGTATTGTGGTGGAGGTCAATGGGTCTGTTCGTTCAGTGCGGGTTGCCCGCGTCACTGATCCAATATCTGGCGGCGTAGCTCCAGTTGATGTGTCTGTTCCACCAGTATATGTAGATGCGGCTAAGAAATTTATCCTTGATAAGGGGTATTCACCGAAACTCGATAATGGCAAGCCGGTTGAGTTCTATACCTATTTCTTTTACGACCCAGCAAATCCTAACGTGTTGATAACCGAAACAAAGTAACAATCAATGCATAACTTATCATTCCAGCCGACCGCTTTCCGCTACGCTTCAAGCATCGGCTGAATTCTACGTTATGTGGCACAACACCATGGCAACTGACCTCTTTCAGCTAGCAGACACCGTGCATGACGAAAAGACATTCCTTGCCTTCGTTGAGGCCCTGCACGCTGACTGGGAAGATGAAAATGAAAAAGAGCGTAAAACTCCAAGCCCTCCGTTTAGCTCAGGAGCAAACGGATGGGAAAACGGAAGTGTGGGTGCCTTTCTGGATGCTGCGGCAAGTTGGGGAAAGGCATCAAGTCAAGGGCTTTCCACATACACAAAACCAGAAAACCCTTGGCGTCGGGCGGCACACATTCTTCATGCCGGAAAGTTTTATGAGTAAAGTGCCACATAACACGTCGTTCGTGCCGACGCCCGAGACAACGCGCCAAGTTTCCTGGCGTTTCCGTGGCGGGCGCGGCACAACTCAGCGTTAGGCGGTTCATCGTGGTCAGAAATAAAACTTCTAGTTCTCTTATCAAATGCGCTAACTGCGGCCATATGCTGGAAGTCTCTGTATGTCGCTCGTATCCCAAGGAGGACACGCCGAAAGAGAACATCCATCGTTTCTTCGCTCCACTGGATACGTTTGGAAGTTTCGGTTGCTACATTTGCGGTCATTTCACATGGAACGACAGAACCGAACGTGGCATCAGTGAATAATTCTGGACTTTCATTTAATAGTGTCCAATATGCTAAAGCTAATTCAGCATATTCCCTTGATTTTTCATTAAATCCAAATTCTTTTTTCTTAAAAGCAGATTCTAATGCAGCTGCAACACCAAAACTCTTAAAAATTTCCGGTATTTCATCAGGCGGTGTAAGTGGTATACCAATATTTATTTTTTCCATTTTTTATACCTTTTATGGTTTAAACAAATGCCTAACGAATAAGGTTAGATTGTGTGAGCAACGCGAACCACAATTCGCGCTCCGGCTGCCACTTACCTCTACGTTAGGAATTACCTAGCATGAAAATTATTTGGCCCAATGATAAAGAAGAGGAAAAGCCCCTTTCTATAATTGGGCGAATCATCCTGGTTTTGGTGGGCTTATGTGTTGCAGCTCCAATTATTTTTGGAGGTGCGTTATTTACTGCATTTGCGGGAACAATACATAGTGCGCCGAATTGGTATTTTCTATATCTTGGCATCACTCAAGCAATTCCACTTATTGTTGCTACCGTATCTTGGATTGCTATATTGATGACTATTCATACCAATATTTACAAAAGCAGATGGTCTGTTGCTCTTCTTTGTTCATTTTTGATTTATGGAGCTAGTTTTGTTGCGTTGGCTAGTGGCATTGTCCTTTCAAAATAAATTTAGCGAGTTCTTGACTGCGTCCCTAACCATCGCATCAACATGGAAAAAATAAAGCTACGCTCGTTCCTCACTTCGCTTCATTTTTCCAGTTATGCTTATCGTTAAGGAGTTGATGTGCCTAAGAAGGGGACTTTGATATTTTTCTGCGGAAAAATGGGGGCTGGAAAATCCACTTTCTCAAAGAAAATTTCCGCAGAACGTAATGCCGTCCTCATTTCCGAGGACGAATGGCTTGAGGCCCTTTATCCAAACCAGATTTCAGCATTCGAAGACTATTTAAAATACTCTGGCCAAATGAAGCCGTTGGTAAAGTCACACGTGGCAGGCATTCTAAAAGTAGGCACTAATGTAGTCATGGACTTTCCTGCAAATACTCTGAACCAGCGCCAATGGTTCCGAGACCTGATTTCCGAGGCTGGTTGTCCCCATGAACTCATTTACCTTAAGGCAAGTGACTCACTATGCATCACCCAAATCGCGCAGCGACGCGCCGAACAGCCATCCCGAGCCACATTTGACACAGAGGAAACATTCCAATTTGTTACAAAGTACTTTCAGGAGCCCCAGCTAAATGAAGGTTTCAATACAACTGTCGTGGCGAAAGACGCATAACCAGGCGTTGCAGTGGATGCCCACGCTCCCCCGATTTTGCGCAATGTGCTACGCACATTTTATTGCGCAAAACCGGCTCCGCTCCGGTCACCACTGAACTTGGCGTTATGCATCGGAAGCCAAATGATCGATCACGTGATTTTTGAAAGATTGCGAGACCTTGGCGCTGGGGAGTTTGAGCATTTGAATGGAACCCTACTCAGTCATCTGATAGGAACCCACGATTTGTTACATCGTTGGGGAGCAAATGAAGTTCTATGCAAGGCGGGTCTCTATCATGCCGTGTATGGAACTGATGGCTATGATGGGAAATTACTTGCCCTAAATGAGCGCTTTCAAATACAGAAGTTGGTCGGCTCGGAATCTGAAGAGGTTATTTATATGTATTGTGCTTGTGATAGAGACTTCTTCTGGCCCCAGTTCGGGATGGTTAAGAATCCAGTTTTTCGAAACAGATTTTCTTGCGAAGAATATGTGCTAGCGAATGATGCGCTCAAGAAATTCTGCGAATTGACAGCTGCCAATGAATTAGAGATTGCTGGCGGAAGCACTCAATTTATTGACCAATATGGGGCTGGCTTACGGTCTCTTTTTATGCGAATGAAACCATATTTAAGCAACCCAGCTTACGATTTTTTCATACAGACACTAGGTGAAGCAAATGGATAATACGTCGCTCAAAGGGACGCTCCCCTTAGCTACGCGCCCCTTAGCTTGGCGTTATACATCAATAGACATTAGGACTTGAGTTTAGAGAGAACCAAAGAATGAATGCGTACCTGATATTGGATTTATCAATCAACAATTTTGAGAGCTTTCGAGAATATATCGAAAAAATACCTCTATTTATAAAAAAGCATGGTGGTAGATATATCGTGCAAGGAGTGGAGCCTGAGGTAATGGAAGGTGACTGGTGCCCGGAACGTGTTGTAATTCTTGAGTTCCCCTCAAAAGAAAACGCAAAGGAATTTTTAGGGGATACTGAGGCTCAACCGTTATTCTCAATACGACATAAATCTACAACCAGTAAGCTAATCCTAGCTGAGGGATGTTCTTAAACTATGCCGCAAAATGTATAACATGGCGCTCAAGCGGGACGGTCGCAATCGCGCCAGCCCCTTAGCTTTACGTTGGGCCACTATCTCTGATCGGACTTTTCCATGAAACTGTTTCCGCTACTCGTCGGCGGTGTTGTCGCTGGACTCATAATTGTTGCCGGTGAGGCAGTCCTGAATTTGGTCGTTCTCGCTGACGAATGGGTCTATCTGTTCTCGCGCTTTTCCCTTCCTCAACCAACCCCACTCGTCGCAGCACAGGGACTACTTAAGCTGCTTCTCCTTGGCATCTTTTCTGTCTGGCTGGCGGCTACTCTTAAGTCTGCGTTTCCTAACCCCTGTCGTGCGGGTGTCGTATCGGGCCTTTGCGTTTGGTTTCTGGTCTGGGCCTGGGTACAGTGGGGAATGTTGCTCGCCGGTTACGTTACGACATACGTTGCTGCAATTACGGTCGCGTGGGGTTTTGTCGAATTGCCTTTTGCTATATGGGCAGGCACATGGGTGCACTGGCGACTAAACGGCGGGTTGCGGTGAAAGTGCTTTCGTGTGTTTTGTAAGCGATCTTTGAAGGACGCACTAGAACTGAAACGGACAATGACTTAACCGTTGGCGTGCGATTAGTCCGTTAGGGCGTCGAGATTCCAAGGCAACAGCGCTTCGAACTCTTCGACAGTTTTTGCGGTGGGAAGCTTTCGGAACAGATCGACCAGATAGGTGTAAGGGTCGACGCTATTGGCCTTGCAGGTTTCGATCAACGAGTAAAGATTAGCGCTGGCACGGGCGCCGGCCACCGTATCGCAAAACAACCAATTGCGGCGGCCCACCACGAAGGGGCGTATGGCGTTTTCGCAGAGGTTGTTGTCGATGGGCCAAGCGCCGTTGTCGACGAAGCGGATCAGTTTGGACCACTGCGATGACAAGTAATGCAAAGCCTTGCCCAGCAAACTACCGGGGATTACCGCATGCAGATGTTGTAGCAGCAGGGCTTCGATTTTGACCAAAACCGGTCGGCTTTGCTCCTGGCGCCGCTGCCCACGCTGTTCGACG
>NZ_MKMC01000053.1:0-4308 GCF_001856095.1 Methylomonas sp. LWB
TCAATCAGTTATGGCATGCCCCTTGCAATCGGGATTAAGGGTTCAGGGGAGCGGAGAAGTCCAAATAGCGCGGCGATAGCCGCACCGCTTGTTAGTCGGGGCAATACCCGGCCTGGGTTGCATCGGTCTTAATGGGACGAGGGTGTGCGGTGCGTACAGTCGGCCGGAGGGTTCGGCGCGGTCAAGGGCGGACATAAAAAAATCGACGCAAAGCCTTAATCAAAAAAGGCGTCTATTTTTTTATGTTCGGGCGAAGCCTTCACCCTTGATCGATGAAGCCGGACGCTCTGGCAACCTGTTCGCACATTACGCACATCCTCGTCCCATTAAGACTAGCTACGTCGATGGCCACGGCTAAACTCAAACATCAAAATGCAGTCGGCGATAGCCGCGCCTTAATCTCTATCCGCAACATTTTCGCGGGCGCGAAAATCACCTCATCGATCATACAAGTTGATTTATGCACACTCGCCCGCGTGGGGGTCTTCCAATCTACCCCCGAAAAAGCGGGGCGTTGTGTATAAATCCACCGCCGACCTTTAGGGTGATGTTGTTCGAGCAGGGCGATAGCCTTGCGTGCCGTTAGGGATAAGCCACAGCGGCTAAGGGAGGTGTGGCGGTGCGTAGCTTGCGGAGCGCCGACGCACGTCCCTTATTGAGCGTCGGCAAGGCGGCCTGGAAGGTGCCGGCGATAGCCGGCAGTCGGTACGACCGAAGCGAAAGCGGAGTCTGTAAGGGCGTCCGGTTTTTGTGTAGCGATAGCGGAACAAAAATGCCCCAACCCATCCAAAACAGTTACAACACCACAACCCGCCATAGCTCAACCGTCAATCGTCACCAAACCATCCCAACCCGCCGCCCGGATCGCCGCAAGCGCCGGATCAAGCGAACTAAACTCGATAATGTTTCCATCCTTATCCGACAAAGGAAAATCGACAAACAACGCCGCCGCATCGGTGACCAAATTAGGCCAAACCTCCCAATGACCAGGCACGCCATCAACCAAACTACGAGCCAGCATAAAATCGTGAACATTATCGGCGGCCACCATATCGGCCAAAGCCGCCAACGTCATAACCCTTTTTTTCAATTCTGCTTCATTCATCGCTCTACACCCGAATTAAACAACTGCATCCAGTTCGGCCGCCAATGCCTCCCCGCGTTCAACATCACCCGGCCAAACACGCAAATACCCGGCCGCAAACTCACCATCATTACGTTGCGGACGCACCAAAAACACCGGACACCAGTCCCCTACCCTTTCCAAATATTCCGGTCGCACATATACCACCAAACCGACACGCAAAACGCGCTGGCCGTGGCGGTCTAAATCCATCCAACGTATCAAATCACCCACCTGATAAGGTTGCGTGTTCCGCGCGGCCTTGAGGCAAGAATTGTCGAAATCATCCCACGACAAAAAGCCTGGATCGCGGATCATAGTAACAGTCAGTAAAGACGATGAAGGTTTTAACGGTTTCATAATGTAACGCTCCAAAATACCTGAGAGGCCGATTTGCCCACAGAACCACGCTTTTTCGGGGGCAGCTTGGAAAGCCCCCCGCGTGTTTATGTGGACAAATCTTATTAGCGATAGCGAAACTAGCGGGCTGTTAAGTCCGCCAGACAAGCCTTATGTCCAAAGGTGTTACCGTCATGCGCCGCCGATTCAGACCCACGGTGATTGATAAAAACCTTCATCGTAACCAAGTGATAAACCGAATCAACAAATCGACCGCAACACTCGCAATTGCCGTACTTATCGGAACTGCCTTTTAATCGTTTCATTCTGTAAATATATTCCGACATCAATCAATCCCCATAATCAGACATCATCAACAGCCGGCACATGAGCGGAGCGAACAGACAGCCGGGCCGGATCAACCCACCGAAAAACAGACAACCATTGCCCGGCCACGAACCGCGCGGCGGAAACGGAGAAGCCGTAACCGCCGCGCGGTTCGTGGCGCCAATTCACCCTATCCCCGATCTGAAAAGCCATGATCAAAAACAAAAAGCGTACACTGACGACCGCCAACCTTAATCACCTGCACGTTAATAAAGCCATCGGCCACCAATTCGGCCACCGTATCGCGCACCTGATAAAAACATTTGCCGCGCTCTTGCGCGGTCATGTGGTGTTCAAGTTGAGCGTATAGCTCGCCACGCCTCATAACCAGCGAATCATCAAGCAGTATCAATGCCGCCCTTTTTATTGCCTGTTTCATAACGCACCCGTGAAAAAGAAAAGAGGAAAAACCAAGGCCGCCCGCAAGCGGAAAGCGCGGCCGGTGGTGAACCGGCCGCGCCGCGCCGCTAAAACGGGGAATCCATTTCAACCTGCTGCGCACTCATCACTAACCAACTAACTGAGTTGGCGAGTGCGTGGATCACATGCCCCATTGCCTCGTTTTCATTGTCAAGCGCGTTGGCTTGGTTCTTGATTTCTTCAAGCAGGCTCAACGTGCGGGCGTGGGTTTCGCGGTCAAGCTGGAAAGCGGTATCTTTTGCCATAATAGTTACTCATTACGATGTGATAAAAGGGAAGGAAAAAGGGCCGCATCCATGCGGCCAGTGAATCATTACGCGCCTTTCAGTTCGCGCATTTTCTCGGCAAGCGTCCAAAGCGCCTTATTCAGCTTGACGTTTTCACTAACGCCTTTCACCTCACGCGCACGGTGTGAGCGGCGAGTTTCCTTATTCATCACATTGACCCCGCCGCGAATGACCTTCTCTTGCAACACGTTAAGCGTGGTAAACAAATCGCCGCCACGGTCGCCGGTACGGCGTGGAAGTAACAGCGCGTCGTTATCAACCGCCACTTCCTCAGTGTCCCAGCGTAGCTCTTTCGCCGCCTCGGCAAAGATACGGCGCTCTGCGGGGCTTAATACAATCCCTTGCATGGCTTCCATACACTCGATAGCTTTAGGAGTTTGCTCGACAACGTGATAAGTGCCCTCGATCACATTGTTAACCACGTCGCCGCTATGGCGGACGCGGATCGCTTCGATCTGGCCATCGCTAACGATCATGCCATTGCTGCAAACCAAGCGGTAAAGTCCGGCGCTCAACTGATAAGAGCTAGTGCCATCGTGCGAATTGACCAGCACGATTTCAGGCTTAACTTCGCCCACAGTTAAAAAACCGTCGTGCTGACGGAAGCGCAAAAGGTGTTTCGCGAAACCTTTTTTTGTCACATCGCGCACGCGGCTTTCGGTTGCGAACACTGGCAAAAAGCCTTCATTGCGCAAAGCCTCAACGATGTTAATAGTAGGGATGAATTTATAAGAGTCCTTGCGGCTCTCGTGCTTATCGACGGCAAAGACCGAAGGAGCCATGCGGCGCAATTGATCGTTGTCCAATGGGTTTTGGGTTTTGGTGCCGTAAAAAGAACGTAACATGGTAAATCTCCGTTAAACCTGGCCAGAGCAAAGTGCCCGGCCTTCTGATGGCGGGGCGATTGCCCCAAACCATGGTGCTATTATCCGGGTTTATTGTTTACTTGTCAAGCGTTTTTGCCTGATAGTTGAAAAATTATCAATTTATTTTCCAAACAATTCAATCAGTTATGGCATGCCCCTTGCAATCGGGATTAAGGGTTCAGGGGAGCGGAGAAGTCCAAATAGCGCGGCGATAGCCGCACCGCTTGTTAGTCGGGGCAATACCCGGCCTGGGTTGCATCGGTCTTAATGGGACGAGGGTGTGCGGTGCGTACAGTCGGCCGGAGGGTTCGGCGCGGTCAAGGGCGGACATAAAAAAATCGACGCAAAGCCTTAATCAAAAAAGGCGTCTATTTTTTTATGTTCGGGCGAAGCCTTCACCCTTGATCGATGAAGCCGGACGCTCTGGCAACCTGTTCGCACATTACGCACATCCTCGTCCCATTAAGACTAGCTACGTCGATGGCCACGGCTAAACTCAAACATCAAAATGCAGTCGGCGATAGCCGCGCCTTAATCTCTATCCGCAACATTTTCGCGGGCGCGAAAATCACCTCATCGATCATACAAGTTGATTTATGCACACTCGCCCGCGTGGGGGTCTTCCAATCTACCCCCGAAAAAGCGGGGCGTTGTGTATAAATCCACCGCCGACCTTTAGGGTGATGTTGTTCGAGCAGGGCGATAGCCTTGCGTGCCGTTAGGGATAAGCCACAGCGGCTAAGGGAGGTGTGGCGGTGCGTAGCTTGCGGAGCGCCGACGCACGTCCCTTATTGAGCGTCGGCAAGGCGGCCTGGAAGGTGCCGGCGATAGCCGGCAGTCGGTACGACCGAAGCGAAAGCGGAGTCTGTAAGGGCGTCCGGTTTTT
>NZ_MKMC01000054.1:0-3922 GCF_001856095.1 Methylomonas sp. LWB
TGATCCGGCATCAAATGCCCTTCCAATATTCGGCTTTCTTTCTGGCTCGCTAACCTTCGAAACACCTCGCCCAAATGCTTGCGCAACGCCCTATACAGCGTTCGGCGACGGCACTTGGGAATAAACACAACGTGATATTTGCACTCCCATTTCGAGTGGCTTAAGCTTTCGTTCTCGTCCATCAGGTTCTCCTCTTGCGTTTGCTTGGCGGCTCACGCTCTCGAGTTTCCTGATGGACTCCTCTAAATGTCAAACCCCTGCTGTCTCCCCGGCTAAGCCGGGGGATTTCTCATTTTTGGTTAAGACAGCAAGCGTCTCGAATGCGCTTCTCAGGAGAATACGTGCGCCGAGAGCACGATGATTGATGTGCAGTTCATACGACTGCGTAAGCAAGTCGTTAATACGCCAGAAGGTCGTTTCGCGAAGGACAAGGCTTCGAAATGGCGCCTTCCACTTGTGTGCAACATGATTCCGAGCGACAAGGCCCGAAACCTCTACCCTTGGACAGAGTGATTGTTCCCACTTTGCGAGCGTTTCGGAGATTGCGGGCATAGGCGTCTAACGTTAAATTGAGGGGCTAGCGCAGCCAGTCCCTCTCGAATGCAAGGTTAGGCACAGATTTATGATGTCCCCAACGGTTGGATTTGTTAACTCAGCAAGCGCTTTTTCTGGAATACCTTTTTTCTTGAGAGATAAAGTTAGCGTCTCGAACTCAAGGGTGTCAGCCCACTTATGTGGATAGGCTGCATTATAGATATCAAGAAGCAGATCGTTGGGGCGTAGACGAAAAACGTCATCGTTTCGCAGTAAAAAAGCATTTTTAATATCGTCTAGTGCGTCCTCTACCACTGGTAAGTCGTTGGATGAATATATTTCAACCCATAGCTTTTTGTCAGGCACTCGGTTGCGTAGATATTCCCAGCTTGGTCGATAAATATAGCGACCAAAAGCAATGGCAATTATTGTACCGATCACAGGAATAAACCAAAGACTCATGCTGTAGCTTTCTATGCCTAACGCCAAGCTCAGCCGAGGAAGGCCGCATCGCGGCCTGACGTCGGCTGGAGCGAAGTGTTATGAGTATTTAAACGCAAAATACACCTCATCTAAATGGCCGTCACTATCAAATAAAAATTGAAGCTCTTGATCAACACACTGTAAGACGCCACTCTGAAGTAGGTTGCACTTTATCGCTTTCACTTTGAGTAATGATTCAATGTCTTCCATTTTTGCATTAGAAATTTTTTGTCCCCAAAGACTTAATGGATGGGACGTTTTAACCAGAAACATACACACCAACGAACTGTCGGTTGGATGGTCGTCAATTTCTCCACAAAACCCTATCAAGAGACCCTTGTAATACAAAAAGTTTTCTAGGTTCCCACCCATCCAATCTTCGTAGCACAACTCAGACCCTAATAGTGACTTGACGATACCGGGTGACATACCGAATTTGACTGGTCCGAGCCCTTCCGTCAAAGATATTTCGTACATGCTTTCAGCGTGGAGACTCATAACGTAATGTATACGACATCGCTTGTCCTATAGTCCAGGGCATAATGTCGTATAATCCTTTTTTCATGATGGCAAGTTATTGTTTGTGAACGAATTGGCTCGGGCAAACGGGACATGTTATGGAAACAAATACGACATCGGCACCGCTAAAAGACGACTGGATCAGGTACGCGATAAAATTCGTTTCAAGCACTACAGTCTGAATACCGAGGATACCGACGTGTCCTGGACTAAGCAATTTATTTTGTTTAACGCCAAGCGTCATCCGACGGAGATGGGCGCGGCCGAAGTCGAACGGTTCTTGACCTATCTGGCAACCGAGCGGCATGTCTCCAGCTCCACACAGAACCAGGCTTTGTCCGCCATTCTGTTTTTGTCTAGCGATGTGTTGGCTGTTCAACTGCCTTGGTTGGATGGCTTTGATCGCTCGAAAAAGCCGCGCGGACTGCCAGTGATGTTGACGACGGCCGAAGTGCGGCAACTGCTCAAACACGCGGAATACAGCAGCAATCAACATTTTGTTGGCTTTTAGCCGATAACGAGCATTCATAAAACCAATATAACTTCAGGACTTATCAGCCAATTCCACAACCGCATGACCTTCAACCAACAATTGCAGGGCTTGTGGAAAAACTTCGTTGAACAATGCTTGTAACCGCTGATTAGTCGTATTACCGCAGGTGACCCAAAGTAATTGCGGTGGGGGTGTTTGACGCAATAGTCATTCTACAAAATCACTGTCCTTGCTGATTAAAACGATACCCTCTTGCCGAGCGCGCTCGAAAATCTCCAGATCGTCGGCATCGCGCAACCCCAGTTCACGTAGGGCATACGCCTCAACCTTGAATGTCCAGCGTAGCCAATCGGCCAGATTAGGCGGTAGTTGGGCGTCAACCCAAAAAATCATGCGACCAGTCGTTCAAGGTTGGCTCGTCGGGCCGCGTAGAAAAGACAGGCCTGGATGTCAGCGAGTTCTAGGTCCGGGTAGTCTTGCAGAATGGTCTCATTGCTGACGCCCTCCGCCAGCATTTGTAAGATGTCACTGACCCGTATTCTCATACCGCGAATACAAGGCTTGCCACCGCATTGCAGCGGGTTGTGAGTAATTCGGCTCTCAATCAGCTCGTTCATACTATGACTATTCCAGTGCTCAATAACGTTATTTTAATTTCATCAGGCCAGAGTATATTCGTCAATAACGGCATTGGGGTATTCACCATCTACCCTTTGGCGCTCTCTGCTTTGACATATTCAAATATTGCGTGATACCGCCCCCCCCCCCAATACTCAAAGGACATATCAACCCAAAATATTGACGGAATATCGCCAGTCACCACGCATTAACGCTGCCATTTTGCTCGCCAAAGACCTAACCGTCAACTGAGCCGCAGGTCACCTGATCGATTGAGATTGGATGATAATCGCGGCTCATGTAATGGTCGAGCTTCGCCGGTCATCGGCGGTCTAATTCAACGGTTTATAAGCCCATTTTAGTCGGCACCGCCGCCGGATTTCACCAATCGCAGGCTCCGTAACAAAGAACGCCGGTTAGCTCGCATCCCTTGCCTATAGTCCTGTTCGAATAACGCCAGTTGCCAGCCAGCGCTTGGCACTCGGATGCCATCCAACGCCTGTTAGCGTTCTAGTAAACAATGTAGCGCGTGTTTCTGAATTTAGCCTACGCTTTTCATCTGCGGACTGCCCCATCGTCCGCCGTATCAGCCACGCCCAAAGGAGCCCGACATGAACCAGCATCTGATTTCTTTAAGCCTTTCCGATAATGATCTGAACGATATAGATGCCGCCCTGAAAATATTGGAAGACCGCTTCGCCGGCTTTCTGGTCTTAACCCCGGAAGAGCGTCGCGCCATCCCCAAGATGGGCGATAAAACCGAAGCGTTTTGCCGTCAGACGCTGACGGTGTCCAGCCAAAATACGTCCGCCATTCCGCCCGGTCTGGATACCGCCTCGGCGGAAGCCGATCTGGCGACGCTCGATAGACTCCGCCCTCGCCTGCATCGGCTGCGCGATTTATTGAGCAGAGCCGAAGATACCGACATGGCACTGGGCAGCGATATTTATAGTTTTAGTCTGGATGCTTACGCTTCGTTGAAAATCGCCGGTAAAGGCGCGGGATTGGAAACGCTGCGGCAGGCGATGTCGGTTCGATTTAACCGCGGCGCCAAGCCAAAAACCTAAACCGGCCAGCCTGTCGGCTAAACAAGATAAGTAGGTCAGCCGCCCGGCTCGGCCTTCCGGCACACCAACTAAGCTCAAGTCCATAGCGGAATAGATAAAGGCAAGGCTCGCAAGCTTTGCCGCTAACCCCGCAAGCTTATTCGCAGCACTCGCAAGGTTCCAAGCCTTGCCCGCAAGGTAAATGACTTTGCGGGCAAGGCAATTTTCT
>NZ_MKMC01000055.1:0-3535 GCF_001856095.1 Methylomonas sp. LWB
AGCCGTCAGGCGCAACGGACGCCGGCGGCGGTGGCGTTGGTGTTCGAACAACGCCAATTGACCTACGACGAACTGGAACGGCGCAGCAACCAATTGGCGCATTATCTAATCTCGCAAGGCGTCGGCACCGAAAGCTTGGTGGCGGTGTGTATGGAGCGCTGCCTGGAGTTGGTGGTCAGCCTGCATGCGATCGTCAAGGCCGGTGCGGCTTATGTGCCGTTGGACCCCGACTATCCGCAGGAACGCTTGGATTACATGATCGCCAATGCCGGTGCCGGCTGGTGTCTGACTCAGCAGGCCTTGGCCGGCAAGCTGCAAGATTATCCCGGCCAAGTGCTGGTCATCGAAGCCTTGCAAACCGAGCTGGCCCGGCAATCGGCCGGCGCGCCGGCCCTTGAATGCCATCCGCAACAGCTCGCCTACCTGATTTACACCTCGGGCTCCACCGGCCAACCGAAAGGCGTCGCCAACCACCATCAAGCGCTGGCCAACCGGCTCAACTGGATGCAGCGCCGTTACGCATTGAGCGGGCAAAACAGCGTCTTGCAAAAAACCCCGTACAGCTTCGACGTCTCGGTCTGGGAATTTTTCTGGCCGTTGATCGCCGGCGCCCGTTTGGTCATCGCCAAACCGGGCGGACATAAAGACAGCGATTACCTGGCCAAACTGATCGAGGCCCAGCACATCGACACCCTGCACTTCGTGCCGTCCATGCTGCAAGCCTTCATCGACGACCCCGAAGCGGCACACTGCGGCAGCTTAAGGCGCATCATCTGCAGCGGCGAAGCCTTACCGTTGAGCCTGCAACAACAGGTTTACGGCAAATTGACATCGGCGCGTCTCTACAATCTCTACGGCCCGACCGAAGCGGCGATCGACGTCAGCGAATGGCCTTGCGACGCAGCCGACACCGCCAGCCCCATCGTCGCGATCGGCAGGCCCATCGACAACCTACGTTTATACATCCTCGACGGCCAACTGCAGCCGGTGCCGATCGGCGTGTCCGGCGAACTGTATATCGCCGGCATCGGCTTAGCGCGCGGCTACCAGCAAAAGCCGCAGCTGACCGCGGAACGCTTCGTACCCAATCCGTTCGGTCAAGGCGAAAGGCTGTACCGGACCGGCGACATATGCCGCTACCGGGCCGACGGCGTCATCGAATACCAAGGCCGCGAAGATGGTCAAATCAAGCTCAGAGGCTTTCGGATCGAATTGGGCGAAATCGAAGCGGTCTTAAAACAACATCCGGCCGTGCAAAACTGCGTATTGACGGCTAAATCGTTTCGCGGCGAAAAAGCCTTGCTGGCCTATCTGACCTTGCGGGACGGCGTCGAGAATACGCCGGCCTTGATTAAGCCGATCCGCGAATTCATGCAGGGCTTTTTGCCCGATTACATGCTGCCGGCTGCATTTATGGTGCTGCCCGAGCTGCCTTTATCGGCTAACGGCAAAGTCGATCGCAAGGCCTTGCCGGCTATGGACGTAGTAAGTCAGGATGAAGACCTTAGCGCCCCGGAAAACGACTTGCAACGGCAAATAGCCGATATTTGGCAGCAATTATTGCAACACCGCGAGTTCGGCATTCACAGCAATTTTTTTCATGTCGGCGGCCATTCGCTGCTGGCGCTACGCTTGATCGCCAAATTGGCGGCGGTTTTTCACACCAAACTCAGCATAGAAGATGTTTTCAACCACGCCAGCATTCAAGGCTTAGGCGAGCTTTTGCTGGACGGCGATCGGCAGCGGCTGGCTTGGCCGGCGATTTCGCCGCAAGACCGGGCGGATGCGCCCTTATCGTTCTCGCAAGAACGCTTATGGTTCGTCAATAGTCTGGAAAATGCCGGTGGCGTTTACCATATTCCGCTGGCTTTTCATGTCTATGGGGACTTAAACCGCGAGGCCTTACAAGGTGCCTTGCAAGCCTTGGTGAATAGGCATCAGGCCTTGCGCAGCAAGGTTTTCGGCGAAGGGCTCGGTTTGCGTCAACAAGTTCTGGAACACGGCGTTCCGGTATTGGCTTGCTATAGCGCACCGGTGGTTGCCGTCCAAGGGCTCGAATCTATCCTCCGCCAGGAGGCCAATAGCGGCTTGGAACCGGCCACCGGGCAAGTATTCAAGGCATGTTTATTGGAAATCGCCCCTCGGCACCATTTGCTGTTGCTGGTCATGCACCATATCGTGGCCGACGGTTGGTCGGTTAAGGTCTTGCTGCACGACGTATCGCTTTTGTATCGCCAATGCCTGACGGGCGCCGCCGCCGAATTGCCGGATTTGCCGGTGCAATACGGCGATTACTGCCGTTGGCAAAGGATGCTGGCCGAACAAGGTTGGTTTAAGGCGGCTAAGGATTATTGGTTGACGGCTTTAGGCGATGCGCCGACGACCTTGGCATTGAATTACGACCACAGCCGGCCGCTGCTGCCAACTTTCCGCGGCGCGATGCAATTTCACGCGATTCCGGCGTCCATTCGGGCCGCGTTGCACGCGCAAGCGCAACAGCAGGGGGCAACCGACTTCATGTTGCTGCTGGCGGCATTTGCGGCAGTCTTATACCGCTATAGCGGGCAGTCGGATTTCATGATCGGCACGCCGGTGGCGAACCGGGATCGACAGGACGTGCAGGATGTGGTCGGTTTATTCGTCAATACCTTGTTGATGAGGATCAAGCTCGACGGTCAGCAGTCTTTCGAACAATTGCTGGATCAGGTCAAGGCGACCGCGTTATCGGCTTACGAATATCAATATTATCCCTTCGAAGGTTTGGTCGACGCCTTACAGCCGGAGCGGAATTTGGCGGTTTCGCCGTTATTCCAGGTGATGTTCGTGTATCAAAGCCAAGGGCAGCAGGCTTTTTCGTTGCCGGATTTGGACGTCCAGCCTATGGTTTTGCCCAGCACCACGGCGAAATGCGATTTGAGCCTTTACGTGACCGAAGAGGACGAGCATTGGTCGCTGGCGATGGAATACAGCAGCGATTTGTTCGAGCAAGCCAGTATCACGGCCTTGCTGTCGGCGCTGGCTAATGCGTTGGAAAAATTGGCCGAGAACCCGCGTTTGCCGTTGGCGCGCATACCGCTGTTGACTCAAGCGCAACTGACGCAGGTTGTGGAGGACTGGAACGCCACCGACTACCCGTATCCGGATGCCTTGATCCCGGAGTTGTTGAGCCGTCAGGCGCAACGGACGCCGGCGGCGGTGGCGTTGGTGTTCGAACAACGCCAATTGACCTACGACGAACTGGAACGGCGCAGCAACCAATTGGCGCATTATCTAATCTCGCAAGGCGTCGGCACCGAAAGCTTGGTGGCGGTGTGTATGGAGCGCTGCCTGGAGTTGGTGGTCAGCCTGCATGCGATCGTCAAGGCCGGTGCGGCTTATGTGCCGTTGGACCCCGACTATCCGCAGGAACGCTTGGATTACATGATCGCCAATGCCGGTGCCGGCTGGTGTCTGACTCAGCAGGCCTTGGCCGGCAAGCTGCAAGATTATCCCGGCCAAGTGCTGGTCATCGAAGCCTTGCAAACCGAGCTGGCCC
>NZ_MKMC01000056.1:0-292560 GCF_001856095.1 Methylomonas sp. LWB
CTTGCCGTGGGCCGGCACGCGTTCGCGCGGCTCGCGCCGTTCCGGCTTGATCACGTCTTCGATCAGCAATTCCTGGTCGATGGCCCTAACCGGCACTTTTTCGCCGATGTAATCTTCGATGTCGGGCATCGAATAGGCATATTCCTCGCAGATAAAGCTGATCGCTTCGCCGCTGGCGCCGAAACGGGCGGTGCGGCCGATACGGTGTACGTAATCCTCGACATCCTGTGGCAGATCGTAGTTGAACACGTGCGACACATCGGGAATATGCAAGCCGCGCGCCGCGACGTCGGTGGCGATCAGCAAAGTGACCCGGTTTTCCTGGAAGTCGTTGAGCAGGCGCTGACGCTTTTCCTGCGGCACGTCGCCGCTCAGCATCGCTACTTTGTGGCCGTTGGCTTGCAGATAGTCGTCGAGCTGTTCGGCGCAACGCTTGGTGTTGACGAACACGATGCTGCGCACCGGCTGGTGGGTTTTCAACAAACCCAGCAATAGCGGAATTTTCTGATCGTTGGCCGGACAGAACGCGAACTGATTGATGGCCTTGGAGGTGACTTCCTCGGTCTCGATCTTGACCATCACCGGGTTATTCATGTGTTCGTAGGCGAGTTCGGTCACTTTGTAGGACAGTGTGGCCGAAAACAACAGATTCAAACGCTTTTCCGGCGGCGGCATCCGGCGTAGCAGGAAGCGAATGTCCTTGATGAAGCCCAGATCGAACATCCGGTCGGCTTCGTCCATCACCGACACCTGAATATTGTCGAGCGTGAATGCGCCTTGCCGGTAAAAGTCGATAATGCGCCCCGGCGTGCCGATAATGATGTCCACGTCGGTTTTCAGTTTATCGAGTTGCTTCTGGTAATCGGTGCCGCCGTAGATCAGCGCGAATTTCAGATTCAGATAGCGGCTGAGCGCCAGGGCGTCCTTATGAATCTGGATTGCCAGCTCACGGGTCGGCGCCAAAATCAATGCTCTGGGGTTTTTGATCTTTTCGCTTTCGTCGTTGATCAAACGCTGAAAGGTCGCCAACAAAAACGTGGCGGTCTTGCCGGTGCCGGTTTGGGCCTGGCCGGCGACATCGCGGTCGCGTAGCGCAATCGGCAGGGCTCTGTCCTGGATCGGCGAGCATTGGATGAATCCGGCTTCTTTCAAACCTTTGATAATGGAGTCGGACAACTCCAGGTTGCTAAAACGGGTTTCCGTCAAAATTGTTTTTTTCATAACGCGATAGAATACCGTAAAAGCCGTGGCGTTTGAAATCGATTGACAATCGAAGCGGGACGAAACTATAGTCTTGACTTTGCAAACTATTGGAGATTGGCGTGAGTGACCTAGTCCTTCATGTATCGGACGCGGAGTTTAACGATACCGTATTGAAAGCCAGCGGGCCGGTTCTGGTTGATTATTGGGCGGAATGGTGCGGCCCTTGCAAAATGATCGCCCCGGTTCTGGACGAAATCGCCTCGGAATACCAAGGTAAGCTGACCGTGGCCAAACTGAACATCGACGAGAACCCCAAAACTCCGCAACATTACGGCGTGCGCGGCATCCCGACGCTGATGATATTCAAGGGTGGCGAGATCGAAGCTACCAAGGTCGGCGCGCTGACCAAATCCCAATTGGCTGCCTTCATCGATAGCAACCTCTAATTTACCGTATTCGACGTTAACCGGACCGCTGACAAATTAAGTTTGCTAAGTCCGGTTATTGCGCTAGAATTCCCGGCAGCGTATACCCCACACGCGCCTTAGCCGCCCGAACTCAAAACTCCAACAACACACTTACCCCCGCTGTAAACGGCATTCTGCTGCTTTACGTGTTCTTTTTTCCCTAAAACATCATGAATCTTACCGAGTTAAAACTTAAACAAGTCAGTGAAATCATCAATATAGCCGAGTCCCTAGGACTGGAAAACATAGATAGAGCCCGAAAGCAGGAATTGATCTTTTCGATCTTGAAGAAACAGGCTAAAAGCGGCGAGGATATATTTGGCGATGGGGTATTGGAGATTTTGCAGGACGGTTTTGGGTTTTTACGCACCCCCGGCGCATCCTATTTGGCCGGCCCCGACGACATTTACGTTTCGCCCAGCCAGATCAGACGTTTCGGTTTACGCACCGGCGACACGGTAAGCGGCAAGATCAGACCGCCAAAAGAAGGCGAACGCTATTTCGCGATGCTGAAAGTCGAAAGCATCAACTTCGAATCTCCCGAACAATCCAAAAACAAGATTTCCTTTTCCAACCTGACCCCTCTGTTCGCCAATAAGCGTTTTCGCTTGGAGCAAGGTAACGGTACCAGCGAAGATCTTACCGCCCGTATCATCGATTTGGTCGCGCCTATCGGCAAGGGTCAGCGCGGACTAATCGTGTCGCCGCCGAAAGCCGGTAAAACGATGATCATGCAAGCGATCGCCCATGCGATCGCCGAGAAAAACCCGGACTGCTACCTGATCGTATTGTTGATCGACGAACGGCCGGAAGAGGTCACCGAAATGGAACGTTGCGTACGCGGCGAAGTGATTTCCAGCACCTTCGACGAACCGGCGACCCGCCACGTTCAGGTGGCCGAGATGGTGATCGAGAAAGCCCGCCGGTTGGTAGAGCACAAATTCGATGTAGTCATTCTGTTAGACTCGATCACCCGTCTGGCGCGCGCCTACAACATGGTAGTGCCGTCGTCCGGTAAATTGCTGTCCGGCGGTGTCGACGCGAATGCGCTGGAAAAACCTAAGCGCTTTTTCGGCGCGGCTCGAAATATCGAGGAAGGCGGCAGCTTGACGATCATCGCTACCGCGTTGGTCGAGACCGGTTCGCGGATGGACGAGGTGATTTTCGAGGAGTTTAAAGGCACCGGCAACATGGAGTTGCATCTGGAACGTAAGATCGCCGAAAAACGCGTTTATCCGGCCATCAACATCAACCGTTCCGGTACTCGCCGCGAGGAATACTTGGTCGATCCCGACGAACTGCAAAAAACCTGGATTCTGCGCAAGATCCTGCAACCGATGGACGAGTTGGCGGCATCCGAATTCCTGCTGGGCAAACTCAAGGATTTCAAAACCAATGCCGAGTTTTTCGATTCGATGAAACGCTAAACCGTCGGCCGAGGCGGTGCTGTCGCGCCGCCTCGACGTTGCCGATATCCGAATATCGCTTTTTCCCGCCGATCTTTGCTATAGTCCGCCCCCAGACTGTTTGGGGGGACGTGTTTTGCAACGCTCAAGTAAATTTCTTGTCCAGTTTTTGCACTTAACTGGACCATTCTGGAACGCCGAAAACAAGGCGCTTAGCCGTAGCCTGACGCTATCTCTCATCGGGTTGACCGTCGCGCAAATCGCTGTATCGGTGATTATTACCGAGTGGAGCGCGCACCTATTCGATGCTCTTGATCAGCATGACATGAGCAAACTCTGGACTCAAGTCGGCGCGATACTGCTGATTTTCGTCGCCAACATCGGCATCACCGTTACCCACTTAAAAGTCAAACGCCGCTTGCAACTGGAATGGCGAGCCTGGTTGACCGAAAAAATGCTGGGCCAATGGATGCACAAGGGTCGTCATTATCTCGTTACCCATATTCCCGGCAAGCATGACAATCCTGACGGCCGGATTGCCGAGGATATTCGGATCGCTACCGAATATGCGGTGGATTTGTTTCATACCTTGCTGTACTGCGTGCTGTTGTTGATCAGCTTTACCGAGATCCTCTGGTCCTTGTCCGGCACGGTGACCTTGGATCTACTATTCGTTCAAGTGCCCATTCACGGCCATTTGGTGTGGTTGGCGCTGATCTACGCCGCCACCGCCTCGACCTTGGGCTGGCTGATCGGCCGGCCGTTGATCAAGGCCACCGACAACCGCCAGACCGTCGAAGCCAATTTCCGTTTCGGCCTGGTCAAGGCGCGGGAGAACTCGATGGCCATCGCGCTGATCCATGGCGAACCTCATGAAAAGCAACACTTTCAAACGTTGTTTGCCGACATCGTCGCCGCTTGGCACGATCAAACCAAGGCTTGGGAGAAGATTATGCTGTTCAGTTCCGGTTATTCGGTGCTGACGATGGCGTTTCCGATTCTGGTATCCGCGCCGCGCTACATCTTGGGTAGCATCACGCTCGGCGCACTGATGCAATCGGCCCAGGCTTTCCAGCACACGGTGTCCGCTTTGTCCTGGCCTGTCGACAATATGGGCAAGGTCGCGGAATGGCGGGCCTCGGTGGAACGCGTGCTGGGTTTGAGCCAAGGCTTGATCCAGCTCGAACGCGAAATCGCCAAACCCGATCCGCACCGCATTCAAATCCAAAAAGGCAGCGACTCGGTGTTGCGTTTTCGCGATTTGTGTATCGCCCGGTTGGACTCCATTGTCTGCATCGCCAATCTGAACGAGGAGGTTCGTGGTGGCGAGCGCATCCTAATCGGCGGCAACGCATTTTCCGGTAACAAGTTATTCAAGGCGATTGCCGGCTTGTGGCCGTGGGGCGAAGGCGTCATCGAGCTGCCCGACGACGAACCCTTAATGTTCATGCCGCCGCGTCCCTATTTGCCGACCGGCACGTTGCGCGATTCGATTTGTTACCCGGCCTCCGGCACCGCCGTCAAGCAGGATGACCTGGAAGCCGCGCTGTTACTGGCCGGCTTGCCGGAATTGATCGAACCTCTCGACAAATTCGACGACTGGGCGAAATCGTTGGAGCGCGAGCAACAACAGCGGCTGGGCATGGTGCGCTTGCTGTTGCACAAGCCGAAATGGATATTGATGCAGGAGGCTTTCGACTCGTTGGATCCGGATGGCGAATTGGCAATGATCAATCTGATTTTCGAAAGATTGCCGAATTCGGCGTTATTGACGATTACCAAACAACCCAATATTCAAGCCTTACACCAGCGTCAAATCACGCTTTGCTAGTCGAATTGCGGCCGCCCGCGCTGGTGGTGAACAAGCACCGGACCAGTCGTTAAGGCTGGGTCCGGCCGGTTGGGCTAAATTTTTTTTGCACAATGATGAGGTTTTTCGCCGCTGAAACGTCTTATCAAATGAAACCCCGAAAAAGCCCGGCCGCATTTCGCCGCCGGACAAGGAAAAACTGGTGTAGTTCATGATAAAACCAAGACGCTCTAATCGCTCCAAAGCCGACGGCGATGCATTGGCCGTTACATCCGACAGCTTTCCATCGGCGCGTTACTTTCAAATACATTTCGAATATTTGCATGAAATGATCGGCGATTTGCGCCAACAGATCGGGCAAGCCAATCAGCAAATCGCCGAACTGCAACGTCAGTTGCGGAGCGATGTCGATTTGGACGAGATGGGATCTGTCGGTTATCAAGGCGAGAGTCAGGCACGTATCGGCCGGCCGGCCGGCTGAGCCGATCAGACCTTGTAACCGTCGCTGTTTTTTTCGACCCAGCGACTCTGCCCGGCTGCCAGGGTTTCCCGTTTCCAAAACGGTGCCCGACTTTTCAGCGCTTCCATGATGTAGCGGCTGGCATCGAAAGCGTCGCCGCGATGCTCGGCCCAAGCCGCGACCAGAACCAGTGTATCGCCTGGTTGCACCTCGCCGACCCGATGAATCACCAAGGTATCCAGCAGTGCCCAGCGCGAGTTGGCGTCGACCAGGATGGCGGCCAATTGCTTCTCGGTCATGCCTGGGTAATGGTGCAATGTCATGCCGATAACGCCGTCGCCGAGATTGAAATCGCGCATGCTACCGACGAATACCGCGGCCGCGCCGTATTTCCCAATGTGTTCCGCCAGTTCGAATCGCTCGTAGTCCGCCAATAGCGACCAAGGTTCGAACGCTTGTTCCACGATGCGTATCGTCATGTCAGCCGCCGGTCACCGGTGGAAAAAACGCCACTTCGTCACCGTCGCTTAGTGCGGCGTCGCTAGAGGCATAATCCATATTGATTGCAATCAACATATTGTCAGGCCAGGCCAGATCGGGATTCAGACGCCGCCAAAGCGCGCCGGCCGAAATCGGGCCGTCCCACGCGAATTCGTCGGTCTGCCGCCCTACCCGATCTTGCAGGCTGGCGAAATAGAGGACTTTAATCGACATAACAATTTTCCGGAGAATACAATACAAGCCTGTTTTACTACACCGAACACCCAGATGCCAGCAAAGCTCTCTCATTTTAATGCCGTCGGCGAAGCGCACATGGTCGACGTCGGTGATAAAGCCGTGACAGAGCGCACGGCTGTCGGCGAAGGCTATATCGCGATGCAGGATTACACTCTGACGTTGATTATGTCCGGCAGCCATAAAAAAGGCGACGTGCTGGGAATTGCCCGAATCGCCGGCATCATGGCCAGCAAGAAAACCGCCGAGTTGATTCCGCTGTGCCACCCATTGTCGCTGACCCACGTCGAGATCCAACTGGAACCGCAACCCGAATTCAATCGAGTTTATTGTCGAGCCACCGTCAAAACTACCGGGAAAACCGGCGTGGAAATGGAAGCCCTGAATGCTACCCAGGTAGCGCTATTGACGATATATGACATGTGCAAGGCGGTTGATCGCGGCATGACGATACAATCGGTACGCTTGGTGGAAAAAATCGGCGGCAAATCCGGCCACTGGCGCCGCGACGAATCCGAAATCGTTTGATGTCGTCGACCTTTGGCGCCAAGCACGCCAAAGGTATGCCGCGTACCACTGTCAAGCTTTCGGAACAGCGCACGAATTTTACTGGTCAAAACGCCTCTCCATGCTATTTTAAACTTCCATGAAGCGCCTAATTTGCTGAACCGCAACTGGAAAAGGTCGGTTACCGATTCAATTGTCGCCAGAACAGGGTAGAATTAGCGAATGATGATGGCGTTGAATTTGGCAATTGGCTGCCGATATGCAAACGACCGTACTATCGCATCAGGAGTTTCAACCGTTTGACCATGACTTTTAAACCACGCGTCTCAATAGATCATCGCCGCCGACCTGCCTGGTTTACGTTACTGGCTTGCCTCGCGACTTATCAAGGCACGGTTCCAGCGCTAAGTGCGGATGTACCCGCAGCCGCGCCTGTGCTGGAGACCATGCCCCCAAGCCAGGTCAGTCCGCCTACGATTCCGATTCCTGCCGACAATCCTATCGGCGCGATACTGCTCAGCAAACAACACCCTTTGCTGTTGCGCGCCGATTTTAGTCGCGTGAGCGAGCTCGTCAATCAGGTCTACCAGAACAGCCATTTTCAACCGATTTGGTTCTCCGCCGCACGTTCCGAAAAGAATCTGCGCGATTTGATCGATATTTTGAATAACGCGCCTAACGATGCGCTAAATCCGGGCAATTATGATGTCGACCGCATCCGGAATTTGGTTGGCGGCTTAAGTCCGGCCGGAAACGAAATCGCCGGCCACGACGTCGCATTGACGGTGTCGCTAGTGCGCTTCCTGCACGAATTGCGTCAGGGTCAGGTCGAGCCCCGCGAAGTCGGCTATCCGGTGCATATCGCCCCTAAACCAACCTTGGATGTGGCGACCTTGTTACGAGAGCATTTAGATAAGCAGACTCTGCCCGAACTCGTCCAAACTTTCGAGCCGAAAGCCAAGCAGTATCAACAGCTGAAACAGATTCTGAATCGGCTGCGGCAACTGGACCGGCAAAGCGATTTGGCGGAGTTCAAACCCGGACATGCGTTAAGACCCGGCGATCGGCATCCGCAAGTCGCTAATTTGCGTCAACGTTTGGTCGCGCTGGGTGTGGTTGACTCGCTGCAAAGTGGAGACGATACGTATTCTAGCGATTTGGTCGAAGCGGTCAAAAAGATTCAGCAACAGCAAGTGTTGAAGGCCGACGGCGTCATAGGTCCGGCGACACTGGCGGCGTTGAACGCGCAATCCGTCGGCGAAAAAATTGCGCAAATCGAGCTGGCAATGGAACGGGCGCGCTGGATTCCAGATCCCGCCGACGGCCCTATGATAGTCGTCAACATCCCCGCCTTCGAATTGTGGGCGTTTAATTCGACCGACGATGCCAATCCGTTGAACATGAAAGTCATCGTTGGTAAATCCCCGGACAATCAGACGCCGCTACTCTGGGAAGAAATGAAATACCTGGAGTTCATGCCTTACTGGAATATTCCGAAAAGCATTTTCGAGAAGGAAATCTTGCCGAAAACCGCGAATAACGAAGGCTATCTGGCTAGCCAGGATATCGAACTGGTTCGTCACCAAAATAGCGAGGAGCGCGGCGGCGGCAGCTATTTGCGCGCCCGGCAACGGCCCGGCAAGAAAAACCCGCTGGGCCGCGTCAAATTCGTGTTCCCGAACACCGCCGACGTTTATTTGCACGATACGCCGGGCCGGGCGGCTTTCAATCGCCAACGTCGCGACTTGAGTCACGGTTGCGTTCGGGTCGCAGAGCCGGAGCAGTTGGCCGAATTCGTGTTGGGCGATCAACAAGGCTGGGACAAGGAAAGCATTAAATCAGCGATGTCCGCTCCGAAGACTCGCCACGTGACCTTGAAGCGCTCGGTACCGGTGTTGTTTTATTACGGCACCGCGTTCGTCGATCACCAAAACCAGTTGCGCTTTTATCCGGATATTTACCGGCAAGACGAGCAATTGAAAAAAGCCCTACAAAAATTGCAAAACCCGTCGGCGCCGAATGCCGCCGCCAACAATCAATTGGCGGCGAACAAAACCTCGGACCTCCCGACCAATCCGTAATCCGGGATGCCCATAAAAAAAGCGCCTTAAAGGCGCTTTTTTTATGGGCTGGCGAGTTACAAGCTCCAGGTTCTAAACGTTCCGGTATCCAGGTGGATGAAATTCGAGTCCGGATAATAGCCCACTCCGCCGCGATGCATCGCTACCGCCGCATTGTGGATGCGCCGCAGATCGAAGCGTTCGATGCGAATGTCGACCGCCCGGCCATACATATGGAAGCTGTTGTTGGCGACGCCCGAATGTTCGGCGTGCAATTTGGCGTTGGTTAACGGCGAGCGATAACCGCAAATCACATCGAACGGCTGACTTAGACCCAGCATTTGCTTGAGATCGTGTAATTGATCCAAAAGCTCCGGATCGATGGGGTGAACATCATCGGTGCGGTGGTCCCGCAGCAAAAAACTGATTTCGTTCAACGCATCGCTCAGATAGCGGCCTTTTTCAAAATAGGTCAGATTCAAGTGATCGCCGGTATGCGGATTTTGAAAAGCCAGCGAACGATGATTCACCAAGCGTCCCCGGTCCGCTAAAAACATCGGCTCGCGCGGGCCTGGCATCACCAAATCGCGTTGGATCGGTTGAATCTCCGAATGTACTCTACCGCCGTGATAACTATGCCGATTCGCATAGTGATATTCCGTCGTCACGCCGTGTTTTTTTCCGCCGTAAACGTCGTGTACCCGGCTGTTAGGCGCGCCATGCTGGTCCGCCGAAGCGAGACGGGCATGACCGTGATCCGGTCGCGCGGATTTAGCCGATCTGCTTGCTACCGTCATGTTTGATCCCCGGCTGGATCCAGACTTGTGAATTTCTCGCGCCGCCTTAGCGGCGTGTTTAGGTAAGCGCACCGCAGTTCTGCCGGCGGCTGCCGCGCCATGGTTGTGTTCCGATTTTGCCGCCGATTTTTTTGCTGCCTGCACCGCGCCGGGCATCGCTATAGATAAGACAGCGCCGACCGCGAAACGGCCGAAAAAACTACGACGAGAGAGTTCCACCTCGTCCTGTTTGCTGCTGTGATTTTCTAAGTTACGTCTCAGCATCCATCATCTCCCAATTTAACTTCGCTCGGATAGTTATTGATTCCGAAGGCCAAAACCCAAAAAGGTCCGGAACGATTATAGCACTGCATCACGGTTCTGGCCCGTTTTGTGGGAAACCGCGGCTCCCCTTCGGTGCGGCAATGGGTAGGAGCAGCTCAACGCGGCAGGTCTATCCGTTCGAAATATTTTTGCAAGTCGATCCGAATCGGCATGAAGTAAACGTGCAGATCGGCAATGGTGGCGGACGCGATCAGCTGGTTGGCGAAGGCAACGTTCCAGTCGTAATCGGGGCGGAAGTCGGCCGGAAATTTGACCTGGTTTTTGACTTCCCAATAATTCATCGACGCTTTGGTGATGATTGGACTGATCCCGATATAGGTCTCCAGCCCCCGAACCTGCTCGGCATAAATCTCCACCATTCGGCTATCGTAGAACGGTTGCGAAAATAGCCCTGTCGCGCCGGCATCGGCCTTGCGCTGGATGTAGTCGCATTCGTCCCGCAGACCGTGCCGATGCGGGTCGAAACCGGCATAGATATTCAACTCGGGAAAACGCTGATGTGTCGCACGAATCAGATCCACGACATCGGTGTTGTAAAAAGCCCGCTTCAAGCCTTCCGGCGGATCGCCGGTGACCAGCAATACGCTGTCCAACTGGTACTGCTCGATGATCCGGTACAACTCGCCGCTCTCAATCTTGAAATCGATTGCTCGAAAATGCGGAACAAAGCGATATTTGCCGCGATCGATGCGAGTCGCCAATTCCCAACTACGGGTGTCGAAACGCTGGATATCCGGTATGTTGATGATATTGATACCGTTACCCAAACCTTGAACGAAAGCGTATTGTTCATCGAAAGCCGCAAGGCTTCTAGGCACTATTTCAAAAGAGATATTCATGGACGTTGCGTGCAGTGTTGAGCATCGATTCGCCGCTACCGTTAGCGCTTAGGCCGAACCAAAACTCAATCATCCTAGATGGCCTGCTCGGAGATTCGGCTGCCGGCGCTAGCGCTGGTTGCGATGTTAGGGTGTTGAAACGTTTGTTGGACGTTGAGTTAATGAATGTTAGGTTGGCGGCAGCGGATATTTAGGCATTTCCGACGGAGACATCTCCGTCGGGGGGCAATACACACGCTACATCGGGCCGATTGATTCGGTATTCTAGCCGACTCCGGGACAAAAAACGCGTGCGAGACGGTTCGGAACTATTGTGCTAAGGGATGAATTGCTCGCGCGTCTGTTGCTGATGCTGCTGAATTGCCAACTGCAGCTTGTACGCCGCATAGTATTTGTAAATATTGCGCACGTAGGTCGTGGTTTCCCAGCCTATTTTATCGGCGACGACCAATTCCAGGTTATTGAACCAGCGATTGGGGTCGAAGCCGCGCTTTTCCGCCTCATGGCGCAGACGGGTGATGGCGCCAGGGCCGGCATTGTAGCTGGCGAAGGCAAAAAGCGTTCGGTCGTCGTCGCGGAACTCGATGTCGCTGAAGTAACGCGCCATCAAATCGTCCAAATACTTTGCGCCAGCGTGGATGTTGGCTTCCAAACGCCGCACGTCGCCGACGTTTAGGCTCCGGCCGGTGGACGGCAGTACCTGCATCACTCCAATCGCGCCGGTCGGTCCGCGCGCGCTCTGCCTCAGTTGCGATTCCTGAAAACCTTGGGCGGCCAGCATCAGTGGGTCGAAGCGGTATTGGTCGCCGTATTTTTCGAACAGCTTCAGCATATCGGCGAAACGCTGCCATTCCTGATCGGCGGTGTTGTTCCGGATTTGCTCGATGTTTTTATTGAAAGCCACGATGGTTTGTTCGATCAAACGATGTTTTTTGACATCATTGAAATAAAAGTCCCGCAGTACTGTCTGCAATTCGGGGCTTTGCTTGCGAAAAACCCACCCCGACTGTCCGGCGGAGCGCACCGCCACATCGGTCACGGTGATATTGGGCAAAACCTTGGCCCAAATATCCGCCTTCCAATCGTCGACGATGATGATGCCGACCAAGCCGGCATTCAGCATTTCCATTAAATCTTCGTCTTCAATCGCATCCGGTACGGTGACGATATTGACCGGCGCTTTTCCGGCGCTTTTCAGTCGGCCGTTCAACGCGGTCAGGCTGGCGTGGTAGCTGGACGACGGGCGGACATGCACGGTTTTGCCGCTTAAGTCTTCGACGTTAGCGATTACTTCGCCGCCGCGACGAACCAGCGCCAACTCGGAGATCGAATAGTCGTCGGGCACCAGGAAGTCGACCAGATCAAGACGCTCCGGGGTTTTAGTCAGATCGGCGGCGACAATGTCTCCCAAACCGCGGTTGAGATCATCAATCAGCCGGTCGCGAGTCGTCGGCACGATTACGACGGTAATCGGCCGTTTGTGTAACTGCTTGGCGTATTGATGGTTAATGTAACGTTCGAAGTTACGCACCAGTTCGGCGGTTAAACCGCGCTCGCGGCCCTTATCGTGAAAATATAGCGTCCGGCTGTGAGGCGCTAAAACTCGAATTAATCGCCGCTCCAACATTTGCGAGAAATCGCCGACCCAAACCTCGTTGGTCAGCGACAATTGTCGGGTCGAACCGGATGAGGACCGGTTCGGAAATAGGTCGGCATCGGCAAGCGCGGGTTGCGGCAACGCCAGACACAGTAAAAACAGTTTCAGTATGAATTTCGGCATCGGACGATGAATAACACTGCTTTGAAATGATCGAAGACTGGCACTATACCGCGAGCCGGGGACAGGTGGGAACGTCGAGTTGGCATGCGGGGCCGCTTGATTTTCCGAATAGATTTCGTTGTCGAGTCAGCGTGGACGGCTAAGGTGCCGGGGTTACCCCCGTTTCTAATTACCAGGCCTCGAATCCGTGCGTATCGGTAGACTGCCGCCTTCAGGCTACGGGGGTAATGCCGTAAATTACTCGGTCACGACTGGAATCTTGCCAATCTTCGATTGCCATTCCTTGGGAGCGGTGTCGTGTATCGACTCGCCCCGACTATCGACCGCCACCGTCACCGGCATGTCTTCCACCACAAATTCGTGAATCGCTTCCATACCCAGCTCGGGAAAGGCCACGATACGCGCCTGCTTGATGGCCTTGGAGACTAAATAGGCCGCGCCGCCGACCGCGATCAAATAGACGGCTTTGTGCTTGGCAATGGCCGTTATCGCTACAGGGCCGCGTTCGGATTTGCCTATCATGCCCAGCAGACCGGTTTTTTTCAGCACGGTGTCGGTGAAGCTGTCCATTCGCGTTGCGGTGGTGGGACCTGCCGGGCCAACTACTTCGTCGCGTACCGCATCGACCGGACCGACGTAATAAATGAACTTGTCCTTTAAATCCACGCCGTTCGGTAACGGTTCGCCTTTGTTTAAAAGATCGACGATACGCTTGTGGGCGGCGTCGCGGCCGGTCACTAACGTACCGCTGAGCAACAAGGTTTCGCCGGGCTTCCAGTCGGCGACATCTTGCTTGGTCAGGCCGTCGATATTGACCCGCCGCGCCGTGCTGGCGGATTGGGTGATTGCCGGCCAGTCCGATAAACTGGGCGGCGTTAACACGGCTGGGCCCGAGCCGTCCAAGACGAAATGGGCATGGCGGGTGGCTGCACAGTTGGGGATCATCGCCACCGGCTTATTGGCGGCGTGAGTCGGGTAATCGAGGATTTTCACATCCAGCACCGTGGTCAGCCCCCCCAGACCTTGGGCACCGATGCCCAGTGCGTTGACCTTGTCGTACAACTCCAGCCGCAACTCTTCCAGCGCGTTGCTTGGGCCGCGCGCGATCAAGTCCTGAATATCGATAGCGCCCATGCAAGCCTGCTTAGCCAGGATCATGGCTTTCTCGGCGGTGCCGCCGATGCCGATGCCGAGAATGCCGGGCGGGCACCAGCCGGCACCCATGGTCGGCACGGTTTTCATCACCCAATCGGCGATGCTGTCGGCCGGATTCAGCATGACGAATTTGGACTTGGCTTCCGAGCCGCCGCCCTTTGCAGCGACTTCCACGTCCACTTTGTCGCCTGGCACCAGTTCCATATGAATTACCGCCGGCGTATTGTCCTTGGTGTTGATACGCTTGCCGGCCGGATCGGACAGGATGGATGCCCGCAACACGTTATCCGGATGCAGATAAGCCCGCCGTACGCCTTCGTTGACCATCTCGCCGACGCCCAGCTTGGCCTCCCAGCGCACCTCCATGCCGATCTTCAAAAACACCGTGACGATACCGGTGTCCTGACAAATCGGCCGCCGGCCTTCCGCGCACATCCGCGAGTTAATCAGAATCTGCGCCATCGCGTCCTTGGCGGCCGGGCTTTGCTCCTTCAGATACGCCGTGTGTAAGGCGTCGATAAAATCCTGAGGATGGTAGTACGAGATGAATTGCAAGGCATCGGCGATGCTTTGGATGAAATCGTCTTGACGTATCGTTGTCATGGCGCGACTGAAAGCTAAAAATCAGCCCGAAATTTACCACGAAGAGCCGAGGGGTTGTTGGGCACTTTTGAAAGTGCCGGTATTTATCCGTTAGCTCGTCGATACGCGGGAGCCGCAAAATTGCCCCTCAACGCCGCAGGAAGGCCTGGATATTCCGGACAACGGCCAATAGGGGTTTGAAAGTGCGGCGTGCCGCTCTCGATCTCGATGGCCTTGTTTGATTATCGAAGGCATAAATCCGGCATATCGAAGAAGACTTCCAGGCGATCCAGTTCGGTGTTGGCGATTTCCAGCGCGGCATCGAAAGTCGCCAAGTCGCCGGATTGGGTGGCGATATCCAGCATCAGATCGCACATCGATTTGGTTTTGATCAGGGAGTCGCGTTGCCTCTCCAGTTCTTCCTGTTGCTCGTCTGTTATTAAGTAAATTTTCATGACAACTATCCTTTACCGTCCACGGTCAGTCCAATGTCAGCATCGCCATTTTTCTTTGAAAGAATTTACGATTTGGCAATCTGGTTTGATTAAAAATGTGATCAATTTTGCAATTATCGGCTTGTTGCGTATGGTCGCCTTGAAAGCGCCGGCCTGGAATTGTTCGAAGGTCCAGTGCGCGACCATGATGACGGTGCGGATGTCGGGAAGATTTTTGACATGCGTCGGCGCTGGTCGGTGGGAACCGCGCGGTTCGCAACGCATTGAAACTATGGATGTGGAGTGTGAGGATTCAGTCGGGTGGACACCGCGCGGGCCGGCTCGCGCTGCAACCGGAATTTGCCAGTGCGGTTAAGGCCGGGCTTGGCGGCATTCGACTTACCGTACGACTTACGTTAGGCCTTGGGACTAACCAAGACCGTCCCCGCCCGCCGTTCTCAAATAGCCGCTTTTGATCGCTTGAGCCAGCTCGTGTACCGCCATCGCATAATGGGTGCTGTGGTTGTAACGGGTAATGACGTAAAAGTTGGGGTGCCCCAGCCGGTACTCGTCGCGGTCATGATGGCGGAGCAACAGCAAACTGAGCGGGTAATCACAGCGGCAGGATTCCGCCGGTTTCAGCCCCGCGTCGGTCAGTTTGTCCAGCGAATACCGGCTGTCGAAGCCGATTTCCAATTCGGCGGCGGGTTGGCCGGACGCGGCGGAAACCACCGGTTGACCGGCTTGCCAGCCGTGTTCGGCAAAATAGTGGGCGACGCTGCCGATCGCGTCTTCCGGATTCCATAGATCGCGGCGGCCATCGCCGTTGAAGTCGACCGCCCATTGCAAAAAGCTGCTGGGCATGAACTGACCCAAGCCCATCGCGCCGGCGAACGAGCCGACCGGCTTGCCGGGGTCCACGCCTTCGGCACGGGTCATGACCAGAAAATTCTCCAGTTCGCCTCGGAAATACTCGCCCCGGCGCTGGTAATCGAAGGCCAAGGTGGTTAGGGCGTCGATGACGCGGTGATTGCCGACGAAACCGCCGAACGTGGTTTCCACCGCCAGAATGCCAAGGATGTACTCGGCCGGCACGCCGTATTCGCGGCTGGCGCGTTGCAGCGAGGATCGGTACTTTTGCCAGAAAGCGACGCCGGCGTCGATATGACGGGCGTCGAGAAATTGGGCGCGATAGCGGCTCCAGCCGCCCTTGGCCGGCTTGCCCTTCATCGCTTGGTCCGACTTGGCGAGGTAGTCCAGAGTCCATTGCTTGCGCTTGGCTTGGCTGAACAGGCCGTACAGATATTCGCGATGGAAGCCGTGCTTTTGGCTGATGTCGTCAATAAAACGGCCGAGCGCTGGGTATCCGGCGTAATCGCCGGATACCGAAGAGGCCCGATAGTTGCCCGGTTCGGCCAGCGGTCTTAAATCGGGTGTCGCGGTACGGCCGCGTTCCGGCGGCGCTTGCCGGGTTGGACTGTAAGCCCGCTCGGAGGGCGCGTTCTTGGAAATGGGTTGAGAGCTGCAGCCATCCAGCAGCGCAATCAGCAGGACGGCGGCGATTTTGTTGGCGCGCGGAGAATTCGGAGGTTTCAAAGGTCGGGTTACCCAATGCTATTTATACAGCGCGCCTCCGTCGTCGTCGTTTTCTTCCAGCATCATGTCCTTGACCTCGAAATTGACGTTTTCGGCGCCCAGTTTGATCATCAGGCGGACTTCGTTGCGGGAGTCGGCGGCGTGCAGCGCGTCTTCGTAGCTAATTTTACCGGCTGCGTACAAATCGTAAAGCGCTTGGTCGAAAGTCTGCATGCCGTGTTCGCGCGAATTCTTCATCAATTCCTTCAATTTATGCACTTCGCCCTTGCGGATCATGTCCGACACCAGCGGGGTGTTCAACAGAATTTCGATCGCCGGATAGCGGCCCTTGCCGTCCGAGCGCTGCACCAGTTGTTGGGCGACGATACCACGCAGATTCAACGATAGGTCCATGAACAATTGGCTATGCATCTCCTCCGGAAAGAAATGCAGAATCCGGTCCAACGCTTGGTTGGCGTTGTTGGCATGCAAGGTACAAACGCACAAGTGACCGGTTTCGGCGAAGGTGATGGCGTGCTGCATCGTGTCGCGGGTGCGTACCTCGCCGATCAGGATCACGTCGGGCGCTTGCCGCAAGGTGTTTTTCAGCGCGACTTCGAAGGACTCGGTATCCAGGCCCACCTCGCGCTGCGTCACAATACAGCCTTGGTGCGGATGGATGAACTCGATCGGGTCCTCGATCGAAATGATGTGGCCGCTGGTGTTTTCGTTGCGATGCCGAATCAGCGCCGCCAGCGATGTGGATTTACCGGTGCCGGTCGCGCCGACGAACATCACCAGACCGCGCTTATACATGATCAAGTCTTTCAGCACCGGCGGCAGGTGCAGTTGTTCGGCGGTCGGAATCGTGGTTTCGATGCGGCGTAACACCATGCCGGCCGAATCGCGTTGAGTGAAGGCGCTTACCCGGAAGCGTCCCAATTCACTGACACTCAGCGCGAACTGGCATTCCTTGGTATTCTCGAACTCGTCGCGCTGGCGTTGCGACATCACGCTGAGCACCAGTTTCATGGTTTGTTCGCTGTTCAAAACACCCTTGGATACTTCGACGACCTTGCCGTCCACTTTCATCGACGGCGCCCGGCCGGCGGTAATGAACAGGTCGGACGCTCTTTTCTCAACCATCAGCGCCAATAAGGCTTTAAAGTCCATGGCCCCTCCTTAACCTCAGCGGAACATATCTTTGTTGACCGCGCGCGTCATCGCCGCCTTCGCGGTGATCAAACCCTTATCAACCAGCTCCTTCAGGTTTTGATCCAGCGTCTGCATGCCGTCCTTGCGGCCGGTTTGGATCGCCGAATACATTTGCGCCACCTTGGCCTCGCGGATCAGGTTGCGAATCGCCGGCGTGCCGACCATGATTTCGTGCGCGGCGATTCGGCCGCCGCCGACTTTCTTCAGCAGCGTTTGAGAAATTACCGCTTGCAAGGACTCCGACAGCATGGCCCGGATCATGTCTTTCTCGGCGGCGGGGAACACGTCGATAATCCGGTCTATGGTTTTCGCGGCCGAGGTGGTGTGCAGCGTGCCGAACACCAAGTGGCCGGTTTCCGCGGCGGTCAGCGCCAGCCGGATGGTTTCCAGGTCGCGCATCTCGCCGACCAGGATGATGTCGGGGTCTTCCCGCAAGGCCGAGCGCAAGGCTTCGTTAAAACCCAAGGTATCGCGGTGAATTTCGCGTTGGTTGATCAGCGATTTCTGGCTTTCGTGAACGAATTCGATCGGGTCTTCGACGGTCAGGATGTGCGCGTAATCGTTGGTGTTGATGTGATTGATCATCGCCGCTAGCGTCGTCGACTTACCGGAACCGGTCGGTCCGGTCACCAGGATCAAGCCGCGCGGTTTGGTACACAGTTCCGCGAAAAATTTCGGCGCGTCCAAATCTTCCAACGTCAGCACCTTGGACGGAATGGTCCGGAACACGCCGGCCGCGCCGCGATCCTGATTGAAAGCGTTGACCCGGAATCGAGCCACGCCGGGCAACGCGAACGAAAAGTCGGTCTCCAGAAACTCCTCGTAATCGCGGCGCTGCTTGTCGTTCATGATGTCGTAGATCAGCGCGTGGACTTCCTTGTGATTGAGCGGCGGGATGTTGATCCGCCGGATGTCGCCGTCCACCCGGATCATCGGCGGCAAGCCGGCGGACAAGTGCAGGTCCGAGGCTTTGTTTTTAACGGAAAAAGTCAGCAATTCTGCGATGTCCATGGGGCGGGGTCCAACGAAAAAAGGTGGTGGGCAAAGGATAGTACAAAATCCGAATCGGCGGCGGGGATGCGCGCCGAACCCGCCGGAAACGACAGGCTTGGACGTCACGATGCCGCGAACCCTGGCCGCCGGAATGGTTGCGGCCCTGAAGGCCCGGCCGTTGTTTTTGAATGCGGGGTTCAGGCCCGAGGGCTCGCGTCATCCGTCTGGAACCACTGAAGGTGATTCCTCGGCGGGTTTACTGTTGCTCCGCGCAGCGTATACAGAGCGCGGCGTAGGGCAACGCGGCCAGCCGGGCGGGCTTGATCGGCTCGCCGCAGCGTTGGCAGATGCCGTAGGTGCCGGCGTCGATGCGGATGATCGCTTGCTTGATTTTTTCGACTTCGTCCCGAGTGACGTTGCCGATGGCATCCAGCACTTCGTCGTTCTCGGTTTGGGTCGCTTGTTCGGAAAAATCGCGGTCCAGCGCTTGGTCGATGTGCTTAACGTCGTCGGTAATTTTACCGAGGCGGTCGTCCAGCTCTTCCAGCATGTTCAAAAGCTGGTCGCGCACGTCGTCGTAGTCTTTCATAAGCGTCTCCGCGGTCCGGCCGGATCGCATGGGTGTTGGGGCTGTCGGCTTTATACAACGAAGCCGATGGCGGGTGCAACCGGGCTGGACTATACTCGGCCGCAGCCCTTTCGCTACCGACATTTCTCCGATGGATCTCGCCCTCGAACGCTTATTGGACACCGCTAACCGGATTATCCTCGGCAAGCCCCGCCAAATCCGGTTGGCGGTTTGCTGCCTGCTGGCCAGAGGGCATCTGTTGATCGAGGACATTCCGGGCGTCGGCAAAACCACGCTGGCGCACACTCTGGCCAAACTGTTCGGGATGGAGTACCAGCGCATCCAATTCACCAGCGACATCTTGCCCGCCGATATTCTCGGCTCGTCGGTCTTCGATGCCCAACGCCAGAGTTTTACGTTTCACGCCGGACCGATTTTCAAGCAAATGGTGCTGGCCGACGAAATCAACCGGGCCACACCCAAGGCCCAAAGCGCGTTGCTGGAGGCGATGGAAGAGCGTCAGGTCACGATAGAAGGCAAGACCTATCCGTTGCCGCGGCCGTTTTTCGTGATCGCGACCCAGAATCCGGCTCACCAGATCGGCACTTTCCCGCTGCCGGAATCGCAGGTGGATCGGTTTTTGATGCGGATCGAACTGGGTTATCCCGATCGCCAGGCCGAACGCGAATTGCTAAGCGGCCGTCCCCGCCATGCCTTGATCGACAATCTGCCGGTGGTGATCGGCGCCGGCGAATTGCTCGAAATGCAATTGGCGGCGACCGAGGTTCACGTTTCGCCGGCCTTGCTGGATTATCTGCAAGGCATCTTGGATTTCAGCCGCCACCACCCGGATTACGCCAGCGGCTTGTCGCCGCGTGGCGGATTGGGCTTATTGGCCGCTGCTAGGGCTTGGGCGTTTCTGGACCGGCGCAAGGCGGTCTTGCCGGAAGACTTGCAAGCCGTGTTGCCGGCGGTGGCCGGCCATCGCTTGCAGGCGGGGGTTGTCGATTCGGCGGCCACCGTCGCGCCGATACTCGAACAAGTCGCCGTGTTGTGAGCCTGAAGCTGTCGGAACGCTTTCGCCTGTCCCGCTTCATTCGCGGCGAAGCGCCGTCCGGCGACGCGATAGAACTCAATCACCGGCGCATCTTCATTATTCCCAACCGGCGGGGATTGTTGTTCGTTGGCTTGATCGGCGTGCTATTGCTGATCGGCTACGTTTACGGCAACAACCTGTGCTACTTGTTGGGGTTTTTGTTGGCCGGCGTTTTTTTCGTGACGATACTGCATACCTATCTGGCGCTGGCGGGCTTGGTGGTGCGGGCCGGGCGGCAGGCACCGGTATTCGCGGGCCAACCGGCCGCTTACGCTTTTACGCTGGAACCGGGCCGGCGACCTCGTCCAAATCTCGAGTTGAGTTTGCGGAGTCGCTTGACGGTGGAATTGCCGGCCGAACAAAGCCGTACCGTCACGTTATTCGAGACTGCCGCCCTGCGCGGACGGCGCCAACCGGGCACTTTAACCGTCACCAGTAGTTATCCGCTGGGTATATTTCGGGCTTGGTCGCCGTTGCGTTTCGATAGTCCGTTGCTGGTTTACCCTAAACCGGCCGAGCCGGGCGTGCCGTTTCCCGAGCAAGCCGGCGGCGACGGCCGGGCAGGCTATCGGGCGCGCGGCGGCGACGAGTTCAACGGATTGCGGGCCTACCAACTCGGCGACACCCTTCGGCAGATCGATTGGAAGACTTACGCCAAGGGCCAGGGCGTGCATAGCAAACAGTACGGCGGCAATACCGCCGCCGAGCTGTGGCTGGATTTGCAAGCGGCGTCCGGCCACCATTTGGAGGAACGCTTGAGTTTGCTGTGCCGCTGGGTGGTGGACGCCGAACATGCCGGCCTGCGTTACGGCTTGGTTCTACCCAATCTGCGCCTGGCGCCCGATCGCGGTACCCAGCATTATCGGCGCTGCCTGGAAGCGCTGGCGGTGTTCGGCGTATGACCGACTATTTACCGGACCGCCTGCTCTGGTTTGTGTTGGCATCCACCGGCCTGATCGTGTTGCCGCACGCCTGGCACGTGCCGCTGCCGCTGTTCGGTTTTTTCCTATTGCCGCTGGGTTGGCGATGCGTGGGTATCGGCCGGCCGGACTGCTTGCCGGGCAAGTGGCTGTTGTTCGCGCTGACCGTGGCCGGGCTGGCCTTGCTGTTCAGTCAGCAGCGCGGCGTGTTCGGCCGCGATGCCGGCACCGGTTTATTCGTGGTGTCGCTGGGCTTGAAATTGCTGGAAATTCGCGGCCGGCGCGACGTCTACGTGATCGTGTTTTTGTCGTTCATCGTCGCCGCCACCCAATTTCTTTACGAAGAAAGCATCTTGATGGCCGGCTATATTGCGCTGGTCTGCGTCCTAGGCTTGGCGACCTTGATTACGTTGAACAGCCGGACGCCGCGCACCGGCGCGGCGCTGTGGAGTGCCGGGCGCTTGATCGCCCAGGCTGTTCCGGCCGCGCTGGTGTTGTTCGTATTGTTTCCGCGACTGGAGGCGCCGCGCTGGAGTTGGTTGCAGGATACCGACAGGGCCAGGAGCGGCTTGAGCAATAAGCTGGAGCCGGGCGCCATCGCCGAACTGAGTCTGTCCGGCGACCTGGTATTCCGGGTGAAGTTCGCCGGCGAGCCGCCGCCGCCGCGTCAGCGTTACTGGCGCGGGCCGATTTACGCCTTCACCGACGGCGTGGTTTGGCAGCAACTGCCCTATGCCGGTCGCGGCGAAACCGATCCGGCCTTCGATACGACTCGGATTTACGACTACACGCTGTTGATGGAGCCGCAAAACCAGCATTGGGTCTACGCGCTGGATTTACCTTACCGCTATCCGCCCGAATTGCGCCGCAACGGCTTGTACCAATTGCTGGCCGACAACAACCCCGGCGAGCGCGCCGAATATCGGCTGGTGTCGGTCCCCAACTACCGGACCGGCGACCTCGACGATTCGGGGCGCCGGGAAAACCTGCAACTGCCGGGCAAGCTGGCGCCCAGAATCCAAGCGCTGGTCGAGCGCTTGCGCGACGGCGATGCCGATCCGGAACGCTTCATCACTCGACTACTCGGGTATTTTCGCGAGCAGAATTTTCGTTACACGCTGACGCCGCCGACTATGCCGGTCAAACCGATCGAAGCGTTTTTGTTCGACCAGCGGGCCGGCTTCTGCAGTCACTACGCGACCGCGTTCGTTTATGTGTTGCGGGCGGCGGGCATTCCGGCGCGGGTGGTGGGCGGTTATCAGGGCGGCCAGTTCAACGCGGTCGGCGGATTTCTGGAAGTTCGCCAGGCCGACGCGCATGCCTGGGCGGAAGTCTGGCTGGCGGAACGCGGCTGGGTACGCTTCGATCCGACCGCGGCGATTGCGCCGGAACGTATCGAGCGCGGCGTCGATATCGACTTGCAGGTTGCCAGCGGCGCGGTGAACTTTAGGACTTCCAATTTCGATCCAACGGCGCTGAGCTGGTTGCAACGCGGTGCTCAGTTGTGGAGCAACGTCGATTATCAATGGCAGCGCTGGGTCATCAATTACGATAACGCCAGTCAGCGCGAATTTCTGACGGCGCTGGGGATCCAGGATTGGTTGACGCTGGCCTACTGGCTGTTTGCCAGTTTGGCCGGCATCGGCGGGCTACTGGCCTGGCGTTTGTTGAAACCCTTGCGTCGGCGCCGGGACCCGGTCGCCGAGTTGTATAGACGCTTCGTCGCGCGCTTGGTCAAAGCGGGATTGATGGCCAAACCGGGGTACGGTCCGAGCGAATTGGCGGATCAGCTTCGCCGGCTAAGACCCGATTTAGCCGAACCGGCCGGCCGCATCGCCGAAACGTTTAACCGTCTGTATTTCGAGGAAACCGGCGAAGACGTCGATCTAAGCGATTTGAAACGGCGGATCGACGCTCTACGCTGATCGGCCCGGATCGGCCCGTTTTAGGGCTGAGTCGCCGGCTTGGCGGCCGGCGCCGGTTTAACGACCGGCACGTCGCCGCCGGTGGGTGCCGGCGGCGGTGGGGTTTGGGCCTTGGCTTGTTGGGCTTTTTCGGCTTGGAGTTCCTTGTTGCCTTCACCGTACATCACGGCCGACGTCATGAACAGGCCGGTGCAAACAAAGATGATCGGTAAGCGGCCGGGTTTGTCCATCCAAAATAGCAGCCACTTAGGCTTGATCAAACCGACCAGCAACAGGACTAAGGTAAGAATCAGGAGGTTGAAGCTGTAGTAAATCAGAGTGTTCATGTATCCGGGTTGGTTAGCGGCAGGTGAAAGAAACCTATATTATTACCAGGCTTAGGATCGGCAATCATAAAAAAATTACATCAGCCTCGGGAGGCAGTTATGGGCGGTTTCGGTTTATTCGTGACAGTGTTGTTCTTTTTCGCCATTTTGATGGTGTTCATGAGCGTCAAATCGGTGCCGCAAGGCATGGAATACACGGTCGAGCGTTTCGGCAAGTACACGGCGACCTTGACGCCGGGTTTGAACATCATCGTCCCCATCATCGATCAGATCGGCAGAAAATTGAACATGATGGAGCAGGTCATCGACGTGCCGTCGCAGGAAGTCATTACCAAGGACAACGCCATGGTGCGGGTGGACGGCGTGGTGTTCTACCAAATCATGGATGCCGCCAAGGCGGCTTATGAGGTGAATTATCTGGATGTGGCGATCATCAATCTGGTGATGACCAACATCCGCACCGTGATGGGTTCGATGGACCTGGACGAATTGTTATCGCGCCGCGACGAGATCAACGCCCGTTTGTTGGCGGTGGTCGACGACGCGACGACGCCGTGGGGCATCAAAGTCACCCGGATCGAAATCAAGGACATTGCGCCACCCAAGGATTTGGTCGATTCGATGGCTCGGCAAATGAAGGCGGAACGGGAAAAACGCGCGCAGATTTTGGAAGCCGAAGGCTTGCGGCAGGCGGAAATTTTAAAAGCCGAGGGTTTGAAACAGAGCGCGATTCTGGAAGCCGAAGGCCGCCGCGAAGCGGCGTTTCGCGAGGCCGAAGCCCGCGAGCGCTTGGCGGAAGCCGAGGCCAAGGCCACGCTGATGGTGTCCGAAGCCATCGCCAAGGGCGACGTGCAGGCGATCAATTTTTTCGTCGCGCAAAAATACATCGAGTCCATCAAGGAGATCGCCACCGCCGACAACAGCAAGCTGATTCTAATGCCGCTGGAAGCCTCCAGCGTGATCGGTGCCTTGGGCGGTATCGGCGAATTGGCCAAGGAAGCTTTGTCCAAGAAAGGCTAGTGCGATGAGCGAATTCGACATCGTGTTCTGGTATTGGTGGGTGGCCGCGGTCGCGTTCCTGGGCTTGGAGATTTTGGTCAGCGGTTTCTTCTTTTTGTGGCTGGCGGTGGCGGCTTTCGTGACCGGCGCGTTGTTACTGGTCGTGCCGGTGATGGGATTTAACGTGCAAGTGCTGCTGTTCTCGGCGATGGCGATCGCGGCGGTACTGGCTTGGCGCCGTTACGCCAGCGCCAAATCGCAAACCAGCGATCATCCGCTATTGAACCGGCGCGGCGCGCAATACGTCGGCCGCACCTTCAATCTGGTGGAAGCCATCGAAAACGGACAGGGCAAAATCAAGGTGGACGACACGATCTGGAAAGTTCACGGCGAGGATTGCCCGGTGGGCGGTAAGGTCAAGGTAGTCGCCGTCAACGGTACCGTGTTCGACGTGGAAATCTGTCGCTAGCTACCCCCAGTGAGGGGATTGCGATTTTTAACCCAGAGTGAGCTTCAATCCGCCAATAGTTTGCCCTGGGTGCTCGTTATCGTTCACGGGCTTAACGCTGAAGAATTTGTCCAAAAACAACGAGGTAGTCTCGGCGTGGGTATTCAAGGGGCCGAGACCGCAAAAATCGATCTGAAGCAATCCTGAATCTCTTAGCAATTTGGCGGATTCCGGATGCCAGTCGGAGTTATCGAGAATAATCAAACCACCTGCTCTTAAATGCTTTAACGCGTTGTTTGCGCAAGCGTAGCGCGTCCTGAAACGAGATTCGCCGTCGACAATAATGACGTCGAACTGGCCGAAATTATTCAAAGCCTCCGCGTAATCGCCAAATGCTTGACTATATTCATCCCCATCTATTGCGACAAGTATCGGTGTGGTGTTGTCCGGTAAGACATTGGAAGACAAGATTTTGTCGTACCAGACCCGTGAGCCCTCCAGGCTCACGACCGATTTAGACCGGCCGGCCCACCATCGAGTCGAATTGCCGCAACCGAATTCAAAGACTTCCGCTTCTGAAAAATCCCATTTCGCTAGTTGTTCGATGGCCGGATAGGTGTACCAGGGGAGCGGATTACCTTCGCGGTCGACGCACATGGTTTCGCGAAGCGAACGCAAATACCCTCTATGAGTTCCAACCGCGCTGCAAGTGTACAAATACTGCTCCAACTCAGATGCGCTAAGCCTATCGTCCAGCAGATTACAGTGTTTAAGTATTCGGTACTTCTTTGCCAATTCAGGCAAGTATTTTATCTTTTTGAATAATTTTTCCATTTTCAGACCTGCTATCAAAGTAAATATTTATAGCCCACGCGGCGGCCTGTCTGGAATCTAACGCTAATTCCGAAGGAAATTTCCCATTCCGATGGACGACGCAAGTGATCGAGGAAAAATCAATCATCAAATAAACAACTTGCCGGACATTCAATTTCCGACGTCAATTATGATCGGAAATCAAACCGCTAAACTATCTACTTTTTAACGTAAAGATCGGTAATCGTCCCTTCTATCATCTCCGCCGCGAACGCAAACGTCTCCGACAAGGTTGGGTGCGGATGGATGCTCAGGCTGACGTCGGTGGCGTCAGCGCCCATTTCCAGCGCCAATACCGCTTCCGCCACCAATTCGCCTGCGCCGGGGCCGGTGAAGCCGGCACCCAGGATCCGCCCGTTGGTTTTGTCGGTCAAAATTTTAGTGATGCCTTCGCTACGTCCCAAGGCTAACGACCGACCGCTGGCGGCCCACGGGAATACGGCTTTGTCGTATTCGACACCTTGCTGTTGCGCCTGGGTTTCGGTCAATCCCATCCAGGCCACTTCCGGATCGGTGTAGGCCACCGACGGAATCGTCAACGCGTCGAAACCGGCTTTATGGCCGGCAATGGTTTCGGCGGCGATTTTGCCTTCGTGAGTGGCTTTGTGCGCCAACATCGGGTTGCCGACGATGTCGCCGATCGCGAAAATGTGGCCGACGTTGGTGCGGCCCTGTTTGTCGACCGGAATAAAGCCGCGTTCGTCGACGGTAACGCCTGCTTTATCGGCGTCGATTAGTTTGCCGTTCGGCCGACGGCCGACCGCGACCAGCACCGCGTCGAAAGTTTCGCTTTCCGGCGCGTCCTTACCTTCCATAGATACCTTAATGCCGGCGTCGGTGGCTTCCATCGCTTTCACGCTGGTTTTCAGCCACAGATTGTCGTATTGCTTTTTGATCTTACGTTGCAGCGGCGTGACCAAATCCTTGTCGCAGCCGGGGATGATTTGGTCCATCAACTCGACCACGCTGATTTTCGAGCCCAACGCGTGATACACAGTCGCCATTTCCAGACCGATGATGCCGCCGCCGACGATCAGCAGCTTCTCCGGCACGAAGTTCAAGTTCAACGCATCGGTCGAATCCCAGACGCGCGGGTCGTCGTGCGGAAAACTGGGAATTTTGGTCGGCTGTGAGCCGGCGGCGATGATCGCGTTATCGAAAGTCACGGTTTGGCTGCCGGACTCGTTTTCGATGGCCAGACTATTGGCCGAAGCGAACTTGCCGACGCCGTTGATCACGGTGACTTTGCGCTGTTTGGCCAGCTTCGCCAAACCTTGATTCAAACCCTGGCTGACGCTTTGCTTCCAGCCGCGAATTTTATCCAAATCGACTTGCGGCTGGCCGAAGCTGACGCCGTGTTCGGCCATCGCCTCGGCTTCGTGAATGATTTGCGCGGCGTGCAACAAGGCTTTCGACGGAATACAACCGACGTTCAGACAAACGCCGCCCAGCACCGGATAGCGTTCGACCAGGACCACCTGCTTGCCCAAATCGGCGGCGCGGAAGGCCGCCGTGTAACCGCCGGGGCCGCCGCCCAGGACCAGAACTTCGGCGTGAGTTTGTGTATTGCTCATGAAATGGAACTCCTAAATGACGAAATCGGTGAGGCGTGCCAGCTGATGCCGAAACGGCGCCAACGCTTAAAGGCGATTTTACAGCTTACCGCGACGGATCAAAAACTAAACTGAGGCCTTTCGGTAAAACCTGCGTCAGCGACCGGCGGCACTCGAGAGCCAGATGCCCTGACGCGCTGAGCATCAGGCTAGGGGTAAGGATCAGCCGGGTTTCGGGGGGAACCCGGTCGGAATCGCCGGGCGACTTTCGAGACTGGGTTTTAACGGATGATCCGTAGGCGAGGACCTGTGGCGTGGTGTTCCACATAATCGAAGGCGTTCGGACACCGGTCTGTCCGTACTTCCCTCAACGACTTTCGGCACAAACAGACAAGTGCTCGTCGGGTCCTTATACCCTCGGGCCGGCTACGGCACGCCCGCTGGCAGCGTATACACCGCTTGGGAGGTTTCGCCGATCGTCGCCAAAAAGGCCGACATGTCGGGCGCCGAACCGGACGTGTAGTAAGTGGTGGCGCTGGCTGGTCGCCGAGGCGCGGTGGCGGCCGGCAGAACACGGGCGAGTTGCCGGGCGATGGCGTCGGAAGGCTCGACCACCGCGACCGTCGGTCCGGCAATCCGCGAAATTTCCGAAGTCAGAAACGCGTAATGCGTGCAGCCCAGCACAATGGTATCGGCGCCGGCGGCAATGCCGGGTCTGATGAATTTGTCCAACAGATCTAAGGTTGCCGCGCTACCAAATTCGCCGCGTTCGACCTGGTCCGCCAAACCCGGACACGGTTGCAGGATCACGTTAACCTCCCGGCCGTAGGCGCTGCACAGTCGGGCGACCGACGCGCTCCGGATCGTGTTGGTGGTGGCCATGACCAACACCACCTTGGATTGCGTGATTCGCGCGGCCGGCTTGATGGCCGGTTCCATCGCGACGATCGGCAAGCCATGCAGTTTGCGTAGCTGTTGGGCGGCGACCACGCTGGCCGTGTTGCAGGCCAGCACCAAGGCCCGCGCGCCGCGTTGCACCAGGAAGGCGGCGATTTGCCGGGCGCGCGCTTCTATGAACGCCGGCGCCCGGTCGCCGTAGGGTGCGTGGGCATTGTCCGCGACGTAAACGAAGGATTCGTTTGGCAACTTTTCCCGCAGGGCTCGCAACACCGACAGCCCTCCAATGCCGGAGTCGTAAACGCCGATCGGCGCGGAACAGGTTTCGGAGGTGGGCATGATCGAGCTAAGGCTCCCAACTTTGGCGAACGTTGAATTTTCGCACATCCACCGAAAAACGCCCGCTTGGAATCCTGTCTTGAGGTTGCCCGCGTGCTCGACCGGTTATCGCCGCCGCCTACCGGCGAAATTAAATCGCGGCCCAGCAGCCCCCTTATTCGCCGCACCCCGCCTTGCCGGACTTGATGTCGGCAAGGCTGCAAGCACCGAAACCAAGCAATTGGCTGTCCAACAACGCCACTTTGACCGAACGTCCAGCTGCGGAATCGTCGGTTTGCTGCTCGGCGGCCGGTTCGTTTGTCGACGCTGACCGGCTGGCGGCGGCCGCTGCCGCGCCGGCATTGTCGGGCATGGTCGGGAGCGCCAGGATTTGGCCGAATCCGATACTGCTTCCCAATACCTGAATATTGCTGGCGCCGATCACGGCGGTGGCGGCAATTGTCACGTTCTGCCCACCGATACCGGCCTCGCCGGCATCGACGACGCCTTTCGGCGCGGCCAGCACGACATTGCCTATCCTATCGCTGTTATAGCCCGATTGCGCCCGAATACCGCTGCCGGAAATCGTCGGCGGAAATTCGACGATCAGTTGGCTGGTGGATTTGTCGATGCTGATTCTTGGCGCGGCGGTCGCCAAGGCCGCTTTGGCGCCGCGGCCCGCGTCGATATTGCCCTCGGAAGACCAGACGGTAATGTCGCCGCCGGCCAATGTGAATACCCGTTGCTGGTTCACCTGCAAGTCGTTTTTGACTAGGATGTTGATGTTGCCTTCGCGCTGAGCCATGATGCCCAGATCGGCTTGGTCGGCTTTACCGCCGGTAAATCCCGAAGCCAGGCCGACGTTGACCATGCCGCCCGGCGCCAACAGATTGACGTCGCCGCCTTGCACGGTTTGAATCCGGCTAAAGAACAACTTGATGTCGCCGGCCGGCGCGTCCGGGAACAACAGAGCGATCGCGTCGTAACCGCGTTGGTAGGCCGCCTGCTGCTTGGCGCCCGTCGTCACCGCCGCGGCCTTGGCCGAGGCGCGAATTTCGTCGAACAGCACCGCCAACGCGATTTGTAGCCGGCCGATCGGCGTGGTTTGTTGCTCCAAGGAAGCGCGCAAGCTTTGGTAGTTGCCGGACACGACATAGGTGTTCAGGAAGTCTTCCAGCGGCGCGGTGGAGTCGGAGAAGCGGTTGCCGGCCAACACGCTAATGTCGGTGCCTTGACTGGGTAGCGCGACGTTGTGCAAATTGCCGACCGAGATAATGCCGCCGGACACGCCCAGGTCAATATTGCGACCGGCCCACACGTTCAACAAACCCGGCCCGCCCAGTTCGATTTGGGCGTTGGTCGTAATATAAGCCCCGGTCGTCGGGTTTCTGATCAATTCGTAGAGGATGTCGCGGCCGGCGCTGATGCTGCTGACGTCGTCGGCATGCAGATTCTGCAATGCCAAGCCCAGGTTTTTAAAGTCCAGTCCGGCGTAAAACGTGGTGGCCTTGGCGGTAATCACGCTGGCGGACCCGATACCGGTGATGCTGCCGTGCGCGGCAATCAGCCGATTTGAACGGCTGTCGTTGGTGTGGACCGATACATCGGCGTGCTCGGGCCAAACGCCGCCGGTATTGGTCGGATTCAGCACGGACGGCAACAGGCTGGGATCGGCGTCCAGTTGTTCGATCTTGCTGTCGCTTAGCGTACCGACGCCCAGGGTCAGATTGCCCCAGGCCGCCAGATCCAGCGTCCCGCCGCTGCTCGGAAACAGCGACAGCGAATTGTTGACGTTGATATCGCCGCTGAGCGCGTGGGCGGTCAGATTGCCGGGATAGTAGGACCACCAATCCACGCCGGCCTGAGAAATATAGGATTGCGGATCGCTGGTGGCGGTCGGGAAGGTTTTGGCCAGTTGGTCGATCAGATCCGTGTCGTTGTTAAAATCGATAGCGCCGGCCAGCGTTTGCAGTGCGAGGCCGCTACGCTCGCTGTAATTGAAAAAGTAGCTGTTGACGATGGCCGTATTGGACGCCGGATTACTGGCCGGTGGGACACCGAACGGATTCACAACCGCGCCGACCGCGATACCGGTCGCCGCTTGCACGCTAAAAATCGAATCGCCGATCGCGAAAATCGGCCCCGCGCTGTAGACGACGCTGTCTTCCGGGGCGTCCGGATCGGATCGGCTGGCGGTAATCGCGCCGCCGGCCTTCAGGTTAGCGTTGCCCTTGTCCACAAAAAACACCCCGCCGGCAATGTCGCCTCCCGCCCGCAAGTTCAGATCGCCGCCGCCGCGAATCAGCGGCAAGCTTTCGGCGATGTTGCCGTCGGCATCGACGGCGCCGGTCAGCTTGGCCGAGGTCGGCAGCATCACCGACAAATTCAAGATGTCGCGGCCGGCGTTGATTTCTATATCGCCGCCGCCGAGCGCGCCAAGGTTTTCCCGGAAGCCGAAGCTTTGGTTTTGGTTGTTAAAGCTATACGGCGCATCGAAGCTGATACCCCAGGCCGTGGCGCCTGTCAATGTACCGTCATCGGCTGGGGATCGAACGCTGCCGTGTTGCAGCCAATCGCTGAGAAACTGCGAGCTGACCGCGCCGATGATGTCGCCGCCGGCGCGCAGCGACAAGCCGCCGCCGTCGACCGGATATTCCACGAAAAACTCCTTGCCGGCGGTTTTACCGGACAGACTGCCGTAGCGGTTGACGGACTCGGCGCGGCCCATCGTATAGATTGCCGAAGTCCAGTCGGTCAGCTTGATATTGCCGGCGGCGGCAATCTCGATGTCGCCGGTGCCGGTCCGAATGCGGCTGTTGGCGCCCACCGTCAAATTGCCGGTGCCGAATGCCGGCGCGCTCAGCAAGCCCATCAGGTTCGCGCTGGACAAGTCGGCGCCGGCCACCAGTTGGTAGCTCCAGGACGCGCCGGTTTGCAGGACTTCCCGACTTTGCCAACTGTCGTTAGTACCCAATAATGCGTTCATTTGCTTGCCGTCATAACGGGCAATGCCGTCCGACAGGTTTTGATTGATGTCCAAATTTTCGGCGGCGCGAATCACCAACAGCCCTGGTACTTTTTCTGCCCCGAAATGCCAATCCTGACCATTGGCGTAGGGCAAGGCCAGGTCCCAGCCGTTGAATTCGGTCAAGCCGCTCAGCGTGCGCGGGTTGGCGTTGGTAGTGCCCCTGAAAAACAAGGTTCGGTAGGTGGGCGAGTTGGGATTGGCATCGAAATAATAGCTGCCGGCAGTCAACGAGCAACTGGTCAGCGTGCACGGAGAGTTCGAAGACGCCGGCGAAAAGTAGCTGTACTCCTTGATAATCTCGCCATCGGCGTTTAAGCGGCGTAAGGCCTGGACGGCGCCGGCGATATTGTCCAGCTTGGTTCGCCAGACTGTCGTCGAGCCGACTCTGGTCCAGGTTGCCGTCGCCAAATTCTCGGACAAATTCATATCCAGACTGCCGCTGCCTTGCACGTCCAATCCGGGCTGTAGCGTAAAGCCGCCCAAGCGCCCGCTCAAATCCGCGTTGTCGGCGGCGGCGGTCATGAAAACGCGGGTATCGTCGTACCATTGCTTGATTTGGGCGTTGGTGATGGCGTCGGTCGCGTAATGGGCCATCGCCGCGACTTTCAGGCTGGCGGCGCCGGCGACGCTGCCGGCGGCAATATCGACCGCCGCATCGTCGTCGCCTTTGCGGTTGACGATGACATCGATTTCGCCGCCGCCGGCCGCGCCGCTCAGGTCCAGCACGGCGCCGGACGCTATCGCGACGCCTTCCAGCCCGTCGCCGTCGGCGTCGGTCGAGGTCAACGTGATCGTGCCGCCGGCCTGATCGGCACCGCTCGAAACCGCGCCGAGTTTGGCGCCGGCCAAGATCGTCAGTGCGTCGCCGGCCGCCAGTTGCAGTTTGCCGGCTTGGGTGCCGCTGACGCTCAGTTCGCCGGCCACCGTCAACGAACCGCTGTCGGCGGCCAGCGCGATGTTGGCGGCTTGCAGGCTTTGGCCGGCCGTTATTGTCATGTCGCCCAGGCGCTGGCGGATCGCGATATCGCCGTTAAAACCGCCGTCGTGCAATTGCCCGAGCAACCCGGCCCATTGGGTGGGGCTCAGGCTGAGGCTGTCCAAGGCCAAGCCGCCGCCGACCGCGCCGGCGTGGGCACGGCCCACCAAGCTGCCTGCCAACGTCAGCTCGCCGTTGGCGGCCGCCAGGTTCAGACTGCCGGCGTCGCCGCCGACACTGCTGCCGGATACGTCCAAGCGTGCGCCGTTCAGGATTGCCAGTTTGCCTTGCTCGGCGGTCAGCGAAATATAGCCGCCGCCGGCATAGGCTACCGCATCGGCCAGGTTGACGACCCGGCCGGCGGCATCGATGTCGCCGCCGACCGTCAGGTCGCGGCCGGCGTTCAGCGTTACGCCGCCGGCGGCCAGTTCGATACGGCCTTGTTGCACGATGTCGCGCGCGTTAACGGTCAAGCGCGCGCCCAGGCCGCCACCGACCGCACTGCCGTTGCCGGCGCCGACCGTCAAATCGTGGCCGCCCAACTCGATCACGGTATTGGCGCCGGCATTGGCGGTCCACACCGGCGCGGTAACGGCCAAGTCGGCGGTCGAGTGGATCGTGGCGGTGCCGTCGTCGATCAGCGCCGCGCCGGCGCTCAGCGCGACTTGGCCGAAGCCGGACCAAGCGTATTCGCCTTCGGCCAAGCTCAGGCTGTTACGGGCGGATAAATCCAAGCGCATGTCGCCGGCTAAGGTTTGCGCCGCCGCCGCGCGACCGGTATGGGTCAACGTGATCGTATCGGCAACGATGCTGGCGGTTTGTCCACCGGCCACGCCGCGCAAGTTCGCGGCATTCAAGGTTAATTCTTTCACCGCCAGATGCAGCGCGCCGGCAAAGTCGATGGCGTCGTAGCTGTTCAACGCGATACGGTCCGCATTTAGGCCGTTCAAGCTACTGTCGCTCAGGTTCAGGCCGGCGGCCGTGCCGTCGCCGCCCAGCGTGATTCGGCTGGAACTCAAGGCCAGATCGCCGCCGTTCATCGCGATCGTGCCGTTGAATGCCACATCCCGGCTACCGTCCAGCAAGATGGAGCCGGCGCTGCTTAACACCGCGCCGGTTTTTACCTCCAGCAAGCCGGTCGCGTTGCCGACTCCGCCGCCGGAGCGTTCGATTTGGCTTTGCGCTCCCGCCGAAACCCGCAGCAAGGCGCCGGCGCCGCTGCCGTCGGCATTCGTCACGCTGAATTCGGTGTCGGTTCGGCTCAACTGGCCGGATGCGGCCAAACTCGCGTTGGCGCCGACCGTGACCCGGTCGCGCGCGGCCAACAGGATTTCCCGGCCGTGCAGGGCTACTCCGTCGCTAATCGCGACGCTATCGGCGGCGACGGTCAGTTGAGTGCCGTCGTCGTTCCGTTGCCGGCGTCCGCCCAATAACAGACTATCGACGTTCAGCCGATTCAGTTGCTCGGCCAATAAGGCGACGCCGTCGCTCGGAACGGCCGCGCTCAAGTCTTGCACGACGTTGAGTTTATTGGCGCCGATGTCCAGCATGCCGCCCAAGCCGCCGGCCGCGGCGGTGGCACTGATGTCGGCGGCCAACGTCAGGCGGCCTTGCGCCAACAGGGCCAGATTGCCGGCATCTTGCGGCAAGCCGGCGCCTTTCGCGCCGAAAAATTCGCTGGCGGTGGTCTCGTCGTATTCCGAGCGGGTCCGGGCAACAGTGCCGGCTTCGACCGCGAAACCGGACCAGCGGCCGGCGGCGATACCGGTATTCGCGGTGTAACGGTAACCGGCGATGACCTGGGTGCCGTCGATCAGAGTGGCGGTGGTGCCGGCGGCCATGTCCAAGCTGTCGGCTTGCGGCGTGACCAAAAACGCATTAGGCAACAGTGCGTAATGGGCCGGTAACAGCACGTAGTCGCCGGCCGCCAGATAATTGGCATCGCCCGGATTACCCAGCGCCGCGCTCAAATGCAGGTTGTCGCCAAAATTTAGACCCGAGTTGGCGAATTCGATGGGATCGTAAGCGGCGAAATCCGCCAAATAAGCCGGCAAGATCGCGTAAGCACCGCTGGTGTCGAGGACATCCTGGCTGCCACCGGCGCCGGCGACGAATTCGAAGGCCGACAAATCGCCGCCGCCGTTCAGATTAACGCTGGCCCCGGCGGCCAGGTTGATGTCGGGCCCGGACAATACGATGGACTTGGCCGGTGTCGTGGTTTGGATGTTGCTGGCGGTGCCGAGCGGATACAGCCAGCCCAGACCGCCTTGGGTGCGGCCGAACGGAATCACGCTGTCGGCGCCGACCGAAGTAATGCTGCCGTCCAACAAGGCCAAGGATAGGCCGGCATTCAACTCGATGCTGCCGAACGGCGCCAGCAAGCGGCCTTGGCTTTGGATATGCGCCGCCTCTATCGTCAACGCGCCGGCCGCCGACAACGGCGTCGCCTGGCTGCCGACGCCGGGCAGAACCGTCACCGTGCCGTCGGGATTGACGGCCGCATCGATAGCGATCGTGTAATGGCTGAGCGTGGTCGGGTAGATTTCCCGAGCGCCCAAGACCAGATCGCCGGCCAGTCTCAGCGCGCCCAGCAAATCCGCTTCGGCATTGGGATTGATGCCGGTCAGCCGCAGGTCGCCGTTGCTGAGCAAGCGAGTCTCGGCGAAGCCGCCGATCGCGGTGGCGCCGAACAGGTTGATCAGGTTGGCGTTAACCGTCAAGCGGTCTTCGCCGCCGGCCGCGCCTGGCGAGCCGGACACGGTTCGGTTCAAGCTCGAACCCAGATTGACTACGTTGGCGGACAGAACGGCCGAACCGTCGCCAACGTGGCCAATCAACGGCGCATCCAGGGTCAAGCTTTGTTCGACGGCCAGAGTGACCGGGCCGTCGAAGCGGATTTCGCCATTGCTCAGGTTAGCCAGACTGAGCCGGTCGGCGCCGCTTTGCGTGATTTGGCGGGCACTGATATAAGCAAGACCATTGAATTCGGCCGGTACGGCGCCGGCCGCGATCGCGGCCTCGACATCGCTCGATAGCACCTCCGCTTCGGCGCCGACCCGAATCACCCGTTCGCCGGTCGGAAAATTGGTGAACTCGCCGGCGCCGCGTTTGCGGATGTCCAGAGCCAGATTGAGGGTGCCGCCGGATACGCCGCCGCCGGCCGCGCCGGTACCGGCGCCGGCTTGCGCCAGCAATTGGCCTTGCAGGATCAAACCTTCGGCTGCACTCAGGTCGATCGTACCGCCGGCCGAGGCCAGGGTCTGTTTGGTTCGGCCCTTGGCGTTGAGGATGTCCAGCCGTGCCTGTGTGCCGGAAACGTCGATCGTGCTGCCGGCGGCGGCGGCAATATAGCCTCGGAGAGCGGTCAGCGACACCGTGCCGCCGGCTTTCACATCGCCCTGTAACAAGCCGGAGCCGTTCGGCGTTAGCACGCTGGCGCCGACCGCGTTGAGATGGCCGAAGGCGCCGAGGAAAATGCCTAAATCGGGATCGTAGCCGCTGTCGAAAGCGCTGCCGGGGCTGGTTAGGGCGATTTTGATGGTACCGGCCGGCGCATTCAACGTGCCGTTAATACGGATGCTATCGTCGGAGGTCAGAGCGAATTGCGCGCTCCAATCCGCGCCTATCCAGGCGTTGGCGCCGATCACGATGCCGCCGTGGTCGCTGACGATGCCAAAACTGGTTCGTCTGGCATGGGTTAAATTCAGATCAACCGCCAGGCGCTGGTAATCCGGCAGCAGCGCCAGATGGACTAATTCGCTTAATGGCGTGCCGCTGGCGGCTTGCATCGCGTTGCCGTTCAATTGCCAATTGGTTTGGCGCAATTGCCAGCGGGTGCCGTCGGCGATTTTTAACGCGCCATCCGTCGTTGTCAGCGCGTAAGCGCCGAAGTTGGCGTTTTGCAGCCAACCGCTGCTCAAATACAAGGTGCCGTCGGCTTCAATCGGCAGACCGGTGCCGTCGGCGATTTCGACCCGGCCGGTGCTGATGCTCAGCGTGCCGTTTTTTTGCAAGCCGACCGCCGACAGCGTGGCGCCGAGCCGGAATTCGCTCGGTTCGCCGGCGGTACTGTTGTTTTGCAGCGAGATGTTGCCGCCGGCGCCGCCGGTGACTTTATGGGTGGCGGTCATCCGGGCGCCGCCGTTGGCCGCCAAGCTGGCACCGCGCGCCAACAGCAAGCCGCCGCCGGCCTGCAAGGCAATGTCGCCGCCGTCCAGCCACAAGGTTTGCAAGCTATTGGTCCGGCCGTCCTTGATGTCGTTGATCCAGCGGCCGCTGGTGTCGATGCGGCTCGCGGTACCCAGCGTCAGCTTGCCGTCTAAATCGCCGGACACCGAGGTCAACGTGACGTCGCCGGCCGGCGCGATCAGGCTGCCCTGCACATCGATAGTTCCGGCACGGACCGTGAAGCCGCCGCCGGCCGCCAGGTTCAAGACCACGCCGGCGTCGATCGTGAAACGTCCCAGGGTTTTCAACTCGAAATGATTCAGGCCGTGGCCGAACAAGGCCGGCGTCAGGGCCAAGACGTTGGCGATGTCTTCGCCGCCGCCGTTCGCCGCGCCGACAAAGGCCACGGTTTGCGACGCGGTGCCGTTCCAAGTAAGATCCAGGTCCAGCGTGCCGCCGGCGGCGGCCGTGGCCGGATCGCGCTGATACAGGCCGCCGACGGTGTTGGCATTCACGCTGCCGTCGAGGCGCGCCGCTTGGGTCCGGATCGAAAGCGTGCCGGCAGCGCCGCCCTGCCGGTAAGCCGCTTCGTAATGCCGGCCGCTGACGATTTGTTGGTAGGTGCGGTTGGGGTCGGCCGTGGCGATGTCGAACAGGCGGCCGTCGGACAGTAGTTGCGTGGTATTGACGTAACCGCCCAGGTAACTCAGGTAGCCGCCGGAAATGTCCAGGTTGGCGCCGGTCTGGACGATCAGATCGCCTTCCGATTGCAAGCTGATCGTGCCGGCGCCGATACTGCGTTCGAATACCGAGTGCGGCCGCTTGGCGATCGCGCCGGAAGCGTCGGCCAGCGTCGTGCCGTCGCGGACGTCCACCTTGACGGTTTTACCGTGCAAGATACCGTCTTTCTGCAAGGGCGCGTCGCGCAACTCGTAATTGCGCAATTCCAGATCGACGATATTGCTGCTCATCGCCAATTCGACGTTCTTAACGCCGGATACGTCGATGTTACTGCCTTGCTCCAGGACGATACGGCTGGCGTTGCCGGCGATATTTTGAGTGAGCGGTGCGTCGGGAACGGCGCTGGCGATCAAATTCACATCGCCGGCGTGGGCGACTATTTGCGCGCCGTTCTTCAAACGGATGCTCCCGGCTTCGATGTCGATGCGCGAGCGCGGTTGGGTTTGTTCGTCCACGGCGGTGCCGCCGCTGGCGTCGAGCGCCACTTCGGTCAGACTGCCGCCGTCCAGCACCACGCGGGCTTGCCTGCCCAAACCGTCCTCGCCCGCTTGGGCCCTGGTGGTGGTTTTAGGTTTTAGCTTATAGGGGCCTGTTCCGGTCAATTGCGCGCCTTCGCGGGCCAGCAAGCGCACGCTGCCGTTCAAGGCTACCGAGGTCGAGGCCGAAACGACGCCTTGCTGCGACACCGCGAAGCCCAGCATCGTGGTGTTGCCGCGCTCGGTCAAAATCTTGCCGACGTTTTCGACGCTGCCGCCGGTACCCACCTCCACCAACAAGCCGCGCACATCGCTGGTGTCGCTGGCTTGCAAATAGACTTTATCGGTCGCGCCGACTAGCAGGACTTGGCCGTCCGGCGCGGTGATGGTGCCGTCGTTTTCCACGTCCGGCGCCGCCAACAGCACCCGACCGCTGTTGGCGGCGGAGATCGCGGCGCCGTTCTCGACCAAAATCCGAATTTTCTCGCGCTGGCCGTTGCCGAGATCGCGGTAGACGGCGCCGTCGCCGGTCAACGCCGCGACCGGCGCGGGGTTGACGCCGGTCGCGCCGGAATCGACGACGTTGGCGATGCCCTTGTCGAAGACGTCATCCTCGATTTTCAAGGTGGTGGCGACCAGCGAGTTGACGTTAACCGACGCGCCCTGACCGAATACGAAGCCATTGGCATTGACCAAATACACCTGGCCGTTGGCGCTGAGGTTGCCGTAAATCTTGCTGGCGTCGAGCTGGTGAATGTTGTTCAACGCAATCGAGCCGCTACCGGGCTGGGCGAATTGCACGCTCTTACCGGCGTCCACGTTAAAGCTTTGCCAATCCAGCACGGTTTTAGCGGTGGTTTGGTTGATCGTCAGCTTTTGGCCGTCCGCGCTGTAGCTGGCCGAGGCATGGCCGACGTCGATATTGGGATGCAAGGCGGGGTTCGCCAACTCGGCGACGTTGGAACCGGGTGTCGCGCCGGCGCCAACCGCGACCGGCAAGCCGGCGTCGGCCAGCAATTCGCCGCCGGCACCGGCCAGCAAGCTGCCCGCTAGAATCCGTCGAATGCAGACCGCGAGTGGAGCCAGTTTGAAGCTGAACGGGGAGCGCTGGGATTTCATCGAATTTCACCGGAATCGAGTTTGAAGCCTGTTATATATCAATGTCTATATCGAATTCGCAAGCCTTCGGGCTGGAGCGCTCTGGCTAAGCTAGTAAAAAAACTATGTTGCCAACGGTGTAAACGCTGATTTTCCGCAGGTTGTGTGGGATTATTTCCAAATTGCAAATAAGCCATTGCCTCTGAATGTGTTTGACGAGCTTCACATTTTTGCATTACGTTATGCTCCACGGTAAACATCGAAGATAGATGATTGAATCGTAAGGGCTGGGTAGCGGACGCGGATAGATTGATGCCGGAATGCTGACAAGGCCGTGGGCAACCAACGGGACGGACGTCCCTCTCAAACTAACTACAGAGGTAGAGTATGAAAATTTTTAACAAACACGGTTTCGGCTTGACGGCGGTGTGCATGGCGCTCGGCATGGGTTCGGCCCAGGCGGCGATTAACCCCGGTACCCAAGCGCAGCAAACCAGCGGCGAGATGTTTTTGAGCGTCTACGACGTCGACAATGCCACGACCTACGGCATCGATTTGGCGACTACGGTCAACGACTTCACCGACAACATTGCCAATGGCACGAGCTATACCTGGAATCTGGGACCGCGCTGGGCCAACTTTATCGCCAACGCCACCGGCGAGTTGCAATGGAACGTTTTGGGCAGCAACTATTACACTGCGGTCAGCTTGTTAGACCCGCATTACGGTATTCTGGTCAGCCAAACCAATATCTCGGATCTAAGGGAAGCCGATAAGCTTCTGGTGCAGGTCAGCCAGTTGCAAGGCCAAACCACCGGGGTCAAAAACCAGGCGCTCGCGCTTAACCAGGCCTTGCCGAACAGTACGCCGATTGTGACCACGGGCAAGACCAAGTTGACCGACTACGCGGCGAACTGGGACTTGACGACGACCAATTCCAACGCGTTTAGCGAGGAAGGCGGCATTGGTCTGTTCCAGGCTTCTGCCTACCTGTATGCCGACGGCACGGAACATACCAATTTCTTCGGTGAAAATGACGAAACCGTCAGAATGTTGTTTTGGCACACCGGCTCCACGCCCGGCACCACCACAAATAGCCAGGCAAATTTCGACTTCATGCCCGGTTATATGTCGCTGGATATCGCTAGCGGCACCTTGAACTGGAATTACGTCACTGCGGTACCGCTACCCGGCGCCGCCTGGATGTTTCTGGGCGGCTTGCTGAGCTTGTTGCGCTTTACCAACCGCTCTCGCCAGTCTGTTCAAGCCTGAATCAGCATTACAAACGGTAACAGCCCCGGCATGGCCGGGGCGATCGTTAACTTAGGAGACAAAAAATGAATCGCTTTACCCCTAAGCGTCTGGCTCAACTGAGCTTGGCGATCAGCATGGTATTTTCGGGCGGCGCCCTGGCGCTGCTGCCCACCGACGGCACGCCCGATCTGGCGCTCTATTTGCCGGGTTCGCAAGCCAACGATCCGGTGCTGGGCTTTCCGGTAGCCAATAGCGTCATCGACAGCATCTGTGCCGACAAGGCCAATATTGCCGGCACGACTACCCACGTCTACTTTCAAGCGCTGCCTTCCGAGGTGGACAGTGTCGCGAAAAACGACAGTTATTCGGGAATTTATTGCCTGACTTCTAGCGCGAAACTGGCCAGCATACTGGGTAGCGGCGCGGCCAGTACCTTGGCGACCGCCGGCAGCTATGTGGCCGATGCGACTCACCCCGCTCCCGCCACCGCGCCTTACAACACCGCCGCCACCAAGATCAAAGTCTGGATCTCGCGCCGCCGCTTGGGTGCGTCCGCGGTAGGTTTATCCGCCGCGTCCACGAATAGCCCGTTGGGTTTTATCAAGGACCCCAGCAATTGCGGCACGACCACCAATACCTCGGGCAGCTTCAGCTACTCGTCGGGCGGCACCACCTTCCAATATAACTTCGCTTGTCACCTGACGCCCGACGACCCGCTCGATACCTTCAACGTGGCCCTGCCCACCGGGGCGACCGGCGACGTCACCCCGGATGTGATGGGGGCACCGGACAATACCGTGCCGGATACCACGCCGATCGACTATACCCAGTTCAACACCCGCAGAACCATCGCCAGCCACATCATCGGCACGCCGGTTACGTTGAAACTGTACCAAGCCCTGCAACTGGCCGGCATCGTCAGCGGCACCCTGCCCAGCGACTGCGGTTTGGCCGGCCAAGGCGTAACCCCGGTCAGCTCTAACGCATCCGGCGAGAACGCCGCTTGCCAACCCAGCCTGACCAAATCGCAACTGGCCAGTATCTTTAGCGGCGCGGTCGGGGATTGGACCGCGCTCAAGGTGAAATTGCCGACCACGCCGACCACTGGCTTTACGCCGACCGATACCGATCCGGCACCGAACGACACCGATAACGTGATCGATTTGGAAGAGTTGGTCAGCCAGGCCAAGGCCGCCGGTTTCGCCGGAACCGGTACCGGTAACACCAAATTGGACGTCCCCCAGGACACCAAGGTGCACGTCTGCCGCCGCGAAAACGGCGCCGGCCAACAAGTGGCGGTTTTAGCCAATATCTTGCAGTACCCATGCTTGGGTAGTCACGGACCGGTGATTGCCGATACCGGTTCGTCCAACGCGGATTTTATGTATGCGACCAGCTTGGGCGCGGTGGATAGCTGCCTGACCGACTTGAACAACGGCACCAACAACTATTTCAGCGGCACCAACTCCTGGAATAGCACCACCGGCGCGACCAGGCATAACCCCGCACCGTACAACGATTACCGCGACATTCCGCAAAACGTCGCTCACGGCAATCAGTGGGGCATCAGTATCCAAACTACCGAGCGTAACGCGAGCCGCAGTGCCAATTACCGCTTCATTAAAATCGACGGCGCGTCGCCAACCGGCAAGGAAGTGGCGCAAAACCGCTATCCCTTGGTCGGCGAGTACACCTTCTCCTGGCGCACGACATATAACACCGCCAACCTGGGAACCAGCAAGGGCAACGATGTTAACAAGCTGCAAAACGGCCTGGTCAAAGTGGGCCAATTGGCCTCTACCGTTGCCGCCCGCAATACCAGCTTGAGCAACCACGGTTGGGGGCAAGCCGGCTACGTGGCACTGAGCGCCAACGTGGCGCCGCCGGCTGGTTGGGACCCGGCCAATCCGGTAACCCCTTATCTGCGGCAAACGGCCGGCCAGCCCGATGCTTGCGCGCTGCCTGTCCTTAACACCAACTACAACGACTTGTCGTTGCCTACCCCTTAAGTTTCCCACGCCGCGGCCAAACCGGACCTTGGCCGCGGTATCCCCTGCGAACCGTGCATTGGCGGGAAGTCCTTTACCCAAACACGTTAGCGTTAACAAATCAGGATCTTCGAGCCTCTGTCCATAGGGAACCGGATACGCTTGGACGGCACACGGATGTGCACCCTTTCGCCGATCCGCGGGAAGCCAATCGGATTCCGCTACCGGATGTGTCAGCCGACGAGTTTCGGCGCATATGTCCAGAGCTTCCGCGATTTCGGCCTTTTACACTGGATTCAGGCTGGTCGACGATCGTGAATTTGTCCGATGAAGTGCTTTTATTCCCCTGTTCGCCTAAGTCCGTTCGGCGAGAACGTGGCCGGCGGGCTTCCGAACTTTCAATCACTCTCCCCTAACGATTTTTCCCGATGATCCCATTCGATGCGTAATCTTATTCCGCGAATTCTATTCCTTTGTTGTTTACCTTCTCTCGGCCACGCCTGGTGGAACGCCGACTGGAGTTCGCGCCGGCAGGTAGCGGTGGACGCCTCGGCGACCGGAGCCGACATCCAGCAGACCTTGTCTGACGTACCGGTGCTGGTGCGGCTGCATGCCGGCAACTTCGGCTATTTTGCCGAACTGGCCGAGAACGGCCGCGATTTGCGCGCCTTGAAGGACGAGCAGACCCCGCTGGCCTATCAGGTCGAGCAAGTCGATGTGTTGAGCGAGATCGGCCTGATCTGGGTCAAGCTGCCGCAAGTGCGCGGCGGCGTGGCGACCGACGATTTCTGGTTGTACTACGGCAACGCCAATGCCGCCGACGGCTCCGATTCGAAAAGCCTGTACGACGTGGCCCAAGGCTTGGTCTACCACTTTGCCGCCGGCGAGATCCTGCCGCAAGACGCCACCGCCTACGCTAGCCACGCCGCCGATTCCAAAGCCGCGATTCAGTCCGCCGGCTGGATCGGCGCCGCCGCTCAATTCACCGGCACCGGGCCTATTGTCGTTAATCCGGCGCCGCAATTGGCGGTCGATCCGGCGAAAGGCTGGACCTTTTCGGCCTGGCTGAAAATCGACCAAGCCAACCCGGCCGCCACCCTGCTCAGCGCCCAAGCCCCCGGCCTGGACTTGCGTTTGAGTGTGCAAGGCAACGCCCTGACTGCCGTCGCCGGCGGTGCAAGCACCGCGCCGGCACCGCTGACCCTGGGTCGATGGCAACACGTCGCTTTGGTTTTGCGTCCGGAACACCTGACCGCCCAGACCGGCGGCCAAGCCGGGCGAAACCCTGGCAGCGAGGTTACGCCGCAAATCGTCGAGCTTTATATCGACGGTGTTTCGGCCGGCAGCGTCAAAACCCAACTCCCGGCCGGCCAACCGGTCATCCGCTTGGGCGACAACTACCAAGGCTGGCTGGACGAAGTGCAAATCGCCGCCACCGCCCGCGGCGCCGACTGGCTCAAGTTCGCCTACCGCAGCCAAAGCCCCGACTTCGCCGTCATCGGCTACGGCCAGGACGAGTCCAACGGCGGCGGCTCGGATAGCCATTTTCTGGTCATCGTCCAAAACGTTACCGTCGATGGCTGGGTCGTCATCGGCCTGACCTTGGTGATGCTGATAATCGCCGTCATGGTTATGGTCGGTAAAGCCTTGGTGCTTAATCGCATCGGCAAGGACAACCGCGCCTTTCTCGAAAAATACCGCCAGCTCGATCCGAATAAGCTCGGCGGGTTGGACCAACAGGAAAGCTCGGCGGAGCACGAACTGGCCGATTCGGATTTGCTGACCGCGCTGGTCGGCAAACACGATCACTTTCAAAGCTCGCCGCTATACCATCTCTACCACACCGCGATTCACGAGTTGCAAAAGCTGCAAGGCAACGCCGAACAAGTCGTCGCCCGCGAAGCCTGGGACTACTTGCGGGTCAAGCTCGACAGCCGAATCGTCCACGAAAGCCAACGCCTGAATCGGCATATGGTGTTGCTGACTATCGCGATTGCCGGCGGCCCGTTCTTGGGGCTGCTCGGCACGGTGGTCGGCGTGATGATCACCTTCGCCGCCATCGCCGCCACCGGCGACGTCAACATCAACTCGATCGCGCCCGGCATTGCCGCCGCGCTGCTGGCGACCGTCGCCGGCTTGGCGGTCGCGATCCCGTCCTTGTTTGCCTATAACTATCTGCTGACCCAAATCAAGGATATCACCGCCGGCATGCGGGTGTTCAGCGACGAATTTCTGGCCTTGTTGGCGATGCGCGCCGCCCGCCAAACAGCCGCGCGGCAAGAGGCCAGGCCATGAAGATCGACGACCTGGATAAAGTTTACGACGACATCAACATCACGCCGATGCTGGACGTGGCTTATGTGCTGTTGCTGATTTTCATCATCATGACCACCGCCACGGTGCAAGGCATCACCGTCAACCTACCCAAGGCCAGCAACACGCCGGCCATGTCCAAGCCTAAGACCAAGGCCATTTCGATTACGCCGGACGGCAGTATTTACCTGGATACCTACCCGGTGTCGCTACAGGAACTGGAAACCCGGCTGGCGCAATATAAGGCCGCCACGCCGGACTTGCCGGTGGTGGTGAAAGCCGACGCCAGCGTGCAGTACCAGAAAGTTATCGATGTGTTGGACATCGTCACCCGCCTGCAAATCAGCCAGTTGGGCTTGGTGACGCAGAAGTTGGTGAAGTAGCGACCGATGACAAATCAGTATGCGTGGTTACGCCGTTTGCCGATGTTGCTCGGCATCGGTTTGAGCGTGGCGATTGTCTGGGGCGTGTGGTGGTTGGCGAAGCACTACGAGAAGCCGCCTCAGGCCAAGAAGCAGGTGCAGCAAATCGCGATGATCCAGCCGCCCCCGCCCCCGCCGCCAACGCCGGACCAACCGCCGCCGCCGGAAGAGATCAAGGTGGAAAAAATCGAAGAACCGGAACCCGCGCCAGAGCCGGAACCTTCGCCCGAGCAGGACGAAGCACCGCCGGCCGAGGCGCTCGGTTTGGATGCCGACGGCTCGGCCGGCGGCGACGCTTTCGGCTTGCAAGCTCGCAAGGGCGGCCGCTCGCTGCTGGGCGGCGGGGGCGGCAACGCGGTGATTTGGTACGGCGGCCAAGTCCAGCGCCGGATCGAAGACGGCTTGCAAAACTTGCTGGCCGACACGCCGGCCGCCAGCGCGGCGTTTAGCGTGATTCTGGATATCTGGGTCGGCGCCGACGGCGGCATCAGCCGTAGCGAGCTGGCGTCAGGCAGCGGCAATGCCGAGGTTGATCGTGCTCTGCGCGCGGCGTTGCCGAAGTTGCGGGCCAGCGTTGGCCGTCCGCCGCCGGAAGCGATGCCGCAACCGATCCGGATTCGGCTGAATTCCAGGGTTTAGCCGTGGCTAACCCGGTGCCCGGCGCTGGCCCAAGCCGACTAACTTAAAAACCTTTGAATAGCGAAAACACCACGATGAATACCGCGATCAAAACCCTGGTTCTACTGTTGATTGGCGGCGCGACGACGGCCGCCCAGGCCGCCGCGCCCGGCGACGAAGTCATCCCGGTCAAGAAATCCACGTTGGTGAATTTGGTGGACCTGCTGGTGCAGCGGGGCGTCTTGAAACCCGACGAGGGCCAGGGTTTGGTGCGGGCGGCCGAACAGGAAGCCGCCGAAACCCAAGCCGCGCAAGTCAAAAGCAATGAAGCCAAAGCGGCGACCTCGACCGCGGAAGATGCCGGGGAGCCGGGTAATTCGGCTCCCAAAACCGGCAAAACCAAGCACGTCGGCTACGTACCGGAATTCGTCAAAAAGGAGATCCGCGACCAGGTACGGGCCGAGTTGAAGGCCGAGGTGTTGCAGGACGTCAAACAAGACGCCAAAACCGAAGGTTGGGGCATCCCCGCCGCGCTGCCGGAATGGGTGGCGGCGATTCATCCCAGCTTCGATATGCGGGTGCGTTTTGCCGACGAGTTTTACGGCAAGGAAAATGCCGGGGGGATCGCGAATGCCGGTCTGGATGCCGCCGGCAATTTTTTCGGCCCTTACAACTGGTTGGCGATCAACCGGCTCGCCAACAGTCCGCAAGGCGGCTTGCAGCGGCAGGTTTCTCAAAACCCTAATGAGGCCATCGTCAACAACCAAATCGATCGTTTGCGGCTGCGGGAACGTTTCCGTTTGGGTTTCGAAGCCAATTTGAGCGACGGCTTGAAAGCCGGCGTCCGCTTTGCGACCAGCAATCTGAACAACCCGGTCTCCAACGACCAGACCTTGGGCAACACCGGCCAGTCCTACCAGTTCGCGATCGACCGCGCCTATCTGCGATACGACTACCTGGACGAGCGAAAAACTTCCTGGTTCAGCCTGTACGCCGGGCGCATCGTCAATCCCTTCCTGTCCACCGATGTGGTGTTCGACCCGGATTTGAGCTTCGAAGGCGTGGCCGGTAGTGTACGTTTGCCGTTCAATCGCGGTACCAGCAAATTGGCCGGCTATAAAGCGCCAAATCCGACCGCCCGCTTCGGCATCAACCAAGGTCAGCAAACCCCGGACAGTTTGTTCTTGACGCTGGGCGTGTTTCCGTTGCAAGACATCGACGTGTCGGTTAACGACAAATGGCTGTACGCCGGTCAGGTCGGCGCCGACTGGCTGGTGTGGCATGATTCCCGGCTGAATCTGGCGGCATCGTATTACGAATTCCAGAACGTCAACGCCCGCCGCAACCCGATCGGCAGCCATGTCTACGACTGGACCGCGCCGCAGTTCGTCCAGAAAGGCAACTCGATGTTGGCGATTACCGACGATCAGACCTTGAACGGTGTGTGCGACGATACGGTCGGTTGTTTATTCGGCCTGGCCTCGCGGTTTAAGGTGTTCAATGCCACCGCGATGTTCGACTACGCCGGCTTCGACCCGGTTCATGTATTGCTGACCGCCGATTACGCCAAAAACTTGGGCTACAACCAGCAAAAAATCTTGACCGAATTCGCCAACGGTGTCGTTAACTACACCGACAGCCGGCCGCGCACCACCGCTTATCAGATTCGCGCCGATATCGGCCAAGTCGAGGTTCGTCATTTCGGCGACTGGAGTGTCAATTTGGCTTACCGCTACGTGCAGCGCGACGCGGTGTTGGACGCCTTCACCGACTCGATTTTCCATCTGGGCGGTACCAATGCCAAGGGCTGGGTGATCGGCACCCAATACGGTCTGTCCAAATACGCCTGGCTCAATCTGCGCTGGCTCAGCACCGATGCGATCGACGGCCCCAAATACAGCATCGACACTGTCAACGTCGATCTGAACGCACGGTTCTAGGGGGGGGCGATGCGTTGGATTGGTTTATCAGGTTTAACGGTGTTGGTGTTGTTGGCCGGCCTCGAAACCGGTCGGGCCGAACCCAAGCCGGCACCCGTCGGCGACAGTGCGATCAAGAAAGCCCAAGGTATTATCCGCCAGCTCAGCCAGGAAAAATCCGCGCTGGAGGCGGAAAAAGCCGCATGGCTGGCCGACAAGGCAACTTTGGAGGGCAAACTCAAATTACTCGAAAATCAGGCCAGATTGCTGCCGGCACTGCAGGACCAGGTGGAACGCTACAAAGCCGGCTTGGACAGCGTGCGCGGTAGCCTGGAAAATCAGTTGGTCCAACAGCGCCAGCGCGAACAGGCCTTGCTGCAAAAGCATAACGACATGGTTTTGCAGGCCCGCGCCATCCGCGAAGATAACACGGTGTTGGTGCAAGCGGTGCAAGAACGCGAGCGATGGATTAGCCAATGCGGCGAATTGAACCGTCAGCTGCGCGAGGTCGGCCAGGACATCGTGCAACACAGTGGCGATAAAAGTCTGTTCGAACAACTGGCCGAGCTGGAACCGATCACCGGGATTGCCCAAGTGCAAAACGAGGCGCAAGCCGAAACCTATCGCTATCGCTTGCGGCAATTGAAAGTCACGCCGTTCGAAGCCGTCGTGCCGGTACAATCCGACGGTGCGCCCGCCGCCGCCGAGGCAATGCCGGCCGAACCGGCGTCGACCGGAGCACCTGACGCCGGCACTGCAGAGCCTGTTGATAACGCGGAATCGCCGGATGCCGGCCAAGCGGCGCGGGCGGCCGATGACACCGCGAGTCACGGCCGGGGGGCTGGCCGATGAGCCGCATCGCGCCTTTTGCCGTTGCGCTCGGGCTAAGCCTGGCCGTCACGACGGTTCAAGCGCAAACTGCGGCAGCCGCGCCAACCGGTGCCGGCGCCACGGGTGCCGATCGCGCCGCCAATGCCGAGACGGTCGCCGCCGAATGGGCGGGCGAGCAGAAACCCCGATTCGACGTTTTCGATTATCAAATCGACGGCAACACGCTGCTAGACGACGAAACCCTGGAAAAAGCCGTTTATCCCTTCCTCGGTCCGGATAAGAGCGTCGACGAGGTCGAACGGGCCCGCGCGGCGCTGGAGCAAGCCTACCGTCAGGCCGGCTATCCAACCGTGGTCGTGTCGATTCCGGAGCAGGACGTGGCGGGCGACAGCGTGCGCCTACAAGTACTGGAAGGCAGCATCGAAACCGTCTACATCAGCGGTTCGCGTTATTACGCGCTGGGCAAGATCCGCGAAGGCTTGCCGGCGCTGGCCGAGGGTCAAGTCCCGCACATGCCGCGACTGCAGGAGCAAATGAACACGCTGGCCAAGCAATCGGCCGACCGCAACGTCACGCCGGTGTTCCGGGCCGGTTCGACGCCGGGCAAAATGGAAGTGGAACTGAAGGTCAAGGACGAATTGCCGCTGCATGGCAGCGTCGAAATGAACAGCCGCAACTCCGAGCGCACCAGCTATTCCCGGCTGCTGGGCTCGCTACGTTACGACAACCTGTGGCAGGCTTTTCATAGCGCCTCCTTGCAATACCAGGTCTCGCCGCAAGTCAGCGAAGAAGTCGAAGTCTGGTCCGGCACCTACGTGCTGCCGACCGGTTGGGCCGACACCCGTTTGGCGCTGTACGGCATAGGCATCAGCTCCAACACCCAACTCGGCGTCAATATCGGCGGCCTGTCGGTGGTCGGTACCGGCTCGATCTACGGCGCGCGGCTAGTCAAGCCGCTGGCGGGCTCTTTCGAAAGTATTTTTCACAATCTGACCTTCGGCTTCGACTATAAAAGTTTCGGTCAGCAGATTGCCAGCTTCACCGAGAATACGCCGATCAGCTATGCCGGATTCATGGCCGGCTACGACGGAACGCGGCGCGGCGACGGCTACGCCAGCAGTCTGAACTTGGCCGGTCATTTCAGTTTTCGCGGCTTGGGTAATGATGCCGCCGAATTCGAGCGCAAGCGGGCCGGAGCCACCCCAAACTATTTCTACCTGACCGGTGACGTGAAACATCAGCAGCTACTGCCCTGGGATTTTCGCTTGCAGGCCAGGGCCAGCGGCCAGGCCAGCATCGGAAAACTGATCAGCAACGAGCAATTCGCGGCCGGCGGCCCGCTCAGCGTGCGCGGTTATCATCAGACCCAGGTTCTGGCGGACCATGGCGTCAATCTGTCTCTGGAGTTTTACAGCCCGCACTTGCTGCCTGCCGACTGGGACGCCGCGCAAAATCTGCGCTTGCTGGGTTTTATCGACTGGGCCAGATTGTGGACAGACGCGCCGATCGCGCCGACTCCGGCGGTCGAACAACTCGCTTCGGCCGGTTTGGGCCTGCGTATGCAATGGTTCAAGCGCCTGCTCGGCGAACTGGATTGGAGTTATCCGTTTCACGGCCAAAGCAGTGTTTCCGCCGGCCAACAGCGCGTGGATTTTCGGTTGGTTTACGAATTTTAGGGCTGCAACTCAAACGGCTTTCGTAGCGTTTGCCGATCGCCGGAAGGCTAACGGAGTTCAACGGATTGCGGAGGCAAGACAACCTTTAGTGATGACAGCCAACAAGTCGGATCGGTGTTTATAAATCCCATCCCGTTCGTCGGTTCTCAAGAAACTGAAACCGTGATGGAGAAAAAGCGCGCGGATAACTTCATCAGAGCCGGACGATCAATTAAGCACCTTCACGAAGAAACCGAAACGACCTTCGACAAGGCTCTCCCGAGCGAGGCCGAAGGACTCGGGACAAACGGTCGAGACTAAACTGAACGGCAATGGGTGCTGGGCAAGGAAGGCCGTTCGAACCAGGGGCGCTGGTAACGCGTGTCGCGGTAACGCTCATTGCGGTGCAAAAAGCCGGCTTGCGATTGATTTTGGTGCGGCTTTTCGGCGGGCGGCGCGGGGAGGATTGGTGTGAAGGCCGGTAGCGTGGGACATGCAAGGGTTGGCACCGGATTTGCTAAATTAAAATCGTAACTCCTGGCTGTTCCTCCTGTCCTCTCCCGTGGGACTCACACCCTCCGCTTCTGACCGGGCCGAGGGTATTTTTTTGCGCCGAGTGCGGCCTTGGTTTTTGGAGGGGCTCAGTCGCTCAGCAGCGGCATGGTGCCTTGAAACTGCCGACGGGCTTGCGCGGTGAGTTTGGCAAGCCGCTCGCCGTCCAATTTCAGGCGCGACCAAGCCACGCCGTTGACTTGCAATTGGCGCGCCTCGCACACCTCGTCATCTTGGAGCGTTTCGGCCAGCAGATTGGCGGTATAGATGACATCGGCCATCGTCTTGCCGCCGCCGGGTAGATAATGGGTATGGTGCAGCGCGATCGCGTGTTGAATATCCACCGGAAAATTCCAACGTTTGGCAACTTCGCTGCCCAGCAGGGTATGGTCGAAACCGAAGGTTTCCCGTTCCAGTTGCAGCGGCGACAAGCCGCTTTCTTCGCTGAGTTCGCCTAATCGGGCGACGTCGTGCGGAAAACAGCTCCACATTACCAATTTGCCGATGTCGTGCAGCAGGCCGGCGGTGAACGCGGCGTCAGGGTTTAGGCCTGTGCCGCCCGCCAACAGCTTCGCGCACACCGCGGCGGCGACATTGTGCCGCCAGAATGCCCGCCAGTCGAAATACTTTTCCATGCCGGTAAAGACGTTGATCAGGCCGGCGGTCAATACTAAACCGCGCACGTTGGTGAACCCGAGCATGGCGATGGCTTCGCTGATCGAGCCGATCTGCCCGGATACCCCGTAAAACGGTGAGTTGGCGACCCGCATCAAGCGAGCCACTAGCGCCTGGTCGTGGGCGATTTTATTGGCCAACGTGGCGATATTGACGTTTTCGTCGCCGAAGTTTTCCAGTAATTCTACGACCAATCCAGGCAGCGACGGCAGCTGCCGAATGCTGTCCAGAACTTTGTCGAGATTGCCGGCGTATTGGGATCTTTCAGTCATTGTCTCGGGTTTTCCTGACCGGATTCCGGCCAAAGCATCAGGATGCGTCCGCGCGAAACGCTGTCGGCGCCCATGGTTCGACAAAGCGCCCATGCGGATAGGCCGCCGGTCAGCACGATCCGCCGCTCGCGGCCGTCGGGATCGGCCAGTACCGCCAGCGCGGCGGCCGGCAGGCGCAGGGAGGCCTCGCAGCTCAGCAACGGTATGCCGTCGTCGCTGGCCAGCAAGCGGTTGGCCTGGCGATTGGCCATTACGATCAAACCGTCGTCGTCGATGCCGATCACTGCGGTCGGCAAATGTTCCAGGATTTCCCTGGACACTTGCAGCATGTTGATGCCCCGGCCGAGTTCCCGGGTTTTTTCGGCGATGCGCCGCTCCAAGTCCCGATTGATGGCCGACAGCTCGGCGTTGGCCTGTTCCAAGGCCCGGCCCAGCGCGGCATTCTCCAGCGTCAATTCGTAGCGTTGAAAAGCTTCGCGCACCGCGTCGCGCAGATGCTCCTCGCGCCAGGGTTTGTTCAAGAATTTATAGATGGCACCCTGATTGATCGCGTCGGTCACGGTCTGGATGTCGTTGAACCCGGACAGAATGATGCGAGCCGTGGCCGGGTAAAGATCCTTGACCTTGCGGAAAAATTCGACGCCGCTCATGCCCGGCATGCGCTGGCCGGACACGATGACGCCGACTCGCTGCCTGGCCAGTATCTCCAGTGCCTCGCCGCCGCCGGTCGCGGTCATAATCCGGTAGCCGTCGCCGTCGAGTTGACGCACCAAGGCTTCGACGACCTTGGTTTCGTCGTCGACCACCAGCAGACGGCGCTCCTCGCTGTCGCCGCCGCCGCGCCGGGCGGCCAATCGATCGAAACGCCGGTAAAAGTCGATGAATTCATCGGCCGGTAATGGTTTGCCCAGAAAATAGCCTTGCACTTCGTTGCAACGGTGATTGGCTAGAAAATTCAATTGGCCTTCGGTTTCTACGCCTTCGGCGATGACCCGCAGGCGCAATTCGTGGGCCATGCTGATGATAGAGCGGACCAGCGCGGCGACGTTAGGGTCGCTGGTCAGCTCGCGGGTAAAGGATTGGTCGATCTTGACCGTCGTGACCGGAAAACGGCTCAGATAACTCAGCGACGAATAGCCGGTGCCGAAGTCGTCGACGGCCAAGCAGATGCCCATCGCCCGTAGCGCTCGCAACGTACCTATCGACTCCTCGACGTTGCGCATCAACAGGCTTTCGGTCAGCTCCAGTTCCAATAATCTGGGGTCCAGACCGGTTTCCCGCAGTACCGCCTCGATGCAATCGGCCATGCTGTGTTCGGTGAATTGTACCGGCGACAGATTGATGGCCATTCTTAACGGGGGCAGGCCGGCCGCGCGCCAGGCGCCGACCTGGCGGCAACCGGTTTCCAGCACCCACCGTCCCAACGGCACGATCAATGCGGTTTCCTCGGCGATCTTGATGAATTCGGCCGGCGAGATCCAACCCAGCGTCGGATGCCGCCAACGCGCCAAGGCTTCGACGCCGATGATGCGGCCGCTATCCAGATCGATCTGCGGTTGATAATGCAGAGCCAGCTGGCGGTGCTCCAAGGCCAAGCGCAATTCGTTTTCCAGATGCAGCCGGTGGGCGTTGGCCGCATTCATTTCGTCGGAAAAATACAGATACCGGTTCTTGCCTTGTTCCTTGGCGCGGTACATCGCGGTGTCGGCGCGTTTCAGCAACACCACCGCGTCGGCGCCGTCTTTCGGAAAGGCGCAAACGCCGATACTGACCGTCAAAAACAAGGTGTGACCGTCGATGTAAAACGGCGCCGCCAGCAAATCGAGAATTTTCTGAGCGATGCAATGAATGTCTTCGAACTTGCCTATTCCGGTGGCGAGAATCACGAATTCGTCGCCGCCCAGTCTGGCCACGGTGTCGGCTTCGCGGATACCGCTGTCCAGTCGCACCGATGCCGCCACCAATAATTTATCGCCGATTTCGTGGCCCAAACTGTCGTTGATCAGTTTGAATCGATCGAAGTCTATCGACAGTACCGCTAGCCAGTGCTCGCTACGTCCGGCCAGCGCGATGGCTTGGCCGATACGGTCCAGCATCAGGTTGCGGTTGGGCAGGCCGGTCAATTCGTCGCGACTTGCCGCTTGCGTTGCCACAGCCGCGCGCTCGGCGGCGTAGATCAGCATCGTGCCATGCAAGGCGGCCGGCCGGTCCGACTCGGCCGCGGCGGTGCTCAGTTGCAGTCGCGCGGGCATTTGCGCACCGTCCGCGCGGGCCACTCGACACTCGGTCCCGCTCGATGAGAGCTGTGTCAATAAGTGCCGGTCTTCGGGGATGACCACGGTTTGCCAGAAATACGGAATTCGCCGCCAATGTTCGGCGGGGTAACCCAGTCGTTCGGTCTGGTCTGAGACGTAACGGCACAAGCCGGTCCGCGGATCGGCTTCCCACGCGATAGTCCAGATTCGTTGCAACAACTGATAACTTTCCGGATCGGCGATCATGGTACCTTGAGTAGCGGAAGCGGAACGAACAAGCGGTTAGATGTCATTTCAGTGAGAGTGGGTGCGGACCGGTCGACTTGGCGGACGAAACGCGGCGCAAACCTCCAAAAGGTAGTCGAAATCCGGGATTTGCCAATGGCGCGAACTTCCGACCGCGCCCTCGTCTAATGCCGTATTGACGTCGACGCGGGTCGCCGACGCCGGAATTCCGCAAAATGCCGGAGCCGCTGGCGCGCGTTGGGATAAGCTCCCCGCGCGCGGCAAGGCGCCCGGACATTGTCCCAATCAAATTCAGGATAGTTTCCAGTATGACGCATTGGCTTTATTTGGCCGTATCCATTCTGACCGAAGTCGCGGCGAGCTCGCTGCTCAAGTACAGCGACGGTTTTTCCAAGCCGTGGCCCTCGTTGGCCATCGCGATCGGCTACGGTCTGTCGTTTTATTGCTTTTCGGTGGCGCTACGCACGATCCCAATCAGCATAGGCTATGCGGTTTGGGCCGGGCTTGGCATTGTCGGCATCGGCTTGATCGACGTTGCCCTGTTCGGCCAGAAGCTGGACGGACCGGCACTGGCCGGTATCGGCTTGGTGGTGGCCGGTGTCGTGACGCTGAGTCTGTTTTCCAATTCGGTCGGGCATTAAGGATTCGGCGCCAACCGCCGGCCGGCCGGATCTCACGCTAGCGCGTCAGCCGCGATCAGAGGCTCGCCAGCCGTGCCTTAAGCCCGCGCCGGGCGATCTTACTCTTTTCGCGGCACGTAGCCGTTCGGTACTTGGAAACCGCCGGCAAACAGGAATTTTTCCCGTTCGACCTCCAGGACCTTCTTGGCGTAGGGATCGAAACTGGATAAGCGCTGCTCGTTAATGATCATAGTCTGCATCGCCAGCCAGTCTTTCCAGGCTTGTTTGGAAACCTGTTCGAAAATACGTTGGCCCTTGGGGCCGGGAAACGGCGGCGAGTCTAGGCCCTCCGCTTCCACACCCAGTTTTACGCATTGAACCATTCTTGTCATAGTGAACCTCGCTCTCGTTAGGTGGTCACAGCTGCTCCGAAACGTGCCGGAAGCCGTGAGTATTCCGGCCAGCGTTATACCAAAGCGCGGGTTCCGCTTCCATCACATTGTTGATAGGGTTATTGGAGACGATGCCAACTTCGCCGATCGTAACCTCGGATCGCGGCGGTGCGGTTTTACCGTTCCGTTTTGCCGGATCGACAATGTATGAAAGAATCGGCGACGGTACCAACCCAGGCCCGATTCGGCAATCCGCCGGATCGGGCCTCCACTTCATATAGATCACGGACATGACGACCTTTTGCTTTCGCGGCACTGTTTTTCTCGCCGCTTGGATGTTTTTTGCCGGCTGCGGTAGCGACGTGCCGGCCACCGAATCGACACCCGCCACCAACCCCGCCCTGAGTGTGACGACGATACAGCCCGCCGGTCGGGATATTCCGCTGACGCTGGCCGCCAACGGTTCGATCGCCGCGTGGCAGGAGGCGATCATCGGCGCCGAGGTCGGCGATCTGCGGCTGGCCGAAGTCCGTGCTCAGGTCGGCGACGCAGTGCGCAAGGGTCAGGTGCTGGCGCTACTGGATGCCGAAACCGTGCAGGCGGACCTTGCCCAAGCCAAGGCCATATTGGCCGAGACCAAGGCCAGCCTGGAAGAGGCCAGACTCAACGCCGACCGCACCCGCCATGCCACCTCGTCGTTGGCGCTTAGCGCCCAACAAGTCGCCCAATATCTGACCGGCGAAAAGACCGCCCAGGCCAAGGTCGAATCGGCTCAGGCCCAAGTGGACGCACAGTTGTTGCGCCTCAAGCATACCCAAGTGGTCGCCAGCGACGACGGCGTGATTTCGGCGCGCAACGCGACCTTGGGCGCGGTGGCTTCGGCCGGCCAGGAATTATTTCGCTTGATTCGGCAGAGCCGCCTGGAATGGCGCGCCGAAGTCACCGCCGCCGAAATCGCCAAATTGCGGCCGGGACTGGAAGTGACGGTCGAGGTGCCCAATGTCGGCCGGACGCCCGGCAAAGTCCGTCAGTTGGCGCCAACTCTGGACCCGCAAAGCCGCAACGGTCTGGTCTACGTTGACCTGCCGGATGCCGTCCGCCAAGGCCTGCGAGCCGGTATGTTCGCCAGGGGCGAATTTGCCCTGGGCGCCAGTCCCGCGCTGATCGTGCCGCAAACCGCGGTGTCCTTGCGCGAAGGTTTCAGCTACGTGTTCAAGCTCGGCGAGCGCCAGGGAGACCTGGCCAAGGTGGCCCTGGTCAAGGTTCAACTCGGCCGGCGCAGCGGCGACGATCTGGAAGTACTGGCCGGCATCAGCGCCGGCGACCAGCTGGTGGCCGGCGGCGTGTCCTTCCTGGCCGACGGCGATCTGGTGCGGGTGGTGCCGAAATGAACGTCTCCGCTTGGTGCATCCGCAATCCGATTCCGGCCCTGATGCTGTTCGTGCTGCTGGGTTTCGGCGGTTTACAAGGCTTCAAGGCGATGAAAGTCCAGAACTTTCCCGATCTGGACTTGCCGACCGTGACCTTGACCGCCAATCTGCCCGGCGCGTCGCCGGCCCAATTGGAAACCGACGTGGCCCGCAAGCTGGAAAACTCGCTGGCCACGCTGCAAGGCCTTAAGCACCTCTACACCAAGATCTACGACGGCAACGTGGTGATCAACGCCGAATTTCGCCTGGAAAAACCGGTGCAGGAAGCGGTGGACGATGTGCGCTCGGCGGTCTCCAAGGTGCGCGCCGATTTGCCGGCCGACTTGCGCGAGCCGGTCGTTACCAAATTGGATCTGGCCGGCGCGCCGATACTGGCGCTGACCGTGTCCTCCGACAAACGCGACGACGAAGCGCTGTCCTGGTTCGTCGAGGATACCGTCGCCAAGCGACTGCTGGCGGTGCGCGGCGTCGGCGCGGTGACCCGAGTCGGCGGCGTCAGCCGCGAAATCGGCATCGCGTTGGACCCGGTCAAACTACAGGCGCTGGGCGTCAGCGCCGCCGACATTTCCCGGCAACTGCGCCAGGTGCAGCAGGAAAGCGCCGGCGGCCGCACCGATCTTGGCAGCGGCGAGCAGCCCTTGCGCACGCTGGCGAAAGTCGCGTCGGTCGAGGAATTACGGCCGCTGCAACTGGCCTTGCCCGACGGCCGCCGCATCCGGCTGGATCAAGTCGCCGACCTGAACGATTCGGTTGCCGAACCGCGCGCGCTGGCCTTGCTGGACGGCCGGCCGGTGGTCGGTTTCGAGGTTACCCGCAGCCGAGGCGCCAGCGAGGTCGAAGTCGGTGCCGGCGTGCAACAGGCGCTGGCGGACTTGAAACTAAGCTATCCGGACGTGCAATTCACCGAAGCCTTTAATTTTGTCGAGCCGGTCGCCGAGGAATTTCAAGGCTCGATGACGATGATCTACGAAGGCGCGCTGCTGGCGGTCATCGTGGTCTGGCTGTTTTTGCGAGACTGGCGCGCCACCTTCGTCTCGGCGGTGGCGTTGCCCTTGTCGGTGATCCCGTCGTTTCTGGGCATGTATTTGCTGGGTTTTTCGTTGAACGTGATTACCTTGCTGGCGCTGTCGCTGGTGATCGGCATTCTGGTCGACGACGCGATCGTCGAAGTCGAAAACATCGTCCGTCACCAGCGCATGGGCAAGACGCCCTATCAAGCGGCGCTGGAAGCGGCCGACGAAATAGGTCTGGCCGTCGTCGCCACCACGTTCGCGTTGGTGGCGGTGTTTCTGCCCACCGCCTTCATGAGCGGGGTGCCGGGGCGTTTTTTCAAACAATTCGGTTGGACCGCCGCGCTGGCCATCATCGCCTCGCTGATTGTGGCCCGGATGTTGACGCCGATGATGTCGGCTTATCTGTTGAAGGATCGCGAACACGTCGCGGCGCCCGAAGGTTGGCTGATGCGGACTTACATGAACATGGCGGCCTGGTGCTTGCGCCACCGCATTGTGACGATGGCCGGCGCGCTGGCGTTTTTCATCGGCTCGCTGATGTTGATTCCGCTGTTGCCGACCGGCTTCATCCCGGCCGACGACAATCCGCAAACCCAGGTCTTCGTCGAGCTGTCGCCCGGCGCGACGCTGGCGCAAACCCGCGCCTCGGCCGAACAGGCCCGGCAATTGGTGGCGGCGGTGCCTTACGTCAAAAGCGTCTACACCACGATAGGCGCCGGCGCGGCCGGTAGCGACCCGATGGTAATGAGCATGGGTACCAGCGAGGTGCGCAAGGCGACGCTAACCGTCACTCTGGCTGCCCGCCGCGACCGGCCGGTGCGCAAGCAAACGATAGAAAACGACATTAGGATCGCGTTGCAACGTTTGCCCGGCGTGCGTACCAAGGTCGGCTTGGGCGCGTCCGGAGAAAAATACGTGCTGGTGTTGAGTGGCGACGATCCGCAGGCCTTGAGCAAGGCCGCCGGCGATGTCGAGCGCGATTTGCGCACGATACCCGGCCTGGGCAGCATCGCCTCCAGCGCGGCCTTGATCCGCCCGGAAATCGCGGTGCGTCCCGACTTCGCCCGCGCCGCCGATCTGGGCGTCACCACCGCCGCGTTGGCCGAAACCCTGCGCATCGCGACGATAGGCGACTACGACTGGTCGCTCCCCAAACTCAACCTGAGCCAGCGGCAAGTGCCGATCGTCGTCAAACTGGCGAGTGCCGGCCGTCAGGATTTGGCGGTGCTGGAACGTTTGACGGTGCCGTCCAACAAGCCCAACGCTGGTTCGGTGCTGGTCGGCCAGGTCGCCAAACTGGAGCTGTCCAGCGGTCCGGCCCTGATCGACCGCTACGACCGCGCCCGCAACGTCAATTTCGAAATCGAACTCAACGGCCAACCGCTCGGCGACGTCGCCAATGCCGCGCATCAGTTGCCCAGCATCCGCCACCTGCCGGCCGGTGTGCGCTTGCTCAGTATCGGAGATGCCGAAATGATGGAGGAGTTGTTCGGCAGTTTCGGTTCGGCGATGTTGACCGGCGTGTTGTGCATCTTCGTGGTGTTGGTATTGCTGTTTAAGGACTTCATCCAACCCGTCACGATTTTGACCGCGCTGCCGCTGTCGTTCGGCGGTGGCTTCGTCGCATTGCTGATCGCCGGCAAGGCTTTTTCGATGCCGTCGCTGATCGGCCTGGTGATGCTGATGGGCATCGCCACCAAAAACTCGATTCTGCTGGTGGAATACGCCATCGTCGCTCGCCGCGAGCATGGCCTGAGCCGCGGCGAAGCGCTGCTGGACGCCTGCCGCAAGCGGGCTAGGCCCATCGTGATGACCACGATCGCGATGGGCGCCGGTATGCTGCCGATCGCGTTGGGCATGGGTGCCGCCGACGCCTCGTTTCGCAGTCCGATGGCGATCGCGGTGATCGGCGGCTTGGTCACGTCGACGCTGCTCAGCCTATTGGTGATTCCGGTGGCCTATTGCTATCTGGACGATTTGAAAATGAGCTTGGCGCGCGGCTACGCTCGGTGGTTGAGCTGGTTGAATCGGCGGGCGGCGCAAGCCTGATCGCGGTATCCGTTGGCCGCCGGCGCCTAAAGGAGGCGCGGATCTGGCGAAATAACCGCGCCGTCCGGTTCGGGCATTTGCGCCAACAGCTGTTTGATCGGCGTCGGCAAACCCAGGGCGGCCCAGGCCTCCGGGGCTTGCCAGGCAAAAGTCGCGGGGTCGGCGATCGCGGCGACTTCCGCCAAGCTGGCTAATAACGGCGTGTAGTCCAGGTGATAATGCGAAAAGGTATGGCGGCGTTGCGCTAAGGTCGCGACGGCCGCCAAACGATAGCCCCGTTCGCGACACCAGATTTCGGCGCTCGGCCGATCCGGAAACTCCGGCAAACTCCACAAGCCGCCCCAGATACCGGTTGGCGGACGCTTTTCCAGCAAGATCGCGCCGTCGCGCGCTGTCAACAGCAGCATATAACATTGTTTGACCGGCAAAGCCTTACGCGGTTTGGCTGCCGGCAATTGCCGAACCAGCCCCCGATGTTTGGCCTCGCATCCGGCCTGGACCGGGCAAATCTCGCACAGCGGCTTGGCGCGGGTACACAACGTCGCGCCCAAATCCATCATTGCCTGGGTATAGTCGCCGGTTCGGTGTTTCGGCGTGTAGATCTCCGCGAGCTGCCAGAGTTGGGCCGCGACCCTGGTCTCGCCCGGCCAGCCATGGATCGCGTGAAAGCGCGTCAATACCCGTTTGACATTGCCGTCCAATATCGGTTGGCTTTGCCCGCCGGCAATGCTGAGTATCGCGCCGGCCGTCGAGCGGCCGATGCCGGGCAAGGCGCTCAGCGCTTCGACGGTTTGCGGAAACTCGCCGCCGTTCGCCGCGACCAGGCGCGCGGTTTTGTGCAGATTGCGGGCACGGGCGTAATAACCCAGTCCGGCCCAATGCTGTAACACATCGTCCAGTTCCGCGTCCGCCAAATGCCATACGGTTGGGAATCGGTCCATGAAGCGTTGGAAATAGCCGATCACGCTGGCTACTTGAGTCTGCTGCAACATGATCTCCGACACCCAAACCCGGTAGGGATTGATGTCTTGTTGCCAAGGTAAATCCCTGCGGCCATGCAGGTCGAACCATGCGAAGAGTTGTTGTTGGAAGTGGGCGGGAGGCACGGGAGGAATATTGAAGCTGCTTGGTGAAATGGGATGACGATCCCACGGAAGGGTTCCTGAATCAAGCGTGATTATAGAGCTTGCTATTTGCGGTCGGCGGTTTATTCCACAACTATCGCCCGTCGAATTTTCACGACCTGATGTTTTCCTATGCCGGTCTGGGCAGTCCGCGTTCGGGATTGAACGAAAAGACCGGCGAGCGAGGCCGGAAACCGGGGCATATCGGGTTGGGCGTCCGGTTTTCGGCACTCGACGATGCTGGACCTCGCGGGATTGGGCCGACCTACAACAGTCTGGCTAGATCCGCCGACGGGACGCGGAAATGGGCGCTCCGACGGCGCAAAAATCAGATCAGCATGTAAACGCGGGCTGCGCTTATCCGCCTAAGGTTAGCCTGACGCCCGTTGTCGTGGCCCCTTACTCTCGGCGGATACGCTCGACGGCGGTAAATCCGTCGCGCGTTCGGTCATCGTGTCGTATCATCGGTCGCCAGTGACCCGTTTGCCCTTTCCGAGGAGCCGTTCTGATGAGTAAGAGCCATCCCGTCCCGATTTGCCGAAGCGATCAGTTAGCCGAGCTGGGTAAGTGGTGCTTTTCGGTGCTATACCGGGGAGCGCCCGAACCAGCCTTGGTGGTGCGTTTTAACGGCACGGTGTTCGGCTATTTGAATCATTGCGCCCATATGCCGAGGACGCTGGATTGCGAACGCGACGGCGTGTTCGATCCCTCCGGCCGTTATCTGCAATGCTCGATGCACGGGATTTGTTACGATCCGGTGAGCGGACGATCGTTGAGCGAAATTTGTCTGGATAAGAGTCTGACGGCGATCAAGGTCGCCGAACAAGAAGGCTGGATTTACCTGATCGACAAGCACGCCAGGCTGGAATCGCCGGAGTCGTAAGGTTCGCGGCACCTAGCGCCATTCGATGACCGCGCTGGCTTCCTGGCGGGTTTTCGGGCGAGCCGGCGGGTTTTTCCGGTAACCGAAAGCCACCAGATAAGCGACGCTCCATTGTTCGAGGTCGATGCCGATCTCGGCGGCCAGAGCCTGTTCCAAACCGTTGCGCTCGAAGCCTTCGATCGGACAGGAGTCTATGCCGATTAGGGCTGCCGCCGTCATCATATTGGCCAGCGGAATATAGGTCTGCTTGCCGGCCCAGTCGTTGATGGCGCGTTCCGATTCCAGCAGCGCGAAGTCGTGCTTTTGAAATTTTTCCAGTACTTGGGTGCGGGCCTGGGCGGCGTCTTCCGGGTAATGCTGAACCTCGCGCATGAAACCTTGCACATAGTCGCTGTCGTAGCGCAGGTCGCGGCTTTTGCGGCACAGCGTCAAGATCAGGTGGCTGGCGGTCGGCAACTGTTTTTGGCCGCCCCAGATATGCGGACGCAATTTCTCGCGCAATGTCGGGGTCTGAATCACCAGAAACTTCCAGGGCTCCAGGCCGAACGAACACGGCGACAGCCTAGCGGTTTCCAGTATGAAGTCGAAGTCCGCGCCGGCGATTTTGCGCTCGGCATCGAATTCCTTGCAGGCGTGGCGGAAGTGGAAGGCTTCCAGAATTGCGGGTTTATTGATCGTCATCGCATCCTCGTGGCGAACGGTGGACTAAGGGTTTGCACGGAACCGAGGTTTGGACGGCGGCCTTGCCGGCATTGGCCGGCAAGGCTTATAAGCGAGGGTCTGGCCTCGGTTTTCGGGTTAATGCTAAAGGCTATCGCCCACTTCTCGGTGGTAAAACGGCCATTTCTTGACGTGCAAATATTTGCGGATCGGGGTTTTGATGACCGACACGCACAGCGCGATCGAAAACAAACACCAGACCGCGCAATACTCGTTCGGATCGTCGGTGGTGACGTCCGAAATCCACGGTCCGATCAAATAATGGAAACCGACGAAACGCCATGAACCATAAATGATGGGCAGATAAAACGCCGCCAAAATATAGGAAAACGCATGTAGGCCCCAGTTGAAGCCGAACAGCCACTCGACCGGATTGGACATCAAGCCGTTCAACGGCATTTTCCAGGCGATATGCCAGGCGCCCGACACCGAACAGGTCTGCGCGCCGCAGAAGCCTTCGACGCCTTCGACGCAGTTGCCGGCCCAAGCGAACGGATACATTTTAATCAACATCGCCAGCGAGCTGATCGCGCACAGCGTATAGACGGTAGTCCTGATTTTGAGCTTGACGCTCTCCGGAATGAAATACATCGCTACCATGTTGACGAAAAACGGCTGGAAGGCGATATGCACGTAGCCGAGCAGCGTCAGTATCTGATTGTTCGGGTTGTCGCATAGATTGATGTACACATAGGTTGCCGCCTGCAACAGTTCCATCAACGCGAAATAAGTCAACGGAATCCAAAGTTCCTTGGACTCGCCTTTGTACGCCACGTAAACGGCGGTGGTCAAACCGGCGGCGGCTAATACGCCCGACGCTTCTCCGCTCCAACACATTGAAAAGTACCCCCTTTCGTTATTTTAATTATGTGATTGCCATTCGGATTGGGGTGGGGTGCTAGTCCCGCCGCCATAGACCGCAATCTTCCGGGCGGGGCGTTCGGTGAGCCCGAAGTGTCGGCCTGGCGAATACCCCCTAGTTTTTGCCGCGACCTCGAGCCGCGAAAAAGCGGCGAATTATCCCATAAAACCCTTCACTTACCGGCGGCTTTTTGCTGGGCGATCGCAGCGAATCGATAGCGGATGGTTAATACAAGTCCAGCGGATCGACATCCAGCGACCAACGTACCGATCTGGCCTCGCGTAAGTCGGCGAGGCGTGGAACCCAAAAATCCAGTAGCCGCTGCAAAGCCGGGCGCTTATCGCTTTGCAGCAGTATTTGGTATCGGTATAACCCGGCTCGTCTGACCATAGGCGCGCTAACCGGGCCGAGCACTTGCACGCCGGACTGTGTAAAGTCGGTCAGACATTGAATGGCTGCCCCCAAAAATTGCTGCGGAGCACCGGCGTTGCCGGCTTGCGCCCGCAACAGGGCTTGATAGCCGAAGGGGGGCAGTCCGGCGGCGCGGCGTTCGCTAAGCGCGGTTTCGGCGAAAGCTCGATAGCCGTGGCTCAGCAGGCTATGCAGCAGCGCGTGTCGCGGATGGCGGGTTTGTAGGATCACCCGGCCGGGCAATTCGGCTCGGCCGGCCCGACCGGCGACTTGCACGATCAACTGCGCCAATTTCTCGCCGCCGCGAAAGTCGATGCTGAACAGGCCGCTGTCGATATCCAGGATCGCGACCAAGGTCACATTCGGAAAGTGGTGGCCCTTGGCCAGCATTTGCGTGCCGAGCACGATGTCGGCGTCGCCGCGATGAATTTGCTGCAAATAGCCTTCGAGCGCGCCCTTGCGCTGCGTGGTGTCGCGGTCCAGGCGGACGATGCGGTGGCCGGCGAACAACTCGTTCAGCGTTTCTTCGATGCGTTCGGTGCCCAGGCCGAGCGCCTGCAACTCGCCGACGCCGCAGGCCGGACACTGCCGCGGCAAGGCTTGCTCGTAGCCGCAATGATGGCAGCGCAATTTGTGTATGCCGGCGTGGATCACCAGATTGGCGTCGCAACGGTGACAGCGCGATACCCAACCGCAATCGTGGCAGATTTGCACCGGCGCATAACCGCGCCGGTTTAGAAACAGCAGCACTTGCCGGCCTTCGGCGAGTTCCGCGCCGATCGCCGTTACCAATGGCTCCGACAGACCGGCTTGCAGCTTCTTGCCGCGAATGTCCAACACCTGAAATGCCGGCGGCTTGGCGTTGCCGGCTCGGTGCGGCAAGTGCGACAGACGGTAGCGGCCCTGGGCTACGTTGGCCAGACTCTCCAGCGACGGCGTCGCCGAGCCCATCACCACCGGAATATTCAGCAGCTTGGCTCTGGCGATCGCGACATCGCGCGCCGAAAATCGAAACCCGTCCTGTTGTTTGAAGGAGCCGTCGTGTTCCTCGTCCAACACGATCAGGCCGGGCTCCCGAAGCGGCGTAAACAGCGCGGATCGAGTGCCGAGCAGTATCCGCGCCACGCCGGCGCGCATACTCAGCCAGGCTTGTTGGCGTTGCCGGTCGGTCAGATTCGAGTGAAAGGTTTCGATCCCCACCCCGAAGCGCTGCCGAAACCGCTGTTCCAATTGCGGTGTCAGATTGATTTCAGGCAGCAATACCAACACTTGCCGCCCCAAAGCCAGGGTTCGGGCGATGATCTGCATGTAGACTTCGGTTTTGCCGCTGCCGGTCACCCCCTCCAACAAATGCACCGCGAACCGGCCCAGGTCGGCGCCGACCGCGTCGATCGCGGCTTGCTGATCCGGATTGGCGGCCAGCGCGGCACCGAGCACGACCGGACCATCCGACGGGTCCGGCATTCGCGGCTCGACCAAACCTTTGTCGATCAACGCCCGCAGGGCCGGCTTGTGTCCGGCCAATTCGGCCGCCGACCAAGCCGGTTCGCGGCTGAGCATTCGCCGCAGCAAATCTTTTTGCCGAGTGGCGCGTCCCAAATCGACATCAGGCGCCCGGCCGGCCGCGGTCGGCGCGAAATAACGCTCGCACTGCAAAGTGGCCGGCAAACCTTGGCGTAACGCGGTCGGAAATGCCGTTGCCACTACTTCACCGATCGGATGGTGGTAGTAGCGGGCAGCCCATTCCAGCAACTGCAAATCGAGAGCCGACAACAACGGGGTGTCGTCCAGTAGCTCGATGACCGGCTTAATTGAGCGACTGGCTAGCGTCGAGCCGTTGGCGCTACCCATGACGACGCCGACGCATTGACGCTTGCCGAACGGCACCAAAACCCTGGCGCCACGCTGAAATTCCGCCGAATTGCCGAGTTCGGAAGGTCGGTAATCGAACAATCTGTCCAACGGAACCGGCACCGCAATTTTTAAAATCAAACTGTCGGCGGCATCGCATTTAGCCATTTTTGATGAGTTGTTTTCGATGTTGCATCGCTAAGTGATTATGTCGGCTAAGGAATTTAAGTTACCCACAAAACCTGTGGATAACTCTGTGGATGGAGGCGAATACGGACCGCTTAGTGTCGGATTTAATTACAGATTTGTTAAATTGCGTAAATTTGAGCCAATGTAATTTATCTTTAGTTATCAATGGCTTGAAATCAATCTTCGGCAGGCTCCATCGTTTTCCGTCTAGGCGGTGAGGCTTCGGGCGTTTGCTCCGTTTTTGTGCATAACTTGTTACAAAACTGAGGGAAATAACACAGCTTGGAGAAGGAAACCCTGTCCGATATTCGACAATGCTTATTCGCTAATATGCGGTGTCGAATCTCGCCATAGCAGCCCGGCCCAGGTCGCCAGCAACAGGAAAGCAAACAAGGTCCAGGCCGGTATGCTCAATCCCAGTAAGGTCCAGTCGATCTTGGCGCATTCGCCGGTGCCGCTCAACATCAATTTGATGGTGTCGGCCAACGGGAAATTCTGAAATACGTATTCCAGGCCGGGGCTGCATTCCGGTACCTCCTCCGGCGGCAAATGCTGCAACCACACGTGACGGGCGGAAACGCTGGCGCCGATCAATGCGGCGGCGGCGGCCAAAACCGCATAGATCTTACGGCCGCGGTTGTGCAGGCCCGCCGCCAGGAAAATCAAGCCGGTGGCCAGTATGGCCAAGCGCTGCGAAATACATAGCGGACAGGGCTCCAGCTCTTCGACGAATTGCAAATAGGCACCGACGGCCAGCAAACCAGCGCAGGCCATAAAACCGATAAAGAACCGCGCGCGCGGACTGAAATAATCAAAAAGCGAGCTGATCATAACGAATGAGGGCTAAATTTGGAGTATGAAAAATCGGTTCGAAGCGGAGGCTTTCGAACCGCGCTAACCATCCGCGACATGTTAACAACTTCGCGCTGCGATGGCTTATCGGGTCCGAGCATTCCGCTAAATATCGCAAAACTCGTCTTCGACATCTTTTTTAAAAGCCCGAATTTCCCGAGTCGGCCCCAGAATGACCAGAATGTCGCCGGCGTTCAAGCGGCGTTCGGTTTGTTCGCTGACAAACTGCAACTGATCGCCGGCCTGTTGATCGACGATGCCGATCAGTATCAAATTGTATTGCGTCCCCAGCTCCAGTTGCTCGACCGTGCGGCCTTGTAAATAGCTGGTTTGAGGAATCGCGATTTCCGCCATCCGCAAATCGTGGCGGCCGAATACGGTGTGGTCGAAAATATCGGTAATGTCGGGCCGTTTCAGCATGTCGTGAATCTTGCGGCCGCAAATTTCGTAGGGATCGATGATTTTGTTGGCGCCGGCCGCCAGCAGTTTTTCCGCCGATTCCGGGCTGTCGACGATGGCGATGATGACCAGTTTCTTGTCCATCGCTCGCGCCGACAAGGTCAGAAACACGTTTTCGGAGTCGTCGTCGAAAAAACAAAACAGGATGTCGATATCCCGACCGATGCCTATCGATTTCAATTCCTCGTCGCTACGAAAATCGATCGTGGCCGATTCGAAGCCGTTTTCAGCGGCCATCGCGGTATGCAGCGGCCGATGGTCGATAACCAGGATGTCGTGATGCTCGCGATCCAGGCGGCTGATAGCCTCGAACGACAGGCGGTTGTAGCCGAAAACGGCGACCTTTTTCATGGCGCGGCCCTATTCCACAAGCGGCGCTGCTCGACCTGATCGCGAAAATGATCGATCCCGTATTTCCGCCCCAGCAACACCAACAAATCGCCATGGCGCAGGATGAATTTTTCTTCGGGATTGAAGTAAAAATGCTGCTGTTTCACCTGGTACTTATTCTTGTGTTTGAAATGGATGGGATTGTCGCTGATCACGCCTAGCAGGGTCAGTTTGTTTTGTTTCAGGTCCAACTGGCCGATGCGACGGTTGTCTAGCGGCGAGTTTTCGGTGACCAAAACGGTTTCCATCGTAATTTCGGTCTGATTTTGCAGAATCCCGGAAATCGCCTCGAAGGCCACCGGCTGGCCGACGAACTCGGCGGCCAGCAACCCGGCGACCTCGAAGGGCCGAATCACGTTGTCCGCGCCGGCTTGGTAGAGTTTGTTGACGTTTTCGTGGCGGTTGGCGCGGGAAATAATCCGCACATTTTTATTCAAGTGCCGGCCGGTCAGCGTGATGTAAACGTTGACGACGTCGTCGCCGGTGATGCACAAAATCGCGGTGGCGCCGCGATTGATGCCGGCGTTCAGTAACACTTCGTTTTTGCTGGCATCGTTTTGCACCGCCAGATATCCCAGGTTTTTGGCCTGGACGACGTTAGCCTCCTTGCGGTCGATAACGATGAAGGGCTGCTGCTCCCGATGCAGATGGCGGGCGATTTCCTGGCCGACCCGGCCGAAGCCGCAAATGATGATGAAATTTTGGTAGCGGTCCAGTTCGGCATAGGCGCGACTTTCGCGCAGCGACAGCATTTTTTCGGCGAAGGCGGCGATCAGAATCGATGTAAAAAACGATAACACGCCGATGCTGGTTAGGATCAGAAACACCGCGACCCAGCGTCCGCCGGTGGTTTGCGGGGTGATGTCGCCGTAACCGACCGTCGCCAAGGTCACGACGGACCAATAGAAGGCGTCGAACATGGTTTTGATGCTGCCGCTCGCCACCTGGTATTCGAACATATAAATCGCCACGCTGGCGATGAACAGCAAGAAACCGCTGAAAATCAGCAAGGTGGTCAGTTCGTAGCGGCGGCTGGCCAGCACGTTGGCAAACAATTTGGCGCTGTCCGAATAGCGGAACAGTTTGAACAAGCGGAATACGATGAAAATGCGCAAGATGTCCAGCGGTCGATAGCTGGGCAAAATCGCCAAAATATCGATCACCGCGAACGCCGAACTCATGTATTCCAGTTCCTTCGCGAGTATGCGCTTGCCGGCCGCCGGCAAATTGAACGGCAAATTCAAATAAAGGGCTTTTTCGTATTCTTCGATGATGATTTTGTAGGAATCCGAATAAATCCAACCGCGTAGCAAGTACTCGGTAATGAATACCGCCAGGATGGCCTGCTCGAAATAGCCGCCCATGGTGCTGGCCTGATGTTCGATCCGATACAGCAAAAAGATCACGCTCAACACAATCAGGCCGATCATGATGCTGTCGAAGCGTCGTTTACGCGGGCTATGCGGTTCTTCCAATAGCTGGTAGAAGAATTGTTTGCTGCGCCGGTAGCCTTCGGCCGACTTCAGAAAATACGCGGCGTAAACGATTAGTTTGGAAAGCATGACTCAGGGCTGATGGGGTGGCTTCTTAAAGTCGACGACCTTGCAGGCCGGGCCGAGGTTGATTTCGTCGATCACCAGATGCGGGCCGGCTTGCAATATGTAGAGCGCGGCGTCGGCGACATCGTCGGCACTTAAGGCTTGCCCCGCTTGCTTGCCCGGTGCGAAGTGCAAGGTTTCGAAAAACGCGGTATCGACCATGCCGGGGTTGATCAAGGATACCCGAACGCCGCTCTTGCCGCATTCCTCGCGTAACGCCTGACTAAAACCGCGTAACGCAAACTTGCTGGCGCAATAGATGCTACCGTTACGGCTGCCTTTCAGCGCGGCTTCCGAGCCGATGTAGAGCAGGTTGGCGCGAGCTTGTTGCTTGAGTTGGGGCAGCAGCGCCCGCGTCAAACAAGCTTGAGCGGTGAAGTTGACGGTTATCAGCTGCTCGATCTGCGCCTGTGAATGTTGCTCGAGCGCGCCGAACCGGCCGTAACCGGCCGCGAACACCACCGCGTCGAGATCCGGAAAGTCCTGCTGCAAACGCTTCGCGAACGGCGCGATAGCGGACAAATCCGCCAAATCCAGCGCCATCGGATAAAAACGCGGATGGACCCACTCGAAACGACGGCTATCGCGGGACGTGCCGATCACGCGATGGCCTAGTTGTAACAGACGCCGGGCGATGGCGCGGCCGATGCCCGAACTCGCGCCGGTGACCAGGATTGCGCGGCTCACGGCATGCACCGGAACAACTGGGCTTCGTCTAGGTATTGCCGCAACATTTCGCTACAGTCGGCGATCATCGATTGTTCCAGGTCGGCGCGATACGAGACCAGGCCGGCCGAGGTTTGCAACGGACTGGCAAACAGGCGCTCGTCCGGATACAGCTTATGCATCTTCTTGTAATACGCTTCGGGTAGGCGGAAGGTACCGAGGCTGACAGAGTGCAAGGTTTCGGCATCCAGGGTCGCGAAGACTTGCTGGAACAATGCCCGGTATTGCTTGCGATAGTCGTGTTGGTATATCAACGGATCGAAACGCAAACCGATGGGCCAGCCCTGTTGCTGCAACTTGGCCGCCGCCTCCAAGCGCTTGGCAAGGCTGGGTGCCTTGGCTTCGACTTGTTCGGCCACCGCGTCCGGCGCCAAGCTAAATGCCACGACGCAACGCGGCCACGGCCGGCGCGTCAGGAGGCTGCGAATTTGGGTGCTCTTGGTACGTAACTCCAGCCAGGCGTTGGGTAGCGTCTCGAAAAACGGCAGGAACTGCTCGGCGAAACCGGTGATCGGTTCCAGGGCCAAGCTGTCGCAATCGTAGCCCGAGAAAAAATAAACGGCCTCGTTGGGCGTTTCGGCGCAAATTTGGTCGATTTCACGCTGGAAATCTTCGAAATTGACGAACAACACGTAATTGGCCGACTGGTACATGCCTTGTAAAAAGCAATAGCGGCAGTCGTACAGGCAATTGAGCATATGCGAGAAGTAGTAATTACGTGTCCCGCCGATGCCGTAACCCGCCGGCGCCGGCAACGCGAATTTCCGGTATTTCTCGGCCAGGATCAACGCCGGCCTTTGCTTTTGCAAGCGAAAATTCTGCGCCCTGGGATTGAAGACTTCGCCGTAGCGCGCGCACTCCACCACGCGCGCTCGCGGAAAGCGGGCGCGTATCGCCGCCGTGCGGGAATGCCCGGCGACGGCGGCTTCGATATACAAGGTATCTATCATGCGGGCATAAACAACGAAAGCAAAACTCGGTCGGGCGCTCATTATAAATGACGATAGGCCGGGGTCGGCGCTTGCTGATAGAATCGCCGCTTTTAACCCGACTCAGCCATGCGATTGATCAGAGGCCTGCACCATCTGGAGCCGTTGCGCGACGGTTGCGCATTGACGATAGGCAATTTCGACGGACTGCACCTTGGCCACCGCCGCGTCATCGAAACCTTGGCCGAGCATGGTCGCCGTCTGCATCTGCCGACCGTGGCAATGGTGTTTGAACCCCAGCCGCTGGAATATTTTCTAGGCGATCACGCTCCGTCCCGGTTGACCCGCTTACGGGAAAAAGCCATTCAATTCGCCAAATTGCCGATAGACGAACTGTTGGTGCTGCCTTTCAATCGGACCCTGGCCGATTGCGATGCCGAACATTTCATCCGCGACATTCTGGTCGAGCGCTTGCACGTCAAGCATTTGGTGGTTGGCGACGATTTTCATTTCGGCAAGGCCAGACGCGGCAATTTCGCGATGCTGCAGCATTTCGGCGAACAATACGGTTTCGCGGTCGAAGACAGTCATTCCTTCGAGGTCGACAGTTTGCGGGTCAGCAGTACTTTAATTCGCGATGCGCTCAGCGAAGGCCAACTGGCGTTGGCGCGAACCATGTTGGGCCGCGACTTTTCGGTGTGCGGACGGGTAGCGCACGGCGACAAACGCGGTCGCGAACTGGGTTTTCCGACCGCCAACGTACGGATGTTTCGCAAAAATACCCCGATAGTCGGTGTGTACGCGGTGACGATGAGCGGTCTGGACGGTAACGAATATCCTGGGGTTGCCAACGTCGGCACGCGTCCTACCGTCGACGGCGGCGCCAAAGTGGTCTTGGAAACGCATTTATTCGATTTCAATCAAGATATTTACGGCCATTACGTGGAAGTTCATTTCAAACGCAAATTGCGTGACGAAACCCGCTTTGTGTCGTTGGCAGCCTTGAAAGCGCAAATTGAATTGGATGTGGTCGATGCGCGGCGGTTTTTCGCCGAGGAGGAAGCGCGATGAGTGGGCTGGATCGGGTGGCTTCGCCCTGCGTGCGCAATTGTTGTCTGGACGACGAGGATGTTTGCTTGGGATGCTTCCGGAGTTTGTCGGAAATTTGCGGCTGGAGCGTCGCCGACGACGGCGAGCGTCTGAGTTGCTTGGCCCGCGCCGAACAGCGCAAAGCGGCCAAAAAGTCGCCGAAAGCTCAAGTAGGAGCCGGCGAGCCGACCGGCGGAAACTCACCGTAAAATCCAAGGAGACAACGGTTACTGCTTCGGATCGGCAAATCACGCAACATTCGCCGATCCGCGCAATGGCGCGCGCCGCCTCGAAAATCTCACATCTTATGGGTCTGAATCGTCAATCCGAGCTGTTGATACCGCCGATAGCGCTGGCGACCGGCTTGTTTGCTGGCTTCACTGTTGTCAAGGATCTCGAGTATCCGCTCGGTCGGAGGCGAGGTCGGCGGAAAGTCGGCGGACAGGTTGACAATGACACCGCGCCAGTTTTCCGGAATATCGCCGACGCCGATTAGAATCGTGCCGGGGTGGCCGGGCAGCGTGCCCGAATAGCGTTGATGAGGCACGAAACTACCGGGCCGAAACGTCCACAAGCGCTTGTCCATCAATTCGGCCTGTTCCGCCGAATCGGTGAGCACATAACAAAATCGGCCGCTACGGTAGATCTTTTCGATCAGCTTGCAGGCGAATTCGTGGCGCTGCTCCGGATCGTGCGAGCTCAGCACGTAAAAGCTGACTTCAGGCGCAGCGGGCGAGTAGCCGGGCTCGGTCATGTCGTAGGCGTGGTTCGGCCGGGAGCTTGAAGCCGCGACCGGCTCGCGGCCGCGGTCAATTTCCCCCAAAACGAACTTACGCCGCCGCCCGGTTCAGCAAATACTGAGTCAGCAACGGCACCGGTCGGCCGGTCGCGCCTTTGTTGGCGCCGGTGCGCCAAGCGGTGCCGGCGATGTCAATATGGGCCCAGCGGAAATCCTCGGCGAATTTGGACAGAAACACCGCCGCGGTGATGCTGCCGCCGTCTGGACCGCCGATGTTGGCCAGATCGGCAAAATTGGATTTAAGCTGTTCCTGGTATTCTTCCCAGATCGGCATGCGCCAGAGCATGTCGCAGGCGGTTTCGCTGGCGCCCAGCAGATCGTTGCACAACTTGTCGTCGTTGCCGAACAGGCCGCTCGGCACTCGGCCCAACGCGACGATGCAGGCACCGGTCAGCGTGGCCATGTCGATCACCACGTCGGGATTGTATTTTTTGGCGTAGGTCAGCGTGTCGCACAGAATCAAGCGGCCTTCGGCATCGGTGTTCAGCACTTCGATGGTTTTGCCGGACATGCTGGTCAAGATGTCGCCCGGTTTGTTGGCGGCGCCGTCCGGCAGGTTTTCCGAGGACGGGATCAGGCCAACAATGTTCAGCGGCAAATTCAATTGGGTGACCGCCCGCAGAATCCCTAACACACTAGCCCCGCCGCACATGTCGTACTTCATTTCGTCCATGCCTTGGCCGGGCTTCAGCGAAATGCCGCCGGCGTCGAAAGTCAGGCCCTTGCCGACCAGCACGATGGGCTTGTGGCTACTGTCGCCGCCCTGATAGTCCAGGCAAATCAGCTTGGCCGGCTGGCGGCTACCGCGCGATACGGCCAGGAACGAGCCCATGCCCAGCGCTTCCATGTCGTGCTCTTCGAGAATTTGGCAGGTCAGCTTGTCGTGTTGGCCGGCCAACGCCAAGGCCTGCTCGGCCAGATAAGTCGGCGTGCAGACGTTGCCCGGCAAGTCGCCGAGCGATTTGGCCAATTCGACGCCGGCCGCGATCGCCGCGCCTTGTTGCAATCCGGCTTCGGCCTGGGCGCGTTGTGCTTCACTGGCAACGATGGCCAGTTGTTGCAACGGAATCTTGTCGTCGACCTTTTTTGTCGCGCTGTATTGGTAAACGCCGTCGCCGAACAGTTCCACGATTTGCCGGGCTTTCCATTGCACGTCGCCGGCTTCGACGTCGATGTCCAGCAACGCGGCGGTCGCGGCCTTGACCTTGCTAGCCTTGATCGCGCCGACTGCGGCGATCAGCGCCTTACGGAACTGCTTGCGGCCGATTTTGCCGCGCTCGCCGAAACCGACCAACACGAGACGTTGAATACCGCCTTCCGGCAAATGGTTGATTAACAGTGTTTCGGCGTTTTTCCCCTTGATGTCGCCCCGGCCGATTAGTTTGGAGAGCAGCCCGCCGAATTGTTGGTCTAGCGCCGTCGCGGCCGGGCCGAGTTGTTGGTTTTCGTAGAGGCCAACCAGCAGGCAGTCGCTTTGCAGTTTGTCTAGGGGAGCGCTTTCTATAAAATAGTCCATTGCGATAGGTCGTGGGTGTCTTGGATTGAAGGGGATCGCCGAGGTGCGGCCGGGTTCGCCGGATTATACCTTAGAAAATCAGGAGTGCGTTGTTGAGCAATTTGCGAGCTTTACCCAGTGCCGGCCGGCCGTTTCGGCTATTGACGGTGCTGGACAAAATGATCGTCAAGGAGTTGTTTTTGACGGTCGGCGGCGTGTTGACGGTACTGGTGGTAATTATCGTCAGCCGCAAGTTCATCCGGGTGTTGGCTCAGGCCATCGAGGGCAACATCGCCAACGAGACGGTATTGACCTTGTTGGGTCTGAAAATCGTGTTGGCCGCCAATGCCTTCCTGCCCGCATCGCTGTTCATGGCGGTGCTGATGGTGTTGGGCCGGATGTACCGGGAACAGGAGATGGCGGCGATCGCCTCCGCCGGCGGCAGCGTGTTCACCATTTACCGCGCGGTATTTCTGTTGGTCGTGCCGCTGAGTCTGGCCGGCGTGGCGCTGTCGATGCTCGCGGCGCCCTGGGCCGAGGCAATGAGCGAAAAGCTGATGCACCAGGATAGGCAGGATGCCGATATTCGCGGTATTTCAGCCGGCCGCTTCAGCGAATACAGCGACGGCGAGTTGATCTTTTACACCGAGAACGTCGACAAGGACGGCCGGATGCACAAGGTCTTCGTGCAAAACAAGCAGGGCGAGCGCACCGGCGTCGTCAACGCCGAGACCGGACGTTTGGCGTTTTTACCCGGCGGGCTATACCTGATACTGGAAAACGGCGAGCGGGTGATGGGCCAGCCCGGTAACCGGGACTTCACGATCGAAAAATTCGGCGAATACGCGGTCTTGGTCGAAAAGAAAACCACCGAACTGGTGTTGGGCCGAGAGGCGGTAGCGACCGAAGATTTGTGGTCGTCTCGGGAGACGCGCGATGTCGCCGAATTGCAGGATCGCTTGAATACGCCATCCGGCGTCATCCTGTTGGCATTCTTGGGCGTGCCGCTGGCCCGGCTTTCGCCGCGCGGTGGTATTTACGGGAGCATGATGGTCGCTTTCGGCATTTATTTCGTGTACGGCAACTTGCAACGGGTCAATCATAGCTGGGTGGTCGGCGGCAAAGTGCCGGGCTGGCTTGGCTATTTTTGGGTGGACGCCCTGTTGTTGACGGTCGGTTTGCTAATGCTGGCTCGACTCTACGGCTGGCGCTGGCTGTGGGAAACCGTAAGGGGGAAACTGGCATGATCAATGTTCTGACTTGGTATATCGTCAAGGAAATCGTCAAGGGTTCGTTGATTGCGGTGTTGCTGTTGCTGACGTTGTTTAATTTATTTAGCTTCAGCGACGAACTGAAAGATTTGGGCCAGGGCAATTACGGCCTGAAACAAATTCTGTGGTTTTTGACCCTGACCTCGCCTCGGGTGTTTTACGAATTGGTGCCGTCGTCGGCATTGCTCGGCAGCTTGTTCGTGGTCGGCTCAATGGCGAACAATCGTGAAATCGTCGCGATGCGCGCCGCCGGCTTGTCGATCGCCTGGATCATCCGCTCCATCATGTTGGCCGGCTTAGTGTTGGTCAGCGTCGCGGTCGCGGTGGGCGAATTCGTCGCGCCGACTTGCGAGAAGGCCGCGCAGGTCTTGAAAACCACGGCCTTGCATGACGGCGTCGTGATGCGCTCTTTATATGGTATGTGGCTGCGCGAGGGCGACAGCTTCATCAATGTCCGTAGATTGCAAGATGACGGTACCTTGGCCGACATTCGGATTTACGACATCGACGACCAACACCACGTGAGTCGAATCACCCAAGCGGAGCGAGCCCAATTTCTAGGCAACAAACAATGGAAGTTGGAAAACGTTCGCTATTCCGAAATCGGCCAACCGCGAATTTTGGCCGGCGCCCAGCCTGAACAGGCCTGGACTTCGGGCATCGATTCGGATTTGCTGAAAGTGGCGGTCGTCAACTCGGATAATTTATCGTTGTACGATTTATTTATGTACATCGACTTTCTGAAACAGAACAGTCAGAAGTCGCAGAGTTACGAGCTGGCGTTCTGGAGTCGTTTGATCAACCCGTTCGTGACCTTCGTGATGCTGATGGTGTCGGCGCCGTTCGTGATCGGCATAGGCCGAGGTACCAGCACCGGTGCCAGGGTGATGGTAGGTATCGTGATCGGGATGACTTTCAACATCTTCGACCGGATCGCCGGTCATGTTGGCTTGGTTTACGACATGAATCCGATGCTAATGGCCATGTTGCCGAGCGCCGTGGTGTTTTGCGTGGCTTCGTTGGCGGTGTGGCGAGTCAGCTAGCGGTGGGCGGAAGCGAAAGGGCGGAGGATTCCGCCCAGGGCGGCATTAGCTTACTTGTGGGTCATGAACAAATAGAGAAATTTACATTTCAGCGTCATATCCTTGCCGTCCAGTTCAACGACCGAACAGTCTTCGTATTTTTCGCGGCCGGGCGTGATTTGTTTTTTGATCACACCGTTTTCGATACTGTATTTAATCGGAATGGTCATTTCGCCGATGCCGCTACGCGCATCTTCGCCGGTAGTAATCAAGGTGCCGTCTTTTTGGAATTCCCAGGTGACCTGCAAGGGTTTCCTTTCTCTGTCCAGCGCGAGCGCTTCGGCGGTAACTTGCCATTTTCCGATGAGTTTAGAGTTATCTTGCAGTTGCACGTCGGCATCAGCGGCGGTCGAGATCAATGCGCCAAACAGTGACAGGGCTATTGTTATAGTTTTCATTCTGGACTCCCGGACTAGGATTGGTGTGAGGCGCGAATATAGCACATCCGTTTCGGCATTATCCCGGGCCGTCCAGAAAAAACAGGCGGGTGCCGGATAGCCGGTCGTGCCAGGCCAAGCCTTCTTTGTCGATCAAACACCACGCAAAGCCCAAGCCAAAAATTGCCCATGACAGCAGGCCGCCAATAAAGCGCACGCCGGCCCGCCGCCATCCCAGTTTGCCGCCGGCCTTGTCCGCGACTCGAATTTTCCAGGCCTTCAAGCCGAGCGTCTGGCCGCCATGCGTCCAAAACCAACCGTAAAAACCGAACGCCACGGCCAACAAATACAGCGGATAAAAATATTGGCCGCTGTTAAAGGCTTCTCCGGCATTGAACGGCAGAATCAGCGCGGTTGCGACAAACCAGATGGCCAACAACAGGAATCCGTCGTAAAACACGGCGGCCATGCGACGCAAAAAGCCCGGTGTCGCGGCTTTGGCGGCACCGGGCTTGGCGGTTTCAAAAAGATCGTGACGCAATTATTTTTCGAACAAAGCCAGCTTCTGGCCCATGTACATGCTCATGCCGACCAGACAGCCCAGCATGACCAGCGAAAACAAGAAAGGCGGCCGGTGAAACACCAGCAATGCGAAATCGGCCACGAACAAACTGGTGAACAAGGGTTGGTCGATAAAACCATTTAATATCTTCTTAAACATACGCTCCACGCTCCGAAGTAAATTGCCCGCCGCCGGAGCCCGGACAACGAGGACAGTCATCGATATTATTTAGTATCGCCGCCACTCGGCGAGTCTCTGAATTCTACCTATAAAGGTAGGGATTGTAAAAGAAAGCGCTCGATTGAGCATGAATCTGGCTCGGTGTTATGATAAAGGTGCCCGGCCGGCTCCGATCCTGCTTGATAGCCTTCGACCCGCCGCCACTTAAAACTTTAGGGATAGAGCCATTTTTAGTTTTTTCAGAAGAATTTTCTCGCCGCCCGGCACCGCTGTCGAAGCGGCTCCAGTCGCGCCGCATTCCAGTAATGCCCCGAGAATATACGCGCGAGCCGAACATTGCATCTCCAGAGCGCAAATCAGCGAAAATGCGTTGAAGGTATTGTTGCGGCTTAAAAAAGCCGATTTCGAAGCTTATTTGGTTGGCGGATGCGTCAGGGATTTGCTTTTAGGCCGGGAGCCGAAAGACTTCGATGTCGCGACTAACGCCAGTCCCGAGCAGGTTAAGCAGATCTTTCGCAATTGCCGAATCATAGGCCGGCGCTTTCGGTTGGCTCACGTGTTTTTCGGTCGGGAAATTATCGAAGTGGCAACGTTCCGAGGCTCGGAGGCCGAGGCGCCCGATCAGCAAGTCGTTCACGAAGATGGCCGCTTACTGCGCGATAATGTGTTCGGTACGTTGGAGGAAGACGTCTGGCGGCGGGATTTCACCGTCAACGCGCTCTACTATAATATCCGAGATTTTTCGGTCGTCGACTTTACCGGCGGCATGAGTGACCACTCGGCCGGCGTCTTGAAGCTAATTGGCGATCCTCAGCAGCGCTACCGGGAAGATCCGGTGAGGATGCTGCGCGCGGTGCGCTTCGCGGTCAAGCTGAGTTTCAGCTTGCATCCGGATACCGAGCAGCCGATATACGAACTGACGGATTTACTAAAAAGTATCCCTTCCGCCCGCTTGTACGACGAAGTGTTGAAGCTGTTTTTGGCCGGCTACGGTGTGCAAACCTTCGAAATGCTGCGCCATTACGGCTTGTTTGCGATTTTGTTTCCCGACACCGATCGCTGTCTGGCCAGTCAGGAGCAGGATTTTCCCCGCTTATTCGTGATCCGAGCGCTGGAAAATTCCGATGCGCGTTTCAATGACGGCAAGACGCTGACGCCGTATTTTCTGTTGGCCGCATTATTGTGGGAACCACTGACCGTATCGGCCCAACAACGCATCGACCACGGCGAAAACGAAACGCTGGCTTATCAAAACGCCGCCAACGAGGTTTTGGGGCGGCAAGTCAAGATTACCGCAATGCCGCGCCACATCACGCAGTCGATCCGCGACGTCTGGTTTTTGCAACAGAAATTCACTCGCACCGTAGGTTCTCGGCCGTTTCGTTTGCTCGAACAACCCAAATTCCGCGCGGCCTACGATTTTCTGCAGTTGCGCGCCGAAACCGGTGGCGCCGATCCGGAACTAGTGGCCTGGTGGACGGGCTTTCAGGAGGCCGACGAGGACGAACGTCATCGGATGACCGCACCGCCCAAGGGCGGCGGTAAACCCAGGGCAAGAAAAACAGGCCGCTACCGCTCCCGTTCCAAACAACCCAATTCGCAATGAGCCTACCCGTTGGTTATAGGGAAGCCTATATCGGCCTGGGCAGTAATCTGGAAGACTCGGTAGCTCACGTCACGCAGGCCAGAGGCGAGATTGCCGAGCTAGCCGAGGTTGTCGAACTGGGTTTTTCGGCCTTGTATCGCAGTTTGCCGGTTGGACCGCAAGATCAGCCTGAGTATGTCAACGCGGCGATGCGGATCGCCACCGCGCTGCCGGCCATCGATTTACTGCGCCAATTGCAAGCCATCGAAAACCGCCACGGCCGGGTGCGTGGGCAGCGCTGGGGCGCTCGAACCCTGGATCTGGATCTGTTGCTCTACGATGCCCAGATCATCGAACAACCGGATCTGATCGTACCGCATCCCGAATTGGCCAAGCGTGCCTTTGTCCTGTATCCGCTGGCGGAGCTTTCAGTACCGGATTTGACGGTGCCCGGTCTCGGCTCGCTGGCCGAACTGATGAGCCGCTGTCCGCCGGACGGGTTGACCCAAATCGATTCATGACCCTGTACGGCGAGACCACCAAAATGTTGACAGTCAGCGATCTGGCGGTAATGAAACGCGCCGGCGAAAAGATTAGCTGCCTGACCGCGTACGACGCGAGCTTCGCGGCGGTGCTCGATAACGCCGGCATCGATGTGCTGCTGGTTGGCGATTCGTTGGGCATGGTCGTCCAAGGCGAAGCGAGTACGTTGCCGGTGACTATCGACGACATGGTCTACCACGGCCGCTGTGTCGCGAAAACGCGTCGCCGAGCATTTTTGATCGTCGATCTGCCATTTGCCAGTTACGCACTGCCCGAGCAAGCGCTGAACAATGCCGCGCGGCTAATGCGCGAGGGCGGCGCGCAAATGGTCAAGCTGGAAGGTGCCAAGCCTGCCATCGTTGCCTTTTTGGTCGAGCAAGGCATCCCGGTTTGCGGACATCTGGGCCTGCTGCCGCAATCGGTCAACCGACTGGGCGGGTATCGGGTACAAGGTCGGGACGCCGGCCAGGCCGAGCGGATCCTGGCCGACGCCGAGGCGCTGGAACAAGCCGGCGCCGGCGCCCTGGTGTTGGAGTGCGTGCCGGCCGAGTTGGCCGAGCGCATCAGTCGGCGGTTGGCGATACCGGTGATCGGCATCGGCGCGGGCGCGGCTTGCGACGGTCAGGTGTTGGTGTTGTACGATATGCTCGACATCGGCGCAGGCAAACGGCCGCGTTTTTCGAAAAACTTCATGACCGGCGCGGCCGGTATCGCGGACGCGGTCGCCAGCTACCACGCCGCCGTCAAATCCGGTGAATTTCCCGGTTCCGAGCACGCCTACTGATCATGCAAACCGTCGATCGCATCGAAGCATTGCGAATGCTGCTGAAACCCTGGCGACGCGCTGAATTCAAAATTGCCTTCGTCCCGACGATGGGCAATCTGCACGCCGGACATCTCCGGCTGGTGGAGGCTGCCCGCCGTCATGCCGACAAGGTTGTGGTCAGTATTTTCGTGAATCCGACCCAGTTCGGTCCGGCCGAAGATTTTGCCAGTTACCCGCGCACCGAAGCCGACGACGTGGCCAAGTTGAGCGAAGCCGGCGCCGATCTGCTGTTTCTGCCCGGCGTCGCGGAAATCTATCCGCGGGCTTCCCTGACGACTATCTCGGTTGCCGGTTTGTCGACCATCCATTGCGGCGCGAGTCGGCCCGGCCATTTCGATGGTGTGGCGTTGGTTGTCTGCAAATTGTTGAACATGGTTCAGCCCGATCTGCTGCTGCTCGGCGAAAAGGACTTTCAACAGCTGGCGCTAATCCGGCGCATGGTGGCCGATCTGAATCTGCCGGTGAAAATCCAAGGCGTCGCGACGGCGAGGGACGACGACGGCTTGGCGCTGAGTTCGCGTAACGGCTATTTGACGGCACCGCAGCGCGCTAGCGCGCCTGAGTTGTACCGGTGTTTGCGGGCCGCTGGAGATGCGATACAGCGCGGCGAGCGCGATTTTGCCGGGATAGAAGCCGCCCAGTCGCTACGCCTGACACGAGCCGGGTTCGTGGTGGATTACTTTACGATTTGTCGGGTCGCCGATCTGGCGCCCGCCACTTCCGGCGACATGGATCTGGTGATTCTTGCCGCGGCCAAACTCGGCAATACCCGCTTGATCGACAACCTGGTTTGTCGTTCAAATGGTTGACGAGACAAGGCTTTCCGGCGATAAAGCCAATGCCGATATTTGATAGCCCGTTCAATTTCAGGCATAATCGCCGTCCCTGTCTTCGAACTTGTTTACCATGCAAACCATCATGCTTAAAGCCAAGTTACACCGTGCGCGGGTAACGCATTCAGAACTGGATTACGAAGGATCCTGTGCGATTGACGGCAAGATTTTGGATTTTTCAGGGATTAGGGAATACGAGCAGATCCATATTTACAACGTCAACAATGGCGAACGCTTCACGACGTACGCGATTCGCGCTCAGGACGGCTCCGGTATTTTTTCGATCAACGGCGCGGCGGCTCGTTTGGCGTGTCCCGGCGATCTGATCATCGTCGCGGCTTACGTCAGTCTCGACGAAAAAGAGTTGAAAAACTATCAGCCGACGCTGGTGTATTTCGACGGCAATAACCACATCAGCCATTCCAGCCACGCCATTCCGGTACAAGCCGCATAACGTAAAAGCAACCGCCGCATTGCGTCGGCGGTTGCCGAAGGGTTTTACGCTTCCGATACGTCGATTTCGCTGACTTTCTCGGTTAGCGTGATGCTTTGTTCTATCGTCACCAAAACTTTCTGATAGCCGATGCGCTTGTTACTGTTGATCAGTAGCGGCGCTTTGATAGACCCCTTGATGGTCGGCTTGCCGTTTTCCTGTTCGTTATCCTTGTGCAGTAAAATCAAAATCAATAAATCGTCGCCTTCCTCGATCTTCAACAGCGCTTCTTCGTCGTCGGTCAGCGTGAAGTTGTAATTGATGTTGAAATGGGCCGGATGCGCGACCGAGAATGTCAATTCCGCGTTATCCACCGCTTGCAGCCAATAAACGATTTCGCTGCCTTCCTGATGAAACAGCTTGAAACGGGTTTGATCCTCGAAGCCAGGAATACCGCGCGGAAAGGTGATAATGGTGTCCGGATTGATGTCTTGGTTGCCTAGCAATTTCGATTGAATTTCCATGATCCCGCCAGTTTCTATTGAAGCCTTCTGAGCGGCTTCGTTGATAAATGCCCCAAGTTATAGCATGTAACCGGTGATTTGCAATCCTTACCGGGAGACTTGCCTTGCGCAAACGACTATTCCGGCCTAAAATCGCCTTCCCTCTTTCAGGTGTCCTGGACCGTATGGTCCGGCTTAAACAGGAAGTCGGTGAGCCGGTGTCATCCACCGTTCATGCCGACGCTGCCCCCGCAACGGTAGATAAGTCAAGAATTGCGAACAAGCCACTGTGCGATTGCGCATGGGAAGGCCGCAACTTCAGGCCGCTAAGGCCGCTTATGAGCCCGGAGACTGGCCCGAAAGATCATTCGAGACAGCGGAGGGCTGTTTACGGAATGGTCGCAGCCTGTCTACGCCTTTTTCGTGCCCCGTTCTCCTCTGTCGTTTTTATACCCCGAATGCGCGGTGGGCGCAGAGGACAATCATGCACAAACCTTACTATCCCTTGCTGGCGTTGGCGGGAGCCGGCACCGTATTTTCCGGGGCGACACCGGCCGAATCGAGCGTTAATTTGCCGGATACCGTCGTAACGGCGACTCGCACCGCCACGCTTACCGACGAACTCGCCAGCGCGACCACGGTATTTACACGCGCCGACATCGAGCAATCGCAAGTCAAAACCCTGCCCGATCTACTCAAAACCGCGCCGGGACTCGATATTACTCAGAACGGCGGCTACGGTCAGCAAGCGAACGTCTATATGCGCGGCACTAATTCCGACCATATTTTGGTGTTGATCGACGGCATCAAGGCCGGTTCGGTCACTTTGGGCACCACGGCGTTTCAATGGTTGCCGATCGATCAAATCGAGCGGGTCGAAATTACCCGGGGACCGCAATCGGCGCTCTACGGTTCGGAAGCGATCGGCGGTGTCATACAGATTTTCACCCGCAAGGGTGCTCGGTCCGAAACCCCCAGCATCAGTCTGGATGCCGGTGCCGGGTCGTTCGATACCGTCAACGGCGCAGGTTCTATCAGTGGCAAATGGGGCGACAACTGGTATAGCCTGGGCGCTTCTCACCTGGGCAGCCAAGGTTTCAATACCCGCAGTATCGGCACGGAAACCGATAGGGATGCCTATTACAACACCGGCCTGAACGCCCGTGTCGGCCATCGTTTTGCGAACAACGCGGAGGTCGAAGCCTTTTTCATGCGCGCCGAAGGCAAATCCGAATACGACGGCACACCGAATCGAACCGATTTCGTCAATCAAGTGGTCGGTACGACGGCCAGCTTCGACGTACTGGAACATTGGCGCTCGATATTGCGTTTCGGCCAGACCGAGGACAGGGCCGACAATTTCAACGCTAACGGCCAGTTCAACAGCCAATACAACACCACCCGCTGGAATGCCAGTTGGCAGAACGAATTTCGCCTGACCGAAGCCCATCGCCTGACCTTGGGCAGCGATTATCGCCTCGACGAAGTGCGCAGTTCGGTGAACTACAGCGAATCCTCGCGCTACGACGTCGGGGTATTCGCTGATTTGCACAGCCGGCTATTCGATCGTCACTTCATCAACGCGGCTTTACGCTGGGACGAGAACCAAGCCTTCGGCGACCGGGTGACCGGCAATTTCGGCTGGCGCTTTAACTGGGATTACGGTTTGAGCGCGTTCGCCAGTTTCGGCAACGCGTTCAAGGCGCCGACCTTCAATGACTTGTACTGGCCGCACAACCAGTCCGACTTTGCCGGCTTTACCTACATCACCGAGGGCAATCCGCGTCTGAAGCCCGAGGAATCGACGACCTTCGAAGCCGGCCTCGCTGGACAGCATGACTGGCTGAATTGGCAATTGCGCGCCTATCACACCAATATCGACAATCTAATCGATTGGGCCGGCGAAATCCTGAATTCGACCACCTATCGCTATCAGCCGCAAAACGTCGATAAAGCCCAAATCGACGGCCTAGAGGCGGAACTGGGCGGTCAATGGCTGGGTTGGCAAAATAAGTTGAGCATGAGCTTGCTCAGCCCGCGCAATCGCCAAACCAATCTGGATCTGGCCCGGCGCGCCGAACAAAGTCTGTCTTATGATTTGTCGCGCTCGTTTGGTGCCGTCGACGTTGGCGGCCATGTGCTGGCGCAAGGCCATCGCTACGACGACCGGGCCAACACCCGGAAAGTCGACGGCTTCGTGACCGTGGACTTGCGCACCGCCTTCCACATCGACAAGCATTGGACGCTGAGCGCTAAATTGAACAATCTGCTGGATAAGCAATACCAAACCGTCGATACTTATAATACCGCCGGCCGGAACTTTTACTTTTCCGTACATTACAACAATTGATTTCCTTGGAGACCTCTCGATGACCATGCCTAGTTTTGCCGTCAAACCCGGTGCCGTCGCGTTGATGGCGCTGATGGCCGCCACCCGCTTTCACCACTTCGGCACGCCGTTCGCGCTACCCGATGCGTCGTTGGCGATTTTCTTTCTGGCCGGCTTATGGCTCGGCGGCCGCTATCTGTTCGCGCTGCTGTTGCTGGAAGCCGGGTTGATCGATTACCTGGCCATCACCAAGCTGGGCGTTAGCGATTTTTGCGTATCGCCCGCCTACGGCTTTTTGATTCTTGCCTATGGAGCGATGTGGCTGGGCGGGAAGTGGTGCCGGCGATACAGCGGCCTTACCGCCGCCAATGTCGCACAGCGCTTCGCGGCGCTGGTCGTTTCGACATCGGCCGCCTTTTTGATTTCCAACGGCAGTTTCTACTGGTTGTCGGGCCGTCACGCCGAAACCTCGCTGGCTCAATATGCCGAAGGTTTCGCGAGATACTATCCATCCTATTTGTCGGCCACTCTGATTTACGGCATTGCGATTTTTGCGGCGGTCTCGGCCGTCAAGGTACTGTTAGCCCAGAAAGCGGCACGCGTGGCGATTTGACAGCCTTCGCGAGTGCTGCTCGCGATTCGGCCGCTAAGCGGTTTGGAGCGGTAATCCCGATTCACCGCTCCGCCGCTCGGTCAAGATTACATGATTCAGTTTTGCACCTGCCATCCCGAAAGGTCGGCCTCGCCGCATACCTTCATCCCTTAACCGCATGACCTTGACCCTGATCGTCCTTTTAGCCGTCGGGCTGGACCGCTGCCTGGGCGAGCCGCGCAATGCGTTGCATCCGTTGGCGGCATTCGGCCGCTGGGCCGGCATCCTGGAACGAAGCTGGCTCGATCTGGCCGCCTCCCCGGCCAAGCAACGCTGGGCAGGCATTCTGGCTTTGCTAGGCGCGGTGGCCCCGGCGTTGTCGTGCTTGTTGGCGCTTCCGGCGATACCGGCATTGCAAGCCGGATTGGCGGTCGCGATCCTGTATTTTTGCATCGCCGCCCGTAGCCTGGAGCAACACGCCACGGCCGTTGCCTCTGCTTTGGAAGCCGGCGACTTGGCATTGGCCCGGCAACGGGTCGGTTACATCGTCAGCCGTCAAACCCAAACAATGTCCGAGGAAGACGTGCGACGAGCCGTAATCGAATCGGTATTGGAGAACGGCGCCGACGCGGTATTCGCGCCGCTGTTCTGGTTTGTACTGGCCGGCCCGGCCGGGGCGGTCGTTTATCGGCTGGTCAACACCCTGGATGCGATGTGGGGCTACCGGAATACTCGCTATCGGTATTTCGGCTGGGCCGCGGCGCGTTTCGACGATGTGTTGAACTGGTTGCCGGCGCGGCTGACTGCGTTGAGCTATGCGGCGTTGGCCGACACGGGACGGGCACTACGCGCGTGGCTGCAATTCGCGCCGTTACTGGATAGTCCGAACGCCGGTCCGGTGATGAGCGCCGGCGCCGGCGCGTTGAATCTGCGATTGGGCGGTCCCGCCGTCTATCACGGCCAGATCAAGCAAAAAGCCTGGTTCGGCGGCGACCGATCGCCGGAGTTGGCCGACATCTCCCGCGCTTGCGGCTTGGTGCAACGAACCTTGTGGTTGTGGCTGGCGGCGATCGCGCTGGGAGACTACCTTGCTTGAGCACGGCGGCCGATTGCGCCGGGCCGCTCGGTATTACGGCATACCGCTGGCCGATTGGCTGGATTTGTCCACCGGCCTGAACCCAAACGGCTGGCCGGTGCCGGCCATTCCGGCCGAATGCTGGCAACGCCTGCCCGAGGATGACGACGAGTTGCCGGATGCCGCGCGTCGTTACTACGGGAACCCCCACATTCTGGCGGTGGCCGGTTCCCAGGCAGCGATTCAAGCCTTGCCGTCGTTGCGCCCGCCGGGGCGAGTCGGCGTACTGCATCCGGCTTACGCCGAACACGCCGCCAATTGGCAACGCGCCGGCCACCAATTAGTCGTGTTGAGCGAAGCGGACATCGAACCGGCACTGGACGACTTGGACGTGCTGATTGTGGTCAATCCGAATAATCCGACCGGTAAGTTATGGCAGCCGGCCCAATTGCTGGCTTGGCAAATTCGTCTCGCCGAGCGCGGCGGCTGGCTAATCGTGGATGAGGCGTTCATGGACAGCCGGCCCGAATCGAGTTTAGCCAGCTTGCCGGTGCGGCCGGGCTTGATCGTGCTGCGCTCGCTGGGCAAGTTTTTCGGGTTGGCGGGCTTACGTTGCGGTTTCACGATCGCCGAAGCGGACTTGCTGGCTCTGCTGGCCGAAACGCTGGGGCCGTGGCCTATCAGTCATCCTGGTCGCTATGCGGCGACCATGGCCTTGGCCGATACGATTTGGCGGCAGGCGACCATCCGGCACTTGCATAGCCAGGCGGCTCGGCTGGCGGCGTTGCTGAGCGACCACGGCTGGCCACCCGACGGCGGATGCGACTTATTTCAATGGCTGCGTTGCCCGGCGGCGCCGGCCTTGCACGCCGCGCTGGCCGAGCAAGGAATTTTGACCCGTTTGTTCACCGAACCGGATGGCCTACGCTTCGGCTTACCGGGCGACGCGCTGGCCTGGCGGCGACTGAGTCAGGCCCTGGCCCGGCCGGAAATTCAAGCATTGCGCCGCTATTGAGCCTCATGCCGCGAGGCGGCCGGCGCCAACTGATATTCCTCGCCTTCCTTGGCCAGATAAATCGGCGGCTCGGTGCCGATGCTTTGCAGGATGGCGTTATAAATCGATTCCAGATCGGCGTCGCCGCGCGTTGGCTCGTGGTGGGTCAGAAACAGGCGCTTGGCGGCGGCCTGCTTGGCATGCGCTATCGCCGAGGCATAGGTGCCGTGGCCCCAGCCGCGCCGATGAGCGTATTCGGTTTCGGTGTACGACGAATCGATAATCAGCGCATCTACTCCGCTCATCGCGGCGATAACTTCGGCCAGTTTTTGTTCGGTCAAATCCTGCATTGCTTGAAAGCCGGGATGGTCGCCGCGGTAGGGATTGGTCGGCGGTTCGTAGTCGCCGGTAAAGAACAGCGAGCTGCCGTCGGCATCCTCGATCCGATAACCGAAGTTATAGACCGGGTGGTTCAAGACCGTCGGCGTGACTTTCACCCCGCCAACCGCCATCGTTTCGCCGGCTTTTAGCGTGAAGTAGCGGATGTCGGCTTGCAACTGGGCTTCGCTGATCGGGAAATAACTGTGTTGCAATTGCACGTTCATCGCCCGCTCTATGCCTTGCTGAGTGAAGGGATCGAGTCCGCCGTAGATGTTGATGCGATTGCCGGCCTTGAACATCGGCAGAAAGAAGGGTAGGCCCTGGATGTGGTCCCAATGGGTATGGGTAATCAGGATGTGCGCGGTCAGCGGCTGACGGCTCTCCAGGCTCTGAGCCAGCGCGTGGATGCCGGTGCCGGCGTCGAGAATGATCAAGTCCCCGGACGAGCTGGCGATTTCGATGCACGTGGTATTGCCGCCGTATTTGACCGTATTCGGGCCGGGGGTTGCTATGGAGCCTCTGACACCCCAGAATTTGACTTTCAACGCCAATCCCCCATGCCGCTCAGTGCGCCTCGTCCCAATTCGCGCCGGTTCCGGCTTCGACGAGCAGGGGCACGGCCAACTCGGCGGCGTTGGACATGATGGCGACGATTTGGGCGATGCTGGCGTCGAGCTGGGATTCGGCCACTTCGAACACCAATTCGTCGTGTACCTGCATGATCATGTTCAGGTCGGCGCCGCTGGTTGCTATCCAGTGATGGCAGGCGATCATCGCCCGTTTGATAATGTCGGCGGCACTGCCCTGCATCGGCGCATTGATCGCGGTGCGCTCGGCGTATTGGCGCTGAGCGGCGTTGCGGGCGTTGATGTCCGGCAAATACAGGCGGCGGCCGAAGATCGTTTCGACGTAGCCGAGGCGCTTGGCCTGCTCGCGGATATCGTCCATGTAGTGTTTGACGCCGGGATAGCGGCTGAAATACAGGTCGATGTAGGACTGGGCCTGATTGCGCGGCAAACCCAGCTGTTGCGCTAGCCCGAAGGCCGACATGCCGTAGATCAGACCGAAATTGATGGCCTTGGCCGAGCGGCGCAAATCGTTTGTGACTTGGTCCGGCGAGACTTCGAATACTTCGGCGGCGGTGGCGCGGTGGATGTCTTCGCCGTCGGCAAAGGCCTTCAGCAAGCCTGCGTCGCCGGACAAATGCGCCATGATCCGCAATTCGATCTGCGAATAGTCGGCGGCGACGATTTTATAGCCGGGCGGCGCGATGAAGGCTTGGCGAATCTTGCGACCTTCCTCGCTGCGGATCGGAATGTTCTGCAGATTGGGATCGGTGGACGACAGCCGGCCGGTCGCCGCGACCGCCTGATGGTAGGAGGTATGCACCCGGCCTGTCTTAGGATTGATCTGTTGCGGCAGTTTGTCGGTATACGTCGATTTCAGCTTGCTCATGCCGCGATGCTCCAAAATCACTCGCGGCAACGGATAATCGATCGCCAGTTCCTGCAGCACCGATTCGTCGGTGGACGGTTGGCCTTTCGGCGTCTTCTTCAATACCGGCAATTTTTGGCGGTCGTACAGAATTTCCTGAATTTGCTTGGGCGAGCCCAGGTTGAAGGTCGAACCGGCCAGATCGTGGGCCTGGATTTCCAGGCCTATCATCCGGTCGGCGAGTTCCTGGCTTTGTTGCGCCAGCATATCGCTATCGATCAATACGCCGTTGGCTTCGATGCGGGTCAACACGTCGATCAGCGGCACTTCGATTTCGTTATACAGCGTCCAAAGACCGGGTTGCCGTTGCAATTGCGTCGACAAGGTTTGGTGCAAACGCAAGGTGATGTCGGCATCTTCGGCGGCATACTCGGTGGCTTGGTCGATGGCGACCTCGGCAAAGCCGATCTGCTTGGCGCCCTTGCCGCACACGTCTTCGAAATGAATGGTTTCGACGCCGAGGTAGTGCTTGGCTAGGTCGTCCATATTGTGCTTGGTGGCGGTACTATTGAGTACGTAGGATTCCAGCATCGTATCGTGGCGGATGCCGCGCAACGCGATGCCGTGGTTGGCCAGCACGTGGGCGTCGTATTTTAGGTTTTGACCGAGCTTGGCTTTCGCGGGATCTTCCAACAGTGGCCGCAAGGCCGCCAACACACTTTCCCGGTCGAGTTGGGCCGGCGCGTCCGGATAATCGTGCGCCAACGGCAAATAGGCGGCCCGACCGGCTTCCACCGCGAACGAGACGCCGACGATTTGCGCGTCGCTGTAATTCAGGCTGCTGGTTTCGGTGTCGAACGCAAACAGATCGGCTCGCGCGAGCGCCGCCAGCCAGGACTCGAAATCGGCTTGATCGAGGATGGTTTGATACTCTCTGGTCAACGCGGCGGCGGATTCGGAGCTTGCTCCAGCGTTTCCGTCCAGGCTCTCGGCAACGTCGGAAACTGCGGTAGTCGAAGGCGCGGCGTCGCCGTTCAAGGTCTTTAGCCAGCTGCTGAAGCCGAGTTGCCCCAACTGGTTTTTCAAGGCCGGGATGTTCGGTTCCTTGCGTTTCAGGTCGTCCAGCGTGTAATGCAGCGCCACGTCGCATTTGATCGTGGTCAGCTCGCGCGATAGCGGCAACTGGCCCAGCGCGTCGCGGAGGTTGTCGCCGATTTTGCCCTTGATGTCGCCGGCGTGGGCGATCAGATTGTCCAGCGTACCGTATTCCTGCAACCACTTGGCGGCGGTCTTCGGGCCAACCTTGGGCACGCCGGGAATGTTATCGACCGCGTCGCCCATCAAGGCCAGATAATCGATGATTTGCTCGGGCTTGACGCCGAATTTGTCGATCACGCCGGCGATGTCCATCCGGGTATTGGTCATTGAATTTTCCAGGATGATTTGATCGTTGACCAATTGCGCCATGTCCTTGTCACCGGTGGAAATGACGACCTGGAAGCCCTGGCGGGCCGCGCTTTGCGCCAAGCAGCCCAACACGTCGTCGGCCTCGACGCCGTGCTCGATAATCAGCGGTAATCCCAACGCCCGGATCAGTTCGTGCAAGGGTTGGATTTGCACCCGCAAATCGTCCGGCATCGGCGGGCGATGGGCCTTGTATTGCTCGTACATGTCGTGGCGAAAAGTCTTGCCCGGCGCGTCGAACACCACCGCGAAATACGGCGTGTTGTAATCGTTGATCAGCTTGCGCAGCATGTTGGAGACGCCGTAAATCGCGTTGGTCGGTTCGCCTTGCGCATTGGTCAGTGGCGGAACGGCATGAAAGGCGCGGAACAGGAACGACGAACCGTCGACCAGGATCAGTTTGTGTGTGGCGGAATCGGACATGTGAGCTTATCGGCGCAAAGATTCGGGCAACGATACAGGGCCGAATCAGGCCCTGCAAGTGTTGAATATCACAGACCGGTGGCGATTGGCGCGAAACTCGCGTGTCGCGCGGCATATCCCGGCCGGTGGTTTACTCGGCCTCGGCCGGTTCGGGCTGGTCCACCAAGGCGGCGATCACCAAATCGCCGCTAACGTTTAGGGTAGTCCGGCACATATCCAAGAAGCGGTCCACACCCAGGATCAGCCCCATGCCTTCGGCCGGAATGCCGACCTGTTGCGTCAAAATCATAATCAGCGGCAGCGAGCCGCCCGGTACGCCGGCGGTGCCGATGCCGGCCAATATCGCCATCATCACCACTCTAACCTGTTCGGCCATCGACAGATCGACCCCGTAGACCTGGGCCAGGAACAGCACGGTAATGCCCTCGAACAGCGCGGTGCCGTTTTGATTGGCGGTCGAACCTATCGTCAGCACGAAGCGGGCGATTTCCGGTTTGATCGCCAAATCGCGCTCGGCCAGCTCCAGCGAGCGCGGCAGTGTGGCATTGGACGACGCGGTCGCAAAAGCGTACAGATACACTTCCCGACAATCCCGAAAAAACGCCAGCGGCGAGCGGTGGGTAAAGGTTTTCAACAATGCCGAATACACCAGAGCTTGTTGCAGCAGCAAGCCGCCGACGACAACGGCCACGTAAAATCCCAGCGACACCAAAATGTGGTGGCCGAATTTGAACGTCGATTGAAACACCAGCGCGAATACCGCCAACGGCGCCAGACGCATCGCCCAGTCGACGACGACCAAGCTGGCGGTATAGCTTTCTTCCAGCAATTCGACCCAACGCGACGCCTTGCCGGCCGTGATCGTGGCCAAGGCCGCGCCGAACACCAGCGAGAAAAACATCAGCGCCAGCATTTCGCCTTCCAACGCTTGCGAGGCGGTCGCGAATGGATTTTTCGGAATAATATCCAACAAGGTTTGTTCGATGGGTTTGGCTTGTTCGGCGTTTCGGCGGATGCCGCCGACCGCCGTGGTTTCGCCGCTTTGGGGAATTTCGACGCCGACACCGGGTTCGGCAATATTCACCAGGCTAATACCGATCGCAACCGATGCGGAACTGGCCAACAACGTGAATAGCAGCGTGCGCCGCGCTACCCGCGCCAGGCCGTGGTGGCTGCTGAGTTGGAATACCCCCAGTATCAGGCCGCTGACGACCATCGGCACCACGACCATGAAAATCAGCCGCAAAAAGATTTGCCCCAACGGTTCCAGCACATAGCGAACGCTCAGTTGCAGCGGCAACCAGCCGGCGTATTCGTGGCCGATCAATCCGGCCGCGGCGCCCAGCACGAGGCCAAGCAACAAGCGATGGTGATTTTTCATGGCGGTCTAGGACGAAATCGCAAAGTTCGGATGATACTGCGAATCGGCGCGAGGACCGAGATTGGATGCGCTGTTTGGGAGCGGTTGGCATGATGGGTCGTCCCTGCCTGGATAAAAGCCGATGTCCGAGCTTTTATCCAGGTATTCCTTGGCGTCGTTGTTTTCCATGTTCACGGGGGAGAGAACTTAACATCCTTGATGCCGCCTTTACTTAAGCAAGTGCTATGCCAAAACAACCAGGCCAAGCGCGATGCGGGATACCCAGACCGCTCGACACGGCATTTGTTAAAAACTATGTTAAATTCCGTAAAAAATACAAATCGTAGCGGCATTTCCCGCACTTCGTTCGCTCTGGCGCGAATCATGGATAATGTCCGGGAAATTCACCGACGCCGAACTTAGCTTGAGACATTTCCGACATCCCGAACGTTACCGCACCCCGGCTCGCCGCTTTCGGCCGGCCGCGGCTTCAGCGTGGTGGGGTTCTCTGAAACGGGGATTCGGCTATGCGATTGCCGCTTTCGTCGTGGGGTCGGTGCTGAGCGTCGCGGTATTGCGCTACTTACCGCCGCCAACCTCGGCTTTCATGTTGAACCGGCATTGGGAAGATTGGTTGGCTGGAAAAGACTATCGGCCGATTGCCCGGCAGTGGGTCGATGGCCGGCGCATATCCGCGCATGCCTATGCGGCGGTGGTGGCCTCGGAAGATCAATTGTTTTTTCAGCACAACGGCTTCGATGTCGAGGCAATCGGCAAGGCATGGTCGCAGTATGCGCGCGGCGGCAAACTGCGGGGCGCCAGCACGATCAGTCAGCAAGTCGCGAAAAATTTGTTTCTGAGTCCGGCGAGAAATTGGGCCAGAAAAGCGCTGGAGATTTGGTTTACCGTGCTGATCGAGGCGTTCTGGAGCAAACAGCGAATACTCGAGATCTATTTGAACATCGCCGAATTCGGCGATCATTTATTCGGCGTCGAAGCGGCCAGCCGCCGCTATTTCGGCGTTCCCGCCCAACGGATGACGCCGGCGCAAGCCGCGTTGTTGGCCGCGACGCTGCCGAATCCTCTACTGCTGAAAGCCGATAGACCCAGCGCTTATGTCGCTAGGCGGCAGGCCTGGATTTTAGCGCAAATGCGCGTGGCCGGTCGCTGAGGTGGACCCGTTCGGGCTCATTCGATGCTTTCGGTGTCGTCGTCGGATTCGCTTTGGTAGGCCGCGCCGGCATCGGCGATCAGCTGTTTCAAGTATTGATACAGCTGCCTTGCGGCCTTCGGCGGTTTGCCATCCTTCGCTTCCTTTTGGGCATTGCGTTGCAACTGACGCAGATGCTGGGTGTCGGCGTCCGGATATTCGCCGACCAATTCGGTAATTTGACCGTTACCGGAGTCGGCCAATAATGCGTCGCGCCAGCGTTCGGCCTGGTGGTGCTCGCGCACCGCATGAGCGCTGCGGTTTTTGAGGCGGTCCAGCTTTTCGCGGATCGAGTCGGTGTCGAGTTCGCGCATCCGCGCGGTGATGTATTTCAGCAGACGCTTCTTGGCGGCGTTTTGCCCCATTTTGCCGGCATCACGCAAGGCTTGCTCTATCGGCTCCGGCAGTTCGAATTCGGCGATTTGGGCTGCCGACAAGCCACAGATTTCCTCGGCCATCGCAAACACTTCGGCGATTTCCTTTTTGATGCGGGTCTTGTTTGGGCGTACCGCGTAATACTCGACTTCGTCGTCTTCGTCTTCCAGATAAAATTCTTCGTTCATTTCAAACCATTGCGATGAGGAACAGCACAAACATCACGACCATGACGAGCGGCACGATCAAGCCGCCCCAGTCGGATGGTGCTTGCCGGCTGCGGGCCAACGCGGCTTTGATGCCGGGTTGCATCCAGAATAAAATCAAAAGCGCCATGGCGCCAATCAGCAGATTTTCCCAAGTGGAAAGCATGGTGTCGCCCCAGTTGCGGCCGACAGACGGCGGCCGGAGTGCCGTGTTCGGCATATCTTAACAAACCTGATGGAAAGCCATGGTTCGGTTTTGTCCGGCGCTTTAGGATAGTCAGGGAGTTGTCGCCGATAAATGATTGCCCCGGCAGGGAAAAGTCCGGATAGTCACAGAAGCTGTGGATAAGTCTGTGAGTTGAGCGACGATTTCCGGTCGAATTCCCCGGTTTTCCTGAAGCGAGCTTAAATTGTACAGAAATTGGCCAATAAAAATACATTATTTATCAATGGCTTGACTTTACCCTTTTGAATTCAACGAGTTATTTTGTCAAGCTTTTTTACAGTCTCGTCTTTAATGGCTAAATGTGAATAACTGATAATGAAGCGATCCGTCCGACTTGGACGATTCGGCGGTTTCCCCAATTGGCCAGTTCTAAGGATTCAACAAATTTGCGATAATGGCCGGTTTTTGACAGAGTCTTTTCATGTGGTTTAAGAATCTTGCCGTCTATCGGTTTTCCGAGCCGTTCGAGTTGTCCGCCGACGCCGTGCAACAAAAACTGGCTGAGTCTCCTTTCAAGCCATGTGGTAGCCACGACACCTTCAGTTTCGGCTGGACTTCGCCGTTGGGGCGGGCGTCCGACGACCTCGCGCACGTCAACAATGGCTTTTTGATGGTTTGCGCCAAGAAAGAGGAAAAGGTGGTTCCCGGTTCGGTCGTTAACGAGATGCTACAGGATCGGATTACTGAAATCGAAGAGCGTGAAGCTCGCAAACTGCCGGCCAAGGAGCGCAGTCGGCTGAAGGACGAATTAATTTTTGATTTATTGCCGAGAGCCTTTTCCTTTTCCAAAAAGACCTATGCCTACATCGACAGTCGAGGTGGTTGGCTGGTTGTTGACGCTGCCTCGGCGAAGAAAGCCGAGGACTTATTGAGCCTGTTACGCAAATGCCTGGGCTCGTTGCCGGTGACGCCGATTGCCGGCAACGGCATGGCCTCCAGCGTGATGACCCGGTGGCTGCTATCAAACCAAGCCCCTGGTGACATTGTCATCGAAGACGAATGCGAATTGCGCTCGCCCGAGGAAGAGGGCGCAATTATTCGCTGCAAGCGCCACGACCTGGGTTTGCCGGAGATCAAAAATCATTTGGATACCGGAAAACAAGTCATTAAATTAGCGATGAATTGGACGGATAGGCTATCGTTTGTGCTCGACGAGAATTTGGCGATTAAGCGCCTGAAATTCCTGGATTTAGTGCAGGAACAAGCCGCGAATATCGAGGCGTTCGACGAAGTCGAGCAATTCGATGCCGATTTTTCGATTATGACAGCGGAACTTGCCCAGTTCCTGCCGCGTCTGCTCGAATTATTTAACGTTGAAGGTAAGGTTCAATGAAAACCCGATTATTGATAAGCCTGTTGATAGGTGTGGTCGCGGCCGTCCCGTCGGCCTCGGCCTTGACCTTGCCGCCGCCGGACCGGCCCGGCGATAGCCTGATCGGCAATCCGCCGCACGAGGTCAAATATGTTGCGGCCAAACAAGAAGACACGTTGATCGATATCGCCGTCAATTTCAGGCTGGGGCAGGATCAAATTGTGTTGGCCAACCCTTACGTCGACCGCTGGTTGCCGGGCGCCGGCGCTCAGGTGCGTATTCCCAGCAGTTTTTTATTGCCTAACGCGCCCCGCGAAGGGATTGTGATCAATTTGCCGGAAATGCGAATTTACTACTTTCCGGACGCTACCAAGGTAGTGACGTATGCGATCGGCATAGGCAGGGAGGACGACTGGAAAACGCCGCTTGGGAAAACCCGGATTCTCGGTAAAACCGAGCGGCCATCGTGGACGCCGCCTAAGTCCATCATTGCCGAACATTTGGCCGATGGCGATGTTCTGGAGCCGTATTACCCGCCCGGTCCCGACAACCCGTTGGGGTTGTACGCGTTTCGCCTGGGTATTCCCGGTTATTTGATCCATAGCACCAACAAAACCAATGGCGTCGGCATGCGCGTCAGCCATGGCTGCATCAGGATGTATCCCGCCGATATCGAGCAGTTCTTCCCGATGGTGAAAACCGGTACCACGGTCAATATTGTCAATCAGCCGATCAAGGTTGGCTGGTATCACGATACCTTGTATCTGGAAACCTATCCGCAAATGGAAGAGACGCCCGCGACTTTCGAGCAGCGCTTGCATGTGGCATTGGATTTAATCGAACAAGCCAATGGCGGAAAGATGCCGGTCATCAAGGGGGCGATTTTGAAAGCCGCTCTCGAAAAAGCCAGCGGCATTCCGATTGCGATTTACGAGAGACCCGTGCAAACGCCGGCTATCGTACAAAGTCAGGCGCACTGACCGCTAACTCGGGACAACAAAAAAAGCCCGTGAACCTTTCGGTTCACGGGCTTTTTTAATCGGCAACTCAAATAATAAAGCTTATTTGTGTTGTGATTTTTTGAACATGCGGTCCAATTTGCTGTTGGTATCTTGAGCATATTGAGCGGCACGGTTAGCAGCGGCTTCGGCAGCGGCAGCTTTAGCAGCAGCTTCGGCAGCGGCAGCTTTGGCGGAAGCGGCGTCAGCAGAGGCAGCGGAAACTTGTGGTTTCAGGCTGTCGATTTGACCTTGCAGGTTTTCGATATCTGAAGTGCTGGCGCAACCAGTAGCCAGAGCTGCAACGGCAACAACTGCTGATAATTTAATGGCTTTCATCATGGTGTTTTCCCCTTGATTGTGGTTTCAAAAAATAAAATGAAAAAACGGTGGCAATTGTCCAACATTTTTTTGGTTTTTACCAACATTATTTCACGGTGACAAGCGTCCCTTTTTCCACCCATTGACTCAACAAGTCTATTTGTTCGTTAGTCAATGCGATACATCCGTGTGTCCAGTTTGTGGTTTTATGAATGGCGAGATTGGCACTACCCAAGCCATGGATACCAATCTGACCTCCCAATTCGGTGTTTTGCGGCGGAATTTGGCCGGCAGTATGCGCCCGGGCGATGGCTTCGTAGGTGCCCAAATCGATTTTGCCTTGTTTCAAGGCTTCGTCGGCGTGGTCGACATCCGGATAGGTCAAGCCGAAAAACTTACGAAACGAGCTTTTCTGATTGATCCAGCCGATACGGTAGTTGCCGAGCGGTGTCACATCGTCGCCGCGATGGCTTTTCTTGCCCGCGCCGCTACGGCCGATGGCGATGTTTTCCAGCACGGCAAGCGTTTTTTCACCTTTCTTGACCTCCATGTTCAGCTTTTCGGTATCGACCAGCAGCCAGACGTCCGATGCCAGACTTACCGAGGACCCTAGACAGCCAATTAGGACAAAAACTTTCGATAATTTTTTCTTCAGCATGGCAATCTGTAAATAACCGGGGTTTTGGTGTAATTTAACCCTTTCGAAACGCGGTAAAACAAAGGGTAGCATATGACAATAACAATCACCAAAACCACTGCCTATGACGATCAAAAGCCCGGCACATCGGGGCTACGGAAAAAAGTAAGCGTTTTCCAACAACCGAATTATCTGCAAAACTTCGTCCAATCCATATTCAATAGCTTGGACGGCTTCCAAGGCGACACCCTGGTCATCGGCGGAGACGGTCGCTATTTCAATCGACAAGCCATTCAGATCATCATCAAAATGGCGATCGCCAACGGTTTCGGTAAGCTCATTATAGGCCAAGGCGGCTTATTGTCCACCCCTGCCGCGTCGAATATTATCAGGAAATACAAAGCCTTCGGTGGCATAGTTCTATCGGCTAGTCACAATCCCGGCGGACCTGACGAAGATTTTGGCATCAAGTACAACGTCGGCAACGGCGGCCCGGCCCCGGAGAAGTTCACCGATGCACTCTACGCTAATACCAAAGTTATTGCCGAATATCGGAGCGCGGAGGTTGCGGACATCGATCTGGATACGCTTGGCGAGCAACAAATCGCCGGTGTAAAGGTTAGCATCATCGATCCGGTGGCCGATTACGCCGCGTTGATGGCCGACATTTTCGATTTCGAATTGATTAAACAAAGCATTGCCGCCGGTTTGATCACGCTAAAGTTCGATGCCATGCATGCCATCACCGGTCCCTACGCCAAAAAAATATTGGAAGAGGAGCTCGGCGCGGCGCTGGGTTCAGTATTCAATGCCGTACCGCTGGAAGATTTCGGCGGCGGTCACCCTGACCCGAATCTAGCGCATGCTCATGAACTGGCCGAACTCATGCTCGGGGCGGACGCCCCGGTGTTCGGCGCGGCATCCGACGGCGATGGCGACCGCAACATGATCATGGGCGCCAACATTTTCGTCACGCCCAGCGACAGTTTGGCGATCATGGCCGCCAACGCCAAACTGATTCCGGCCTATGCCAAGGGTATCAGCGGCGTTGCCCGGTCGATGCCGACCAGCCAGGCTGTCGATCGGGTCGCCGACAAACTCAGTCTGCCCTGTTACGAAACCCCAACCGGCTGGAAATTTTTCGGCAATTTGCTCGACGCCGACAAAATCACGATCTGCGGCGAAGAAAGCTTCGGCTCGGGTTCCAACCACGTGCGTGAGAAGGACGGATTGTGGGCGGTCTTGTTTTGGTTGAACCTGATCGCCCGCAAACGCCAGCCGGTCGCCGATATCGTCCGCGAACATTGGCAAACGTATGGCCGCGACATCTATTGCCGGCACGACTATGAGGCCGTCGATAGCGATATCGCCAACGGAATATTCGACCACTTGCGCGGCCTTCTGAACGGCTTGCCCGGTAAAAGTTGGGGCGATTACACGGTCAAATACGCCGATGAATTCAGCTACACCGATCCGGTGGACGGCAGCGTCAGCAGCGCGCAAGGCATACGCATCGGCTTCGCCAACGGTTCGCGTATCGTGTTCCGTTTGTCGGGCACCGGTACGGTGGGCGCCACGTTGCGAATCTATCTGGAGCGTTACGAACGCGACGTCGCCAAACACGATCAGGATGCTCAAGAAGCCTTGGCCGATTTGATCGCGCTCGCCGAGCAGTTTTGCGAAGTCAAACGGCGTACCGGCCGTAACGCACCTGACGTGATCACCTGATTCGGCGTTTTCAGGCGCCCCGGAATTTGGGTCGGTGCCGAGCGGCGCGGTTTTCTCCTCGGGTCGAACGCGGCAAGCCGCGCTTCGGCCTGCTAACATTAACGGCCAAAAGCCGGCCGACGCAGTTGGCGGGTTAGGTATCGCCGTCGCGATTGGCGCCGGCGGCTTTGCTGTTAACGCAGCGTCGAATGCGGCGCATTCGAAGTTCGGGCGATAGAACGGGGAGGAAGGGACATGTTGGATATTTTCGGTCCAGGTAGACGGGCGGACTCGTCGATTCGAGCTTTCGCTCGATGGGTATTTTCAATTTGTCCGGCCGCGGTCCCCGATAATCCCCACGTCGTCGCGCTCTCAATCGGGCTATGCTGGACCCTCGCCGGCTTGCTGACGCTGGCTTGCGCCGGACCAGCCTGGGCCGGGAGTCCCTTTTACCTGACCGCCGAGCGCAGCTTTTCCAATACCGAGTCGCTGGCCGTACGCCTCGATTACACCGTCACCGACCAGCCCATGTTGCTTCGGGTATTGAAAGCCGACAACCTGGAAAACTTTTTGGATGGTCAATTCAATGTCAGTCGCAGTTACGAACAACCCGTTAACGAACTCAATCCGGGCCACTATTTCGCCAAGGGTCTGAATAACGCCCAATCGCCGTTGAAGCTGTTGCGCGGCCTGTTGGATGTGGAGTTCCGCAAGGCGTTGAAAGAAACCAACTTTAGCGGCTCGGTATTGACCGTCACCGAAAAACCGCTGGTCTCGGTGCCGCAACAGATTTTGGTCGCGGCGCCTAAAGGTTTTAGCGTCGTCAGGGAAAGCTATCTGGATTTGCAACGCAACGGCCGGCAAACCCACGATTTGGGTTGGTGGTTTAACGAAGACGCCTGGAGTGAAAACCGTTACAAGGTTAGGCAAGTCGCGCTCGAGCCCTTGCCCGACGGCCTATATTTATTGCAGGCCGTGCAAGGTAAAACCGAGGCGCAATGTTTGATTCAGGTCAGCAGTCTGGCGGTACAGGTCAAGCAATCCAGCGAGCAATTGCTGGTGCGGACGATGAACCGCGATCTGCAACCGGTGGCCGGCGCCAAGGTCAGCGTTCGCGACGGCCGTGGGCGTTGGCGGGCGATCCCGGGTGCTTCCGATGCCGTCGGCGAATTGCGTTTCGACAACCCCGACGGAATTCTAGACGGCAAATTGCTGGTCAGGGTCGATGCGCCGGCCGGCAAGCCGGGCGAAGCACCGCGCACCGCGCTGACCGCGACGGACTTTCTACCGACTCAGGCCAAGGACGACGCGGTGTTTGTCATGACCGACCGGCCGATCTTCAAGCCCGGCGAAACCTTTTTCTACAAGGGTATCGTCCGCAACATGCAGGATGGACGGTTGCAAATACCGGCGTTTCAATCCAGGCAAACCGACGTTTCGTTGCTGCGCGCCGACGGCAACGCCACCGGTTTGCAAGGCCAAACCCTGTTGACCGATTTCGGTTCGTTTTCCGGCAGCTTCGATTTGGACCCCGCACAGACGCCCGGCTTGTACCGCTTGCTGGCCCAGATCGACCAAAAAGCCTACGGCGGCGAATTCAGGGTGCGCGATTACATCAAGCCGACTTTTTATCTGGAATGGCTGGATCGCAGTTCCAGCGTGCAACCCGGTCAACCTTTCAACTTGAAATTCCGCGCCAAGCGCTATAGCGGCGGCGTACCGCAAAACGTCAAGTTCGAGGTGTTTCTGTACCGTAAGAAATTCGAGGTGCCGCAGTTCGTCAGCGAGGCCGGCGCCGGTTTGACGACCGGCAACGATTATTTTGGTCAGATCAAATCCGCGGCACCGCTGAGCCAGCCGCAGCGATTGTTCAGTTCGATCGAAGCGCGTCAAGCCGTCGATGCCAGCAACCCGTGGGAAACCGCCGCCAAACTGGCCGAAAACGGCGACGGCAGCTTCGAATTCACGGTGCCGGTCGAGGCTCAAGCCGATGCCAAACAGCCCAAACCCGAACAGGAATGGATTTATACCCTGATGGTGCGCGCCCAGGATACGGCCGGCGGCAGTGCGATTTTGACCGACAACCTGTACGCGACCCTGTCGGAAGCCCAGCCGGCGTTACGCTTCAATAAAACCGTCGCGGCGGTTGGCGACAACGATCTGCAACTGTTGCTGCAAACCAGCTATCCGGACGGCAAACCCGCCGCCGGGGCCGGTGGCGTGGTCGATGTTTTGATCGACCAACCCGGTTCGGTTAAGCGCGGTCTGGTCAAACTGGAATTCCAAACCGACGAACGCGGCCAGCAAGTATTGACGATCCCGGCCCTGCAACAATACGGTCGCTTGTCGGCGGTCGCCCGCTTGGAAACCTTGGCCGGCAGATTGATGAACCATGCCGCGGAGTCGCAAGCGGCAACCTTGATTGTCGCCGGCAGCGGTGGCGAAGCGGTGGCGGACAATCCGGAACTGGAGTTGTACACGCCGACCACTATTCTCAGCCCCGGCGAGCAAGCCAGGATCTTCGCGCTGCTGCCCAAGGCCTGGGGAAATAACGAGCGCGGGGCAATCTGGGAAACCGTGGCGGGTGCCAAGTTGTTCGATAGCCGTAGCGCTCAGGTGCAAGGCCGCAGTCGATGGTTCGACGTGACCGCCAAACCCGAATTTGGTACCGGCTTTTACCATACGGTGACCGTGCCGGTGGCTGGCGGCAAATTTAAGGAACAGACGCTGGGTTTCAGAATCGTGCCGTGGGACAAGCGTTTGCAAATCGCCATCGAACCGGCCCAAGCCGAAGCCGAGCCGCTGAAGCCGACCCAAATCAAACTTCAAGTCAAGCGCGCCGACGGCACGCCGGCCGCCGACACCGAATTGGCGGTGTCCATTGTCGATCGCGCCGTTTACGCGGTGCAAGCTGAATTCCGGCCCGGCATTTTCGACTTTTTCTACCCGCTGCAACGCAGCAATTTATCCACTTTTTACTCCGATGACCTGCAAGGCTACGGTTACGCCGATTTGTTACGCAAACCCAATTTCGCGCTGAGTGCCTTGAAAAGTCAAAGCAAGCTGGCGAAGAAAGCGATGCGCGATACCGCCGGCTGGTTTCCGCATGTCGTTACCGATGCCAACGGGGTTGCCGCTATCGATGTCGATATGCCTGCCAACGTCACCGAATGGCTGGTCACCGCGATCGCCAGCGACAAGGACGGCCGGCTCGGCGAAACGACCGGCCAATTTCGCACCAAGACCGACATCGCCGTCGATACCGTCGGCCCGCAATTTTTGCGTGGCGGCGACGAAGTCGAATTGGCCGTGAAGTTGACCAACCACTTGGCCGATCCGGTTAAGCTGACCGGCGATCTGAGTCTTTCGGAATCGCTGCAGCGACAAAGCGGTGAGCTTGCCTGGGCGGCCGAACTGGCCGGCAAGGCCGAACAACTGTGGCCGCTGCGTTTACGGGCGGCCGTCGAATCCGGCAACGCGTCCCTGAGGGTGAGCTTGACCGCGCCGGCGCCGGTCAAGGTCGGTGGTACCGAGACCTTCGATCTGCCTATTCAGCCGGCCGCGCTACCGCAAGTCTATGCAGCCGAACGCCGCGATGGCGGTTTGCATTTCGATATTCCGGAACCAGCCCAAGCCAAGCAACTGACGGTGCGGGTCAATTCCGGCTTGCTCGGCGCGGCCTTGCAAGCAGCGGCCATGCTGGCGCAATACCCTTACGGCTGTACCGAACAATTGGCGCATAGCACGGTGCCGAATCTGGTGCTGCTGGACTTGATCGAGCGGGCCGGTTTGAAAGCCGAGCAACTCGGACCGCTCGAAAAGCCCTTGCAGCGTGCCAAGCAAAATGCCGCTCTGGGTATCCGCAAATTGATACAAAACCAAAAAGCCGACGGCGGTTTCGGATTGTGGCCCAACGACAGCGCCGCGAGTGTACCGGTTACCTTGATTGCGATGCAGGCCTTGAAATACGCCGAAGAACTGAAGATCGACGGCGCCGCCTCCGCCTACGGGAAAGGCGTGGTCTGGCTGGAGCGACAGGCCGCCAGCAACCAAGCTTCGGACGGTTTTACGCTGGCCGGCTACACCGCCGCCACTTATATTTACCAAGGCCCATGGCAACAGCAGGCCGATTTCGTCGCCCGAGTGTATGCCGACGATCGGGCCGGCATCGCCGACTTGACCGCCGCGCTGCGCTTGGTGACCGCCTATCGAACCATTAGCTGGCACAGTTTCAATCAAGCCTTGCAGGACAAATCCGATCTGCAAAAACGCTTGGTTACCCGCTTGCAACAAGCCTTGGACGCGATTGATCCGGGTACTTATCAGTCCTCGCGCGGCGAGTTGTATGGCCGATTGGGTTTTGGCTTCGGATTGCCCAGCGTGGTTTCCGAAGGACTAGGTGTTTTGTTTACGGCCGGTGAACTACCTCAGGCTCTGGAAACCAAACTCAAACGCCTGCTGCTGCAAACTCAGCAACACGGCTATTGGACTTCGACTTACGACACGGCCCAAGTGATCTTCAACACCCGCGAACTACTCAGCAAGGAAGCCGCCGCCGCGCAAAACGCCAAGGCAAGGTCCTTGAAAGCCAGCGCGGCCGGCCGCGTGCTGGGTAATTTGAATCGAATACCCGGCGGTTATCTGGGGCGTTTCGACTCATTGCCGGCGGCCGGCGAACTGACCGACATCCGCATCGCCGAGTTAAACGACACCGACGTGGCCTCGGCCAGCTTGCAAGTCGATGTGCCGTATCCGGCGGTTAGCGCTCGCGCGGCCGGTCTGACCGTCGAGCGGGCTTTTCGCCGCATCACGTCGAGCGGCAACGAATCGATCGACTTGAACCAGCCGCTAAGCCTCGGCGATGTGGTGATCAGCGAACTCCGAATCAAGCGGAACGACGAGCCGGGTCGTTTGCCAACCGGCAGCGAATTCGTCGTCGTCGAAGATGGAATTCCGGCGTTGGCGGAAGGCCAGGAGAACGACCAAACCTACTTGGCCGACGCCAAATTGCAAGCCAGCGACGACAACTATTGGGCCAACGTCAAGGAAACCCAGCGCTACCCGGACCGCATCGTTCGCGTCGCCAAGCTACAACCCGGTGGGGATTTAACCTTATACCAAGTTTGGAAAGTCGGCCGTCCCGGTAATGCTGCGATACCGCCGGCCAGCGGCTTCGACATGTATAACGAGGCGGTCAGGGGGAATAGTCCGGCCGGAAGAGTGACTGTAAGGTAGGGAGGATGCCGTTAGGCGATACGTCGATTGTCTGTGTACGGAAGACGGAATTGCTAATGCGTTCCGCCTTCCGAGTAACACCTAGCCTCGATCTACCGAGACCGTTTGTTGCCGAACCTTAAATCCGCAAAGTCCCAATACAGACGCAAATAACCAGAAAGCGGCTGGGACCGGTACCACGGCTGCCGTCGCATTGATCTGATATGTGGACCCGCCGCCGTAAATAGCCACGCCAACCGGAAAAAAAGCATTGAAGCTGATGGAGCCGTTTTGTAGTTGTCCTACGATAGAAGGAAAGCTCCCAATGGCATAACAAGAACCGCCGTATGGGAAGTATGCACAGGGGTTGCCGCCACCGGAAAAAGCAGGACCCGTAAGCTGGCTATTGATGAAATCCGGCATTTGAAAACCGCTTGGCAGGTTACTTGTAGACAGGTTGAGATTGCTGATGGTCAGCCAAGTGTTGCTACTTCCATCCAGAGTCCAGACAGTAGCATCAAACGAGCCGCTCAGCTAATAATTGACTGTGGGTGACATGCCGATTTCAAACGAAATCGTCCCAGGGTTATAAGCCAGGGAACTGGTTGCGGAGTTGATTACAAACTTTTCGCTATCCAATATTGTGGCACCAGTTACCACTTTTCCGGCATGAACGTTGTCAATCATTGCCAACAAGCTGGCGGCGAAACAGATATTACGAAACAAAATACTTGTGCGGGGATGCATCATTTTTCCTTGTACTTTTGAAATAGAAAATGGTTTCAAGCGCCGTTATCTTCGCTACAACACGCTGGCTTTCCAGCGGAGCTCGGCCGATAGGTTCAGAAGCAGGTTTAGTCGAGCGAGCTGGATTCTAACATCATTCATTATTTGTATTGAGTATTATCCATTTTGGTGGAAGCCGATAGAAGACAGCCCGCGTAGTCGCGTTTAGCGACGCGTAATCGCGGGAATGAAGCATTTTTGCCAGGACTTGACGCTTAAATCTCGGTTACGCTTCGCTAACCGAGGTTGCGGGGAAAGTTAAACAAAAGGGTTGAGTAGCTGTAAACCGTTTATGTTTAAACCATGATGCATATCTTCCGAGTAAATAATTCGGCAATCGGCAGCAATTGCCGAGGCGACCACCAAACTATCCCAATAGGACAAACTGAACGATTCGCGTAATTCGGAGGCCCGGCGTACATCATCCAATGTGACGGCATGTATCGGATAACGTTGCCGGAAATTTTCCACGGTTTGCCGAATCTCTTGCTCAGTGTATCCGGCTTTTCGCAGCAGATTGTTGCAGACTTCGTTTACGACTTGAGTGCTGAGAGTTACGCCGGGCTGCGCGATAACCGTTAAAGCTTGCTGGTGTTTGGGCGAACTTTCATCCATGAAAGCATAAAGCCAGACGTTGGAATCGACAAAACTGCTAACGCTCATAAACCGCTTCGCGTGGCAGGGGTTCGAATGGTTTAACCAAACGAGGCGCTAGCGGCGCTGATTCCTTGGGGTCTTGTTGTTGATCGGCGTATTTTTGCAACAAAAATTGATAAAAATCCTCCAATTCGTGCCTGGCAAAGTCCGGTAGTTTTTCTAAATTCAGTGTTTGCATACTGACCTCTCCAAGGAAGTTGATCCTGGTTGTTTACAACAACAAGCGCCGTATATCCGCCAGATTGGCTTTCAACGCTTCCATGAAGCGCGCACCCTCGGCGCCGTCGATGACGCGGTGGTCGTAGGTGATGTCCAAGGGTAGCATCAGTTTCGGTTCGAATTCCTTTCCGTTCCAGACCGGTTGCACCTTGGAACGAGTCACGCCCAGGATCGCGACTTCCGGGGCGTTGACGATGGGTGTGAACGCGGTGCCGCCGATGCCGCCCAGGCTGGAAATGGTCATGCAACCGCCCTGCATGTCGGCGGGTTTCAACTTGCCGAGTCTGGCCAGTTCGCTCATTTCGGCCAACTCGGTCGACAGTTGGAAAATGCCTTTCTTGTCGACGTCCCTTATCACCGGCACCACCAAACCGTTCGGGGTATCGACGGCGATGCCGATATGGAAATATTTCTTGAAGTACAGCTTGTCGCCTTCCGGGGACAAGGAACTGTTGAACGCCGGATACTTTTGCATCGCCGCGACCAGCGCCTTCATGATGAACACCAGGCCGGTCAGCTTGACGCCGTCCTTGCCTTGGCCGGCGTTGACGGATTTGCGGAATTCTTCCATCTCGTCGATAGAAACTTCATCATGGTAAGTCACCAGCGGCAAGTTGAGCCAGACGCGGGTTAGGTTTTGGCCGGTCAGGCGTTTGATTTTGCTCAACGGTTTTTCCTCGATTTCGCCGAACTGGCTGAAATCGACGGCCGGAATTGCTGGTATGCCGGCACCGCCGGTTGTCGCCGGCGCCGAGGTCATCACTTGCTTGACGAAGTTTTTCACGTCGTCTTGTAGGATACGTCCCTTGCGGCCGCTACCGGCGGGAATTTTGCTCAAATCGACGCCGAGTTCGCGGGCAAACAAGCGCACGCTGGGAGTGGCGTGAGGCTTGAAGCCTTCGTTGGCAACGACCGGAGCGGCAGGCGCTGGTGCCGGTTTAGCCGCTTCGGGTTTGGGCGCTTCGGCGACCGGAGCGGGAACGACTTCGGCGGGTCCCGCCGGGGCCGGCGCGGGCGCGGCCTCGGCAACCGCGGGCACGGCAGCGGCTTCACCGACTTCGACGGTGGCGATCAGGCTGCCTTCGGCGACTTTGTCGCCCGGCTTGATGTGTACGGCCTTGATGATGCCGGCCGCGCTGGACGGCAAGTCCATGGTCGCCTTGTCGGTTTCCATGACCGCCAGGGTCTGCTCGATGGCGACGACGTCGCCGGGCTGGACCAATACCTCAACGATGTCGATTTCCGGCACGTTGCCGACGTCGGGGACTTTTACTTCGATTAAAGAACTCATGTGTCGCTTTCCGTTAAATCAGCCGTTAAATCAACCAGGGCGCGGTGACGTTGGGATTGATATTGTATTTGGCGATGGCCACCTCGACTTTCGCGGCGTCGAACTCGCCACCTTGGGCCAGCGCGTGCAGCGCGGCGACGGCCACGTGGTAGCGGTCCACCTCGAAGAAACTGCGCAAATTGGCGCGGGTGTCGGACCGGCCGAAGCCGTCGGTACCCAAGACCGTGTAAGGTTGTTTGACCCAAGGCCGAATTTGTTCGGCAAAGGCGCGCATATAGTCGGTCGCGGCGACGATAGGGCCTTTGGCGCCGCCCAGGCAATGTTCGATATGCGTGGTACGCGGCTTTTCTGTGGGATGCAGTCGATTCCAGCGCTCGCAGCTTTGGCCGTCGCGCGCCAGTTCGGTGAAACTGGGGCAACTCCACAAGTCGGCATCGACGCCCCAATCGTCGTGGAGTAATCCGGCGGCTTCGATGACCTCGATAAAGATGGTGCCGGAACCCAGCAGTTGCACGCGCGGCTTTTTACTGTTCGGGCCTTTCTTGAACAAATACATGCCCTTCAGAATATCGGCTTCCGAACCTTCGACCAACGCGGGTTGATCGTAGTTTTCGTTCATCAAGGTGATGTAGTAGAAAATGTCTTCCTGTTCGACATACATCCGGCGCAAGCCGTCGTGGACGATCACGGCCAGTTCGAAGGCGAAGGTCGGATCGTAGGAATAGCAGTTGGGCACGGTCGCCGCCACCAAATGGCTGTGGCCGTCTTCGTGCTGCAAGCCTTCGCCGTTCAAGGTGGTGCGACCGGCGGTGCCGCCCAGCAGGAAGCCGCGGGTGCGTTGATCGGCGGCGGCCCAGATCAAATCGGCGACGCGTTGGAAACCGAACATCGAGTAGTAAATGAAGAACGGAATCATCGGCACGCCGTGGGTCGAATAGGCGGTACCGGCCGCGATCCAGTCGCACAGGCCGCCGGCTTCGTTGATGCCTTCCTGCAACACTTGGCCGTGCTTGTCTTCCTTGTAGAACATCAGTTGTTCGGCGTCTTGCGGCGTGTAAAGCTGACCAACCTGCGACCAAATGCCGAGCTGGCGGAACATGCCTTCCATGCCGAAGGTGCGCGATTCATCCGGCACGATGGGGACGACCCGCTTGCCGATTTGCTTGTCCTTGACCAGGATGTTGAGGATACGGACGAAGGCCATCGTCGTTGAAATCTCGTGACCTTCGCCGGTGCCTTCCAGCAGGGCTTTGAAGGCCGGCAGAGCCGGAATTTCCAGAGGATAGGATTTAGGGCGTCGCGCGGGCAAATAGCCGCCCAGATCGACGCGGCGTTGCCGCAAATATTTGAGTTCTTCGGAGTCTTCCGCGAAGCGGATATAGGGCAAATTGGGTAGTTCTTCGTCGCTGATCGGCAATTGGTAGCGGTCGCGGATGGCTTTGATCGACTCCAGACTCATCTTCTTTTGCTGATGGCTGGTGTTTTGCGCCTGACCGGAATCGCCCATGCCGTAACCTTTGATGGTTTTGGCCAGAATCACGGTCGGCTGGCCTTGGTGGTTGGCCGCCGCGTTGTAGGCCGCGAAGACCTTGATCGGGTCGTGACCGCCGCGATTCAGTTCCCAGATATCGCGGTCGGTGTAATCCTTGACCAGTTCCTTGAGTTCCGGCGTATTGAAGAACTTCTCCCGGACATAGGCGCCGTCCTTGGATTTGAAAGTCTGGTAGTCGCCGTCGACGCATTCCATCATGCGTTTGACCACCAAGCCGTCCTTGTCGCGCGCCAGGATGGCGTCCCAGCGCCGGCCCCAGATGACTTTAATGACGTTCCAGTTGGCGCCGCGGAAGTTGCCTTCCAATTCCTGAATGATCTTGCCGTTGCCGCGTACCGGGCCGTCCAGACGTTGCAGGTTGCAGTTGACGACGAAAATCAGGTTATCCAGTTTTTCGCGGCCGGCCATGCCGATCGCGCCCAGGGTTTCCGGCTCGTCGGTCTCGCCGTCCCCAAGGAAGGCCCACACTTTCCGGCCGTCGGTATTGGTCATGCCGCGATCCTGCATGTAGCGCATGAAGCGGGCTTGGTAAATCGCCATGATCGGCCCCAGCCCCATCGACACGGTCGGAAATTGCCAGAATTCCGGCATCAGCCAGGGATGCGGATAGGACGACAAGCCGTTGCCGCCGACTTCCTGGCGGAAATTGTCCATTTGCGCCTCGCTCAAGCGCCCCAGCAAGAAGGCGTGGGCGTAAGTCCCTGGCGCCGAATGGCCTTGCGAGAAAATCAGGTCGCCGCCGTGCTTGTCCGAAGCGGCGTTCCAGAAATGGTTTTGGCCGACGTCGTACAAGGTAATCGCCGACGCGAAGCTGGCGATATGGCCGCCGACATTGGTGTATTTGTTGGCGCGCAACACCATCATCATCGCGTTCCAGCGCACGTAGGAGCGGACGGTGCGTTCGATATCGGTGTTGCCGGGATACTTCGGCTGCTTATCGACCGGGATCGTGTTGATGTAGGGGGTGTTGGCGGAGAAGGGTATATCCAGACCGGATTGCCTGGCGGTTTCAAGCAGGGTTTCGATCAGGTAGCTGGCGCGGTCGCTGCCTTCCTTTTCGATGACCGCCTGTAGCGCCTCCATCCATTCCTGAGTTTCTGCGGGATCGATATCGTGTTTGCCGGCAATGTCGGTATTGTTGGTCATTTCGGAACCTGGAATAACGTGGGATGAGCTTAAAAAGGATACCCGAAATGGTCGGCGCAAGCATGTTTTTTTGGGAGGCTTTCGGCCAATTTGTTGGCTTTGCGCCGCGATCGAAAAATCGCAATCGGCGGCGGCTTGCCGCTTGCGGACCGATACCGAACATTCCGTATCGTAAAGAGACGAGTTTCCCATTCGTCCAGTGGCCTGCCGAGCGCGGATCGCGTAGAATTGGACCATCCTTTTTAGTCATGGGTAAGTCCTTATGCAGACCACGTTATCCAAACTCTTCGCCTTGCTGGGAATGGCCTTCGCCGCTTCTCACGCGAATGCCACCACGGTTACCTACACCCCGCCCAACCAGGTTACCTACACTTCTGAAGTCTTCTCGCCGAGCAATACCGCCAGAACCTTCGACTTCGAAATTCCAGAAGCCGTCATCGCCACCTTCATTGATGGCGTGTTCACGATCAGCGCCACCGGCGATTACACGATCGACGCCGCCAACGAATCGGTCAACGCCGTCGTGCTCGACAGCTACGTCCCCGGCGACGATTACTATCTTTACGATTGGGATGCGCGGCCGCAAACCGGCTACGGCACGGCCACCGAATTGGGCGCCGAGGGCGGCGACATTTCTTGGGTACGTTGGACCAGAAGTTTCGATATCAGCGGCGACGACATCGTTAACTGGACTCAGGACGGTCGGGTTGTGATTCGATTGACCTTGTCCGATGGGGTCGATCTGGATTTGTTCAACAGCGGCTTGTCCGACCAATTTCCGCCATCCTTGCAAGCGACGCTGACTTATTCGGTGGCTGCGGTACCTCTGCCGGCCGCGACTTGGCTGTTTACGACCGGCTTGCTCGGTGTGTTGGGCGTTGGCGGACGCCGGCATTTGATTTAGCGTTATGCTGTCAGCATAAAAAAACCGGCGCGAGCCGGTTTTTTTATGCCTGGAGGTTTCGATTTTACGGCGTGGACAGCGCGTGCAAGCTATCGGGGTGTTCCAATACGCTGGCCGGGGTTTGCAATTGTGTCGTGAGCAAGGCCCCGGTATCGACGGTAAAGCTGCCGGTCACGCTGTCGCCGTCGCCATCGGTCGCGGTAAAACCGAATTTCAAATCGAGCTGCTGGGTGTTGGGTAGATTCAGGTATTTCAGACCGCCAACCTCGAAACCGCCGGAGATCACCTGAATCTTCAGCGTATCGTAACCGCCGTCCACGGTGATCGCCGGCGCGTAATCGCCGCCGGCTGTCGCGGTAAAACTCACAGTCTTACTACCGACCACGGCGCCGTCGCGATAGGCGGTCCAGCGAAACGCATCGGCGCCGCTATTGGTGTTGAATTCCTGCAACTGTACCGAATTCACCAATTGTTTGACGGATACATCGAAGTTATCGACCGTTCCGAACTGGTAGGTAATCGATTCGCCCTTGTCCAGGCTGGCGTTGCCTATCCCGATGTGACCGTTGGCGACATTAAGGTCGCTGCCCGTCACCAGCAGCGAATTGCCGACCGCCACTTGCCCGGCGGGCCCGGTGCTGGTGGTGCCGAAGCCGAGCGTCACGCTATCGGCCGGGGGCAGATCCAGTACTTGGTAGAGCGTTAGCGTGTAATCGCCGATTGCGGAGCCGTTTTGCGTCGGCGTCAACGTAAACACCATCCGGTCGCTGGCATCCAATCCCTGAGGGCCTTTGTCGATGAAGGCGTAGATTTCGTCCAAGCCGTCCCCGTTGGTGTCGGCAACCGCGAAGCTGACCGCGTCGGCGTCCGACGTCAATTGCCAGGGCGCGCCGTCAGCGGAAATTTCGGGCAGGTTCAGCGTAACACTGCCCAAGCCGTCGAATCCCAAGTCGTAATCGATCAACTGCGTTAACGCTTCGCCGACGGAATCTTTCAGTTGACCGTTGGCATTGGTCACGGTGGGGCCGTCGTCGTAAACCGTTACGGTAAAATCGGTATTCGCGCTACTGCCATCGGCGGCGGTCAAGCTTGCCGAGATGTCGAATGCCAGTGGGTTGCCGCTGCCGGTGTGGGTCAACGGTTGCAGCAGAGTAAATTGATAGGTGCCGTTCTCGACCTTCACGGTGTAATGGCCGCCATCATCGGTCAATGTCTGCGTCGCCGGGTTCCAAGTGGCGCCGACGGCGGCCAACGTGACCGAAGCCGGCGCCGCGCCGTCTATCGTCAATGCTGCTGTCACGGATCGGTCGGCGTCGCTTTCGTCGACGGCCGAATCGAGCGCCGTGACCGCCGGGGCGTAATCGACGCTGACCGTGGCCGGCTCCGAACGCAAACCCAGATTATCGGCGATGGTGTATTGAATCGGGATCGGGTCGCCGATGAAGCCGGCGATCGGCGTAAATGTGATGGTGCCGGACCCGAGGTCGATGCTCCAGGTGCCCTGGCCCGCGACCACTAGCGCTTGGCCCGGCGCCGACGTGCCGACAATCTGAATACTGGTCGGATCGACGCTACCGTCCGGGTCGCTGTCGTTGCCCAATACGGTTAATGTCGCGGCGTTGCCTGGAGCTAGGCCGGAGATGCCGTCGTCGCCGGCCACCGGCGGTAGGTTGTAGTCGATACTGACCGTGGCTGGATCGGAACGTAGGCCGAGATTGTCGGCGACGCTGTATTGAATCGGTGTCGGATCGCCGACGAAGCCGGCGGCTGGGGTAAACGTGATCGCACCGCTGACGGGGTCCACACTCCACACGCCCTCCCCGGCCACCGTTAGTGACTGTCCGGGCGCGGCGGTGCCGACGATTTGCACGCTGGTCGGGTCCAGGCTGCCATCCGGGTCGCTGTCGTTGCCGAGCACGTCCAAGGTCACCGGCGTGCCGGCCGGCAATCCGCTCGAGCCGTCGTCGACCGCGATCGGCGGTTGGTTGAGCCCGCCGTCCGCGGTTGCAGGCAGGCGGCGCGGATCGAGTAGCAGGACTTGCGGGGCGATGTCGTTGAACGCCACGACCGGGCCTATCGTATCGAAGCCGTTGTTGACCGGCGCGACCGGATTTAAATAATCGATGCTGACGATGCCGTGGCCTTCATTGCCGCCGCCGGGCCCGCCGCCCGCCGCCGGTGCGCCGGCCGCGGTGGGATCTGCCACCTTGGTCGGATCCTGGCCGGCCAACAACGCGGCCTGAATGTCTTCCACGCTGGGGCCGCTGGCTTGGGCCTGGCCGTTGGCGGTTATATCGCCACCGTCCGGCAACGCGTCGCCAAGCGCCATCCGGTCGTTACCGCCCATGTCCAGACTGCCGCCGCCATCCAATGCAACCACCAGGCTGGCGCCGTCGGCGGTCTCCAAGATGTCCGTCGCGTCGATGCGGTCGCCCACCTGCAGTATGCGCCGGCCGCCGTCGGCGGAAAGCGCGGTAACGGTGCCGGTGACAACAGTAACGGTTCCTACGGCCATGAGAGCTCCTTTGAATGCCTCAGCGAAAAATCAAGCGACAATGATAAGCCATGTCGGGTTACGCGCCAGTGTCACGACGCCGAAAATTACGAACTACACGAGAGCATCGAACAACCGGCGCGTTCCTTGGCCCAATCCGGCCGCTTCGCGGCGAACCGATCGCGCTCGGGTTGCTCGGCATACGGCGCGCGCAATAAATCCAGCAACTCCCAAACCAGGCTGAAATCGCCTTGTTCGGCCAGATCGATGGCTTGTTGGGCCAAATAATTGCGCAACACGTATTTGGGATTGACCCGATTCATGATTTCGCGGCGCTCGCTTTGCGGCAGGCCGTCGCTTAACAGCCTTTTCCGATAATCGCCGAACCAGCGCTCGGCCATTTCGACGACGGCTTCGCTCAAGGTCTCGTAACTGTTTCGTTGCAACAGCTCGATAAATTCGGCATTGGCTTGCTCGTCGGCCGATCCGGCGATATCGATATCGGCCAGTTGCCTGAAGAACAGCGTCATGTCGGTTTCGGCATTCTGCAACAACTTCAACACGCGATGGGTCAGGGCCTCGTCGCCGGCTTCGGCATCGAATGCCGACAAGCCGAGTTTGGCGGCCAGCGTCGCCTGCCATTGCCGATCGAAGGTATCGGTAAAGCTTTGCAGGGCCTGCTGCAAGCCCTCGGCGCGCTTAACCAGCGGATACAAGGCGTTGGCCAGTTGCACCAGATTCCAATAGGCGATTTTGGGTTGGTTGCCGTAACGGTAGCGGCGGCCTTGGGCATCGGTGGTGTTGGGCGTCCAGTCCGGATCGTAGTTTTCCAGCCAGCCGTAGGGGCCGTAATCGATGGTCAAGCCCAGAATCGACATGTTGTCGGTATTCATCACGCCGTGGACGAAGCCGACCCGTTGCCAATGCACCACCATATCGGCGGTTTTCCGGCAGACTTCGGCGAACCATTGCAGGTAAACGGCGGTACACGGTTCGCCCAATTCCGGAAAGTCGTTGCGTATCGTGTAGTCCACCAAGGCTTTCAGCGACTCCAGGTCGTCGCGGGCGGTGAATAATTGGAAGTTGCCGAAACGAACGAAGGACGGCGCGACCCGGCACACAATCGCGCCCGGTTCCAATTGCGGATTGCCGTCGTAAAACATGTCGCGCACCACGGTTTCGCCGGTCAACACGACGCTGAGCGCGCGGGTGGTCGGTACGCCGAGATGGTGCATCGCCTCGCTGCACAAAAATTCCCGAATCGACGAGCGCAATACCGCCAGGCCGTCGGCGCTACGCGAATACGGGGTCAGGCCGGCGCCCTTCAATTGCAGGGTTTGCCGCGAGCCGTCCGGGCAGATCACTTCGCCGAGATTGATGGCGCGGCCGTCGCCCAGTTGTCCGGCCCAATGCCCGAACTGGTGACCGCCGTATCCCATCGCGAACGGCTCCATCCCGTCCGCCAGCCGGTTGCCGGCGAAGACTTGGCAAAAATCGTCGGAGCGACAGACCTCCTCGGCAATGCCCAGTTCCTCGGCCAGGTCGGCGGCGTAGGCCACTAGTCGCGGGTTCTTGACCCTGCTGGGTGTGACTTTCGAATAACAGGACGCATACACTTGGCGGCGAAAATTGTCGGGTTCCGGGTCGCCCGGCAACTCGCGGACGAATCGGTTGTCGAAGCGCAGGCTATCGAGGGGGAGGCTATCGGCTGAGGCTGGCATGGTAATCGACTCACGGGCTAAAAATTACGAATCGTTGCGCGAACCGGCTAAGATACGCGGCGTTCCGCTACTTATATCAATCAATTTCCCTATCAGGCAATGCTTATGAGAAATATCGCGAAAATATTCAGCTTGCGGGCTGTTTCCCTGGGTTCGGCCCTGATGCTTTCCGGCCTGTCGGCGCTGCCGTTGAGCGGTTGCGTCACGGTCGGTCAGGAATTCGCCGCGTCCAGAGTACCGGAAATCAAAGTCGGTCAAACCCGCAAACAGGACATCACCGAACTGTTCGGCACGCCCTGGCGTACCGGCATGGAAGACGGCCGGCCGACGTGGACCTACGGCATCTACAAATATTCGCTGTTCGGCGGCGACGACACTCAGGATTTGCTGATTCGCTTCGATAACCAGGGCGTCGTCAAATCCTACACGTTCAGCTCTACCCGGAAGTAGTTCGCGGCGTGTCGGCGCGCGGCGGCTTGGCGATGGTGCTGGTGCTGATTTGCGGCGGCGCCGACGCCAAAAAACTTTACAAATACCGCGATCCCCAGGGCCTCTGGCATTACAGCGACCAGGCGCCGCCGGACGCCGGTCCGATCGAGATTCGGCAAATGAAACCGGCCGCCGCTCAGAGAGTGTGGCTGGAAAAATCCGGCGACGACCGACGCGCGACCTTCGCGGTTCGCAACACCTATCCGGGACCGATTGAAGTCGAGATCGACTGGCGGGACGGCGAAAACGTCGAGGCCCAGCCAGCGCTGCCGAGCCGTTTCGTTGTCGGTCCCGGTCTGTCCGCACCGCTGTTCGCGGTTGGCGCCGTTCCCGGCGCCGGCCGATGGCACTACGGTTTGCAATATCGCTATGTGCTCGGCCAGCCGCTGGCCGAAGCGCCGGGGGACCCCGATTACCGCCCGCCGTTGGCGTTGGGAAGCCGCTTTCAAATCACCCAAGGCTTCGGCGGCGAATACAGCCATACCGACGACCAGAATCGGTACGCGGTGGACATCATGATGCCGGTCGATACCCCGGTGCATGCGGCGCGCGCCGGCGTCGTGCTGGATGTCGAAAACGATTTCGACGGCAACGGCACCGAACCCGCCTATGCCGGCAAAGCCAACACGATTCGCATCGGCCATGACGACGGCACGATGGCGGTCTATGCCCATCTTGCGTTGGAAAAAGCCCTCGTCAAGGTCGGCGAGCGGGTCGCGGCCGGACAATTGATCGGGTTTTCGGGAAATACCGGCCTTACCACCGGTCCCCACCTGCACTTCGCGGTGCAGGTCAATCGCGGCATGGCGTTGGTGTCGGTGCCATTCCGTTTTGTCGTCGCGCAAGGTCGGCGCTTTACGCCGGAATTGGGCCGGTGGCTGGGCGATCAGCCGTCTCCGGCCGGCGTCGCGGCCGAGTCGCCGTAGAACCGATAACAGCCCTTGCCGGCGCATTTGGCTTGGTACATCGCTTGGTCGGCGTGCTTCATTAAAGTTTTGACGTCGGCTCCGTGATTGGGATAAATCGCGATGCCCAAGCTGGTCGAAATATTCACCGCGTATTGCTCGAGCGAAAACGGTCGGTTCAAGGCTTCCAAAATCTTTTCGGAAATCGCCACCACATCGCGCTCGCCGTCGATTTGTGGCAGCAGAACCACGAATTCGTCGCCCCCCAGCCGGGATACCGTATCGGATTCGCGGCGGACGCAGGCCCGTAGCCGGCAGGCCACGTCTTGCAACAGCAAATCGCCGATGTCGTGACCGTAACTGTCGTTGACCGGTTTGAACTGGTCCAGGTCCAGATATATCAAGGCGAGCCGGGTTTGCTCGCGTCTGGCTTGCGCCAGCGCCTGACGCAAGCGGTCGCTGAGCAGGATGCGATTGGGCAGATCGGTTAGCGGGTCGTGGTGGGCCAAATGGTGGACGTGGTCTTCGATGGCCTTGCGCTCGCTGATGTCGGTCATCGCCGCGACAAAATGGGTGATGGCGCCGTCCGCGCCTCGCACCGCGGTCATGGTTTGCCACACCGGAAACACCGTGCCGTTCTTGTGCCTGTTCCATAGCTCACCCTGCCAGACGCCGTTACGGCGCAAGCCGCTCCATACTTCGTCGTAAAATCGGCCGTCGTGAATATCCGAATGCAACAGGTTAAGGTTGCGGCCGACCGCGTCGGCCGGGGTGTAGCCGGTCATTTCGCTAAACGACAGATTGATTTTCAGGATCACCGCGTCGGCATCGGTGATGGCCATGCCTTCTTGGGACTCGAACGCGGTGGCGGCGATGCGTAACTGGGTTTCGGCTTGTTTGCGTTCGCTAATATTTTGCGCGAATGCAAACATCAGCGAACGATCGCCGTAACGGATGTAATGTCCGGTCACTTCGACCGGCACCAGCGTACCGTCCTTGCGGCGGTGCCGGCTCTCCAGCACGACGATTTCCTCGGCTTGTAGACGTTGCCACAACATCGGCCAGTCCGCCTCGCTCAAATCGAGGTTGAACTGCCAGGGGAACATGCCCAACAATTCGGCGCGGCTGTAACCCAGCGTTTCGCAGGCGTAATCGTTGATATAGGTGATACGGCCGTTTTCGTCCAGCCAGTAGAACGCGGTCTTGCTTTTATCGACCATGGCTCGGGTAAACCACAGCTCGGATTCGATTTGCTTGAATTCGGTGATGTCGTCGTAAACGCCCAGCACGCCGATGGTTTCGCCGCGTCGGTTACGTAACGGCGCTTTCGATGTGCGCAGCACACATTCGCCGTGATCGGACGTGATTTGTGGTTCTTCGTAAGCCAGTTTCGCTTGACCGGACTCAATGACCCAACGGTCGTCGCGCCGGTAGAGCTCCGCTTGCCGGTACCACGCCAATTGAGTGTCGACCTTGCCGATCACGGTCGCCACGTCCGGCGCGCCGCTGTCCTCGGCGAACAAAGCATTGCAGCCCAGATAACGGGAAGCTCGGTCCTTCCAGAATACGCGCAACGGGATGGTTTCGATCACCAGTTGCAACAAGTTGCGCGACTCGGCCAGCGCATTCATCGCCTCGACCCGCTCCGACACGTCGTACAGCACTACCAAGTGGAGGTGGTCGCAGAGCGGCCCCAACGGCGTTACGGTGACGACCACGTTTTTGGTTATGCCGTTCTTGCAAAAAACCTTGAGTTCCAGCGGTTCGAAGCGGGGCGGCTCGCAATTCAGCCGGCGCTGCCATTCGTCGGTTACCCAATAGCGATAGTCGCTGTCCGGATAGGCTTTGCGGCGCCAGGTTTCGACATCGGGAAGATCGGCCGCCAGGTAGCCGAACGCGTTGCTGAAGGCCGGATTCAGGCGTAATATCCGGCGATCGGCGTCGAACAAGGCGATCGGTATCGGCAGGGCGTCGATGATCGTGTTCAGTTGCAAAATGTTGCGGTCTAGCGAAGCCATTTTCTCGAGGAGCAACACCGTGATGCCCGACACCAGCGACGCGACGATCAGCGACGCGACCAAGCCGGTCAGCAAATAATCCCAGGTGATTACGCCGCGCAACAACCAGCTCATCGCGGCGACGATGGTTTCGGTCAGCAGCAGCGCCAGTACCACGGCCAGCAGCCAGACCTGCCATTTGCGAGAGTGTTGCAGAGCGGGGATGGGAGCGAAATTCACGGACGGCCTCGAACTGGCGATACGACGGTCGAACGCCGCCGCTTGTAAGTGTTAACTTACACTTTACGTCCGGCTTTGGAAAGAGGGCGATGGCTTGCCCGCCGTGTCGAGCGGAATACTCCCGGCCTTTTCAATGACGCGCGCGACGATCGAGTCGCAGCATCAGCCACGCGGTGGCGGAGAAGATCGCGCCGGCCACGAAAGTCAGCGCCGCGCCGTGGCTATCCCACAGCCAGCCGGCGACGACACTGGCAGCCAGCATTGCCAGGCCTGAGATCAGATTGAAAAAGCCGAAACCGGTGCCGCGTAAATCGGCCGGCGCGGTGTCCGCTACCAGTTTGGCGAGCAGGCCTTGGGTCATTCCCATGTGAACGCCCCATAAACCGACGCCGGCCAGCGTCGCCCGCCAATCGGCGCTGCTGGCCAACACCAGGTCCGCACCGATCAGCACCAGCAAGCCCCAGCTCAGTAAGCGCGCCGGCGAAATCCGGTCCGACAATTTTCCGAACGGATAGGCGGTTGCCGAGTACACGATATTCATCGCCACCATCACCAGCGGTACCAGCGCTAAGGCTATGCCCCCCTGTTGCGCCCTGAGTACCAGGAAAGCCTCGCTGAAGCGCGCCAATGTGAACACCGCGCCGATGGTCACGACCCGCCAATAGGTCTTGCCCAAGCGGCGCAGATTGGCGCGGCGGATTGGATTGCCGTGCCTGGCCTTGACCAGATGCTTGGGTTCCTTGACGCCGACCAGCAGCATCAGTACCGCCAAGGCGCCCGGAATCACCGCCACCCAAAACACAGCCCGAAAGTCGTTGCCCCACCACAGCATCAAGGTCACCGCCAACAAAGGGCCCAGAAACGCGCCGATATTATCCAGTGACTGCCGCAAGCCGAAGGCCGCGCCGCGAATTTCCGTCGGCGCCAGGTCCGCCACCAGCGCATCGCGCGGCGCGCCGCGTATGCCTTTGCCGACTCTGTCCAGCAAGCGGGCGGTCAGCACCATGCCGCTACTGGCGGCAATGGCGAACAGCGGCTTGGTCAGCGCGCCCAGACTGTAACCGATCAGCGCTAGACTTTTGCGCTTACCCAGGTAATCGCTGGCGACGCCGGAAAAGACCTTGACGATCAGCGCGGTGGCTTCGGCTGCGCCTTCGATCAAGCCGACGCTCAACGTGCTGGCGCCCAGCGTGCCGACCATGAACAGCGGTAGCAGGCTGTGAATCATTTCCGAGGAAATGTCCATCAACAGACTGACGAAGCCCAGCGCCCACACGCCGCCAGGGATTTGCCGCCAAACGGCGATGGGTTTCGATGGGTTCATTTTGTTGATCGGTTGGGGCACTGGGGCGCCGGCGGCGCCGATTTCGGTGGCATTTCACCACAGATTGCGATAAAAAGCCGGTCCGATCATTTTTGCAACTAGGAGGACATCATGAAACCCATTTGGCTAGTGTTAAGCCTGTTAATCGCGAGCGGCGCGCAAGCCGCGTTGCGCGAGCAGACCGTCGAATACAGCGCCGGCGATACTCGGCTGCGCGGCTATCTGGCCTGGGACGACGCCAAGGGCCTCAAGCAGCCGGGCGTGCTGGTCGTCCACGAATGGTGGGGCTTGAACGACTACGCCCGCCAGCGCGCCAAAATGCTGGCCGAGCTGGGCTATACCGCGTTGGCGGTGGATATGTACGGGGACGGGAAGTCCAGCGAACACGCCGCCGAAGCGTCGGCCTTCATGAAATCGGTGCTGGAACGGGCCGACATCGCCAAGCAACGTTTTCTGGCGGCCTTGCAATTCTTGCGTGAGCAACCCAACGTCGATGTCGGCAAGATTGCCGCGATCGGCTACTGTTTCGGCGGATCGACTGTGTTGAACATGGCGCGGCAAGGCGTCGAATTGGCGGCCGTGGTCAGCTTTCACGGCAATCTGGTGACCGATACTCCGGCCAAACCCGGCAGTGTCAAGGCTAAGGTGTTGGTGTTGAACGGCGCGGCCGACGGCTTCGTGACGCCGCAAAGCATCGCGGACTTCGAAAAGGAAATGGCGCTGGCCAAGGCGGATTATCGCGTCGTCAATTATCCGGGCGTCAAACACGGTTTTACCAATCCGGATGCCGACCGTCTCGGCAAGGCCAACCAGTTGGACGTGGCTTACGACGCGGAAGCCGACCGGCTATCCTGGACGGCGATGCAAGAACTGTTCGATTCGCTATTTAAATGATCTAGGCGGCCGTTCCGGTGGAGCGGCCGCGCCGATGGTGGGCGTTGGACGGATTTAGCGGGTGCCGAACACGACGATGGTTTTGCCGTGGGCGGTGATCAAGCCTTTATCTTCCAGCTCCTTCAATACCCGGCCGGCCATTTCCCTGGAGCAGCCGACGATACGACCGATTTCCTGACGGGTGATGTGCAATTGCATGCCGTCGGGGTGGGTGATCGCGTCCGGCTCCTTGCACAGATCCAGTAAGGTCCGGGCGATACGTCCCTCGACGTCCATGAAGGCCAGGTCGCGGTATTTGCGGCTGGTAATCAGCAAACGGGTGGAGAGTTGCTCGCCGAGCACGGTCAGAATTTCGACGGCCTGATCGCGCAAATCGGCGTTCAGCAATTGCTTAAAACGCTCGTAACCGATCTCCGCCATCTGGCACTTGGTGCGGGTTTTCACCAACACGCTACGGGTTTCGGCATTTTTGAACACGCCGATTTCGCCTACGAAATCGTGCTTGTTCAAATAAGCCAGAATCAGTTCCCGGCCTTCTTCGTCTTCGACGCTGACGCTGACCGAGCCGTCGACCACAAACAACAACTTGTCGCCGACGTCGCCGGGGCGGACGATCGTGATTTTGGCCGGATAGGTCCGGACATGGCAGAAGCGCAAAAAGGCTTCGAGAGCGGATGGCGAGATCTTGTTTTGTTTAACGAAGCTCATAATTTGTAATAATTCTGTGAACTGATTTGGCTACCTTATCAAGGTGCAGGAGTTTCGGAAAAAAATCAAGACATTTGACGGGTTCGTTGTAAAATCCGCGTCAATTTTGGTTTCGACTTGGGTTAGAGGATGCAAGCAACGATTAAATGGGTCGACGGCAGATTGTTCGTCGGCGAGTCCGGCAGCGGACACACGGTGGTGATGGACGGTCCGCCCGACCACGGCGGCCGGAATTTGGGCGTGCGCCCGATGGAAATGCTGCTGATGGGCGTGGGCGGCTGCTCGTCGTTCGACGTGGTCGACATCCTGCAGAAAGGCCGCCACGACATCGTGCATTGCAGTGCCGAATTGACCGCCGAACGCGCCGACGCCGTGCCGGCGGTGTTTACCAAAATCCACCTGCATTTCAAGGTGACCGGGAAAAATCTGCCGGCATCGGCGGTGGAGCGGGCGGTGAAACTGTCCGCCGAAAAATATTGTTCGGCATCCATCATGCTGGGCAAGGCCGGCGTGGAAATCAGTCACGATTTCGAAGTTATCGAGGGTTAAGCGGTTGAGCAAATTACAATTACACGGGTTTAACAACCTGACCAAATCGTTGAGCTTCAACATTTACGACGTTTGCTACGCGCCCAAGGAGCAAGAAAAAGCGTACATCGAATACATCGACGAAGCTTACAACGCCAAACGCCTGACCCAAATTTTGAAGGATGTGGCCAACATCATCGGCGCGCAGATTTTGAACATCGCTCATCAGGATTACGACCCGCAAGGCGCCAGCGTAACGATGTTGATTTCCGAGGGCGCGGTGATCCCGGCCGGCATGAATTCCGAGTCGCCCGGACCGTTGCCCGACACGATTTTGGCGCATTTGGACAAGAGCCACATCACCGTGCACACCTATCCGGAAAGTCATCCGGATACCGATATTTGCACGTTTCGGGCCGACATCGACGTGTCCACCTGCGGACAAATTTCGCCGTTGAAAGCCTTGAATTATCTAATACATAGCTTCGAGTCCGACATCGTCATCATGGATTACCGGGTGCGCGGTTTCACCCGCGACGTGACCGGCCAGAAGATCTATATCGACCACAAGATCAACTCGATTCAAAACTACATCGCCGAAAGCACCAAGGAGCTGTATCAAATGATCGACGTCAACGTCTATCAGGAGAACATCTTCCATACCAAGATGATGCTGAAGGAAACCGAACTGGAAAATTACCTGTTCGAAAAGGAGAGTAATTTCAGCGACGAGGAGCAGGAAGAAATCCAGGAAATGCTCCAGGAAGAAATGGCCGAAATCTTCTACGGCCGCAATTTTTCGTAAGCCATTACTGACTTGATAGCATCGATGCCGTCGATTCCGGCGGCATCGCTCGATAGCCTTCGGCATAGCCGGTTGCCGGTTTCCCCGTCCATCTACCCACTCCAAGCATCATCTCCCTCGGCTAGGCGTCCGCGCGCTTGCCACGTAAATGTCGCGCTAGCGTCATCGGCTTTTCATATTCCCGGTTTGTAATGCCCAGCGGTGGCTGGGACGGAATCGTCCCGGCCCCTTCAACGGCATCTTTCAAATGGGGTACAGACTTATGTTCAAACCAAGATTTTTCGCGGCGGTGGCGCTGGCATTCGCGCTACCGGCTCAGGCCCAAACGGTCGATTTAGCCGTCGACGGCAGTTGGAGCGAGTTCGTTGTCGATGATTTTTCCGCCGAATCCGGCATCGATCCGCTCAGCTGGATCGCCGACGACGGTTCCGCCATCGCTTTCGAGTTCACGTTGAGCGCTCCGGCACTACTGAAAGTCGTCGATGCCGGTTTCTCCGGCGACCGTTTTCAGGTTTTCGATAACGGTGTCGCGCTGGGTTATACCAGTGTCGGGATCAACAATTACGTGGACGGCGATACGCCGACCGTGATCGATTTTAACGCAGCCTGGAGCCAAACCGACTTCAGTCGCGGCGAGTTCCTGCTCGGCGCAGGCAGCCACAACATCACCGGCCTGCTGGCGGTTTCGGCACTGGATGCCGACGATCAACCATTCAACGCCACCTTGGGCGGTGTTGCCTTGACGGCGGTTCCGTTGCCGGGCGCCGCTTGGCTGATGCTGTCCGGTAGCGGACTGTTGGCTGCCGCGGCACGGCGCCGTTCGGCTTGATTGGGAGAATCGCCATGAGAAACAAACAATTGATCGCCGGTATCGGCATCGCGTTAGCGACGCTGGGTTGCGCGCAAGCCGCCACCAGCACCGTTAAGATCGTCGCATTCAACGACTTCCACGGCAATCTGCAATCGCCGGGCAATTTCGGCGTGCAAGCCGGCGGCTCCGGCACCGCGATCGTCAGCAAGCCGGCCGGCGGCGTCGACATGCTGGCTGCTTACGTCGATGCGTTGAAAGCGGAGAATCCGAATAGCGTCGTCGTGTCGGCCGGCGACCTGATCGGTGCCAGCCCGCTGATCTCGGCCTTTTTTCACGACGAAGGTACGATAGAAACGATGAACCGCCTGGGCCTGGAGTTCAACGCGGTGGGCAACCACGAGTTCGACGAAGGCAAGGACGAGTTGCTGCGGATGCAGGCGGGCGGCTGCCATCCGACCGACAGCAACACCTGCAAGGGCGCCGAGGTCGGCACGCCGGTACCGTTCGAAGGCGCAAAATTCAAGTTTCTGGCCGCCAACGTGGTTAACACCGCGAACGGCAAGACCGTGTTTCCGGCTTACGCCATCAAAAGCTTCAATACCGCCGGCGGCAAGCTTAAGGTCGGCTTCATCGGTTTGACCTTGAAGGAAACCCCGACCATCGTCACGCCGGCCGGCGTCGCCGGTTTGGCGTTCAAGGACGAAGCCGCCACCGTCAACGGCTTGGTGCCGAAATTGCGCGCCCAGGGCGTCGAAGCCATCGTCGTGCTGCTGCATCAAGGCGGCTCGCAAGGCAGCGCGGCGCCGAATTTCATCAACGATTGTTCGGCGGCCTTGCAAGACCCGACCACATCGCCGGTCAAGGGCATCGTCGCCCAACTGGACAACGCGGTGGACATGGTGATTTCCGGCCACACCCACACCGGTTTCATCTGCCAGTTGCCCAACAAGGCCGGCCGCGCGATTCCGGTGACCCAGGCCAGTTCGTTCGGCCGGGTGCTGACCGACATCGACCTGACCATCAACCACGCCAACGGCGATGTCGTCGCGGTCGATGCGCATAACATCACCGTGGACAGGACGGACGCCAATTATGCGGCCGACGCCGAAATCAAAGGCATCGTCGACGGTTATGCCGCATTGGTGGCACCGCTGGCGGCTCGCACGATAGGCACGATTACCGGCCCGGCCACCAACTCGGCGAACAGCGCCGGCGAAATGGCGGCCGGCGATTTGATCGCCGATGCGCAATGGCAAGCCACCTCGGCGGCGGCGTTCGGCGGCGCCCAGTTTGCGCTGATGAACCCCGGCGGCGTGCGCAATCCAGGCTTCACCGCCGCCGGCTATCCGCACGACGTCAGCTACGGCGAGGCGTTTACGGTGCAGCCTTTCGGCAACAGCTTGGTGACGCTGACCTTGACCGCCGCGCAATTAAAAGATGTGCTGGAGCAGCAATTCGTCGGCGGCGGTTGTTTGTTGTCCGACGGCGTGACCAAGAACAATCAAACCTCGCAACGCATCCTGCAAATCTCCAACGGCTTGCATCAGGAATGGAGCGAGTCCGCGCCGGCTTGCGCGAAGGTGCGCAATGTATCGCTGAGCGTTTACGACGCCGGCGGCAACCCGACCGCCACCGACCTGATTGTCAGCGACGGCGCGGTGATCAACCCCAGCCAAACCTACCGGGTCACGGTCAACAACTTCATGGCGACCGGCGGCGACAACTATAGCGTGTTCACCCAGGGCGGCGACATGCTCGGCGGCGCGCAGGACATCGACGCGCTGATCGGCTACCTGGGCCGCTATCTGCCGCCGCATTCTGCCTACGATCCAAGCGCCGCGACGCTACACGCGCCGCGCACCGTCAAACTGCCTTAAAACGCTGGGGCCGGACGGATAGGACGCCGACCGGCCCTTTTATGCCAAATCCTCGCCGCGTTCGCCGGAGCTGATTCGCCCGCCCTTGTGGACCTCCAGCATGTAGACCTTGCCGTCGCCGTGGTGGCCGCTGTGGGCCACGCGCATCACCGTGGTAAAAATCCGTTCGGCCAGTGCGTCCGGCGCGAAAATCTCGATACGCTTCTTGGGCAAGAACGGTTTGTAGTCCTGAATATGTTCGGTCCGTTCCCGGCCGAAACCTTCGCAATCCATGACCGACATGCCGGGAAAGCCGGGAATCTCCAATAGCGCCAACGTCAAGGGATTGAGTTTATGCGGTTGGATGTAGGCGCGTATCTCTTTCATGGGCAGTCCTAGGGCTCGTCGGCTTCGGAAAAATAACGGTACAGGGCCGGTAGTAGGGTCAATGTTAGAACGGTGGCGGTCGCCAAACCGCCGATAATCACCACCGCGAACGGTTTGGCGGTTTCCGAACCGACGCTGGTGGACAAAGCGGCCGGCAGCAAGCCCAGCATCGCCATCAGCGCGGTCATGACCACCGGCCGCAAGCGGCTGACCGAGCCGTTGACGATCGCGTCGTGCAGGGACTGACCTTCGCGGCGCAATTTGTTCAACTGCGATACCAGAATCACGCCGTTTTGTACCGCGATGCCGAACAGCGCGATAAATCCGACCGCCGCCGACACGCTTAAATTGATGCCGGTCGCCAGCAGGATCAATAAACCGCCGATCATCGCGAACGGCACGTTCATCACGATCAACAATGCGTTTCTAACCGACATGAAGGCCCAGAACAGCAAGACGAAGATCAATCCCAGACTGATCGGAACAATGATGGCCAGGCGTTTCATCGCCCGTTGCTGGTTTTCGAACTGGCCGCTCCAGACGATATGATAGCCCGGCGGCAAGGCCACTTGCTCGGCGACTTTTTCCCGAGCTTCGGCGACGAAGCTGCCCTGGTCGCGGTCGATTAGGTTACATTTGATCGCGATCCGCCGCATGTTGTCCTCTCGGCTGATGCGCGACGCGCCCTGATTGACCTTGATTGTCGCCAGTTGCGCCAACGGAATCTTTAAGCCGTCCGGCGAGCTGACCAGCAAATTCTCCAGGCTGGCGATCGAATTGCGGGCGTTCTCCTGATAGCGCAGCGTGATGTCGAAGCGCCGTTCGCCTTCCAGAAACTGAGAAGCCGCCTTACCGCCCATGCCGATTTCCATGACCCGCTCCACGTCGGCGACGTTGATGCCGTAACGGGAAATCTTGGCGCGGTCGATCTCGACGATGGCTTGCGCCAAGTCGGCTTGCTGCTCGGCGGCCACGTCAGTGGCGCCGCGGATCGAGGCCAGGATTTGGGTAATTTGATCGGCCTGGTCTTGCAAGGTTTTCAAATCGCCGCCGAACACCTTGATCGCAATCTCGCCCTTGACGCCGGAAATCGCCTCCTCGACGTTATCCTGAATTACCTGGGAGAAGTTGGTCATCAGGCCGGGATAAACCGCCAAGGCCTTATCCATCGCCTGCACCAGTTCGTCCTTGGAATGGTAGCGCCAAGTCGATTTCGGGTTTAGATCGATTAAAGCTTCCAGGTTATTGAAGCCTTTCGGATCGGTACCGTCTTCGGGCCGGCCCAACTGGGTCAGCACCATTTTCGCTTCGCTAAAGGTTTCCAGCTTGGCGCGCACCCGCCGTTCGATGTCCTTGGCGGTGGTCAGCGACACCGGCGTCGGCAGCGTGATGGTCAGCCAGATGTTGCCCTCGTCCAGTTTGGGCATGAATTCGGTACCGATCAGCCGGACGGTCATGAAACTCAACACCAGCGCCGCGACCGCCGCCGTAAACACGATTTTGGCGTGGCGCAACACCCATTCCAGCAGGCGCCGGTAGTGGCGTTCCATCGCGTGTACCAACGGATTGTGGCGCTCGCCGATGTTCGGGCCGAGCAAATAGGTCAGCATCGCCGGCACGAAGGTCAGGCTGAACAGCATCGACGCCACCAACGCGAAACTCAGCGTGTAGGCCATTGGCGAAAAGATTTTGGCTTCGACGCGCTGGAACGTGAAAATCGGCAAAAAGGCGATGATGATGATGGCCTTGGAAAACAAAATGGGCCGGCCCATTTCGGTGGCGGTATTCAACAGCGATTGACGCAGATGGCGCATGTCGGCCTTGCGCTGCAAATCCAGCGTAATTTGCACCATCACCGCTTCCACCAGCACTACCGCGCTGTCGACGATAATGCCGAAATCGATCGCGCCCAACGAAATCAGGTTGGCCGAGACGCCGCCGGCATCGACCAGAATAAACGCGAACAGTAAGGACAGTGGAATGATCAAGGTGACCAGCAAGGCCGCTAGGAAGCGGCGCAAAAACACCAGCAGAATCACCAGAATCAATGCCGCGCCTTCGATCATATTGTGTTCGACGGTATGCACGGTATGGCCGACCAGCTCGGTGCGGTCGTAAATCGGCGTGATTTTGACGCCGGGCGGCAGGCCGAACTGGTTCAGTTCGGCGATCTTGTCCTTGACGCCATTGACCACTTCCACCGCGTCGCGGCCCTTGATCAACAGCACGATGCCTTCGACGATGTCGTCGCGCTGATTCATCGCCACGATGCCGGTGCGCGGTTGCGGGCCGACCGCGATTTCGGCGATGTCCTTGACCCGCACCGGCACGCCGTCGTGGCTGGCGACGAGGATATCGCCGATTTCGTCGGCCGACTTCAGCAAGCCGACACCCCGCACTACCAAGGCTTCGTCGCCGTCCTCGATATAGCCGCCGCCGGTGTTGGTGTTATTGGCGGCGATCGCCGCGTACACCTGGTTCAGATCGAGTTGGTAATTCTTCAGCCGATCGGGTTTGACCAGCACCTTGTATTCCTTGACGCCGCCGCCGTAGGAAATCACGTCGGCCACACCCTGCACGGTGCGCAACTTAGGTTCGATCACCCAGTCCTGCAACGCGCGCTGCTCGGTCAACGGCAGATGTTTGGCGTCGATCACGTAGCGGTAAATCTCGCCGACGCCGGTCGACAGAGGCCCCAACTGCGGTTTGACCTCGTCCGGAATGTCGGCATTGTGCAGGCGCTCCAGTACTTGCTGGCGCGAAAAGTAATCCTCGGCGTCGTCGTCGAAGGTTAACGTCACCACCGACAAGCCGAAGATCGACACCGAGCGCATGTTCAGCAGATGCGGCAGACCGTTCATTTCCCGTTCGATCGGCAGCGTGACCAACTTTTCGACCTCTTCCGGCGCCTGGCCGGGATACTGGGTAACGACTTGGACGAACACGTTCTGCACGTCGGGAAAGGCCTGAACCGGCAGTTTTTCGAAGGCAATGATGCCGGATACGGCGACGGCCAGCGTCATGCCGATCGCCATCAAGCGTTGCTGCAAACAAAAAGCGATGATGCGCGCGATCATGAGCTATCCCGGTCAATTGGCCTGAGTGTCGGCATCTTCCTCGGCGCGCAGCACCAGGGCGCCTTCGGTGACTAGGCGCTCGCCGGGCTGTAAGCCTTCCAGAACGACGCCTTGGTCTTTCAGGCGCAGGCCGATTTTGATCGGCTTTTGCTTGAAACGATTTTCCCCGGTCGCGACGAATACGTAATCGGATTCGGCCTCGGTAAATACCGCCGTCAGCGGAATCACGATCGCCTGTTGAGACGGGTCGCTTTCCAGGGTCACGCTGGCGTACATGCCCGGCAGCAGGCGGCCGTCCGGATTGGCCAGCTCGCACCGCACTTGCACGCTGCGGCTGGTTTCGTCCAATACTTGGCCAATATAGCGCACCACGGCCGGAAAACGTTCGCCCGGATAGGCGGGCACTTCGACGCTGACTTGCTGACCGACCTTGATCTTGCTCAGATGGATCTCGAACACCTCCAGTACCGCGCTCAACCGCCTAAGGTCGGACACCACGAACAATGGACGGTCGGTGTCCGGGCCGACTTCCTGACCGGGATTGACGTTACGCTCGACGACGCTGCCGGCCAACGGCGATTTCAACGCAAACCGGCCGTTGGCTTGGCGACCGGCCAGATGCAGATTTTTCAAGCGGGTTTCGGTGCGTTGCAGTTCGCTGCGCGCCCGCTGCCAATCGTCCTCGGCTTGCTCGAAGTCCTTGCGGGCGACGACCTTGCCTTCGTAGAGCTCGCGCTGGCGCTGATAGGCCCGGTTGGCCAGCGTCGATTCGGCCTGAGCCTTGGCGAAATCGGCTTCGGCGTCGGCGACATCGGGGCTGTGCAATTCCAACAGCGTCGACCCGGCGGCGACTTGGCTGCCCAAGGCCAGCGCTTGGCCGACTACCCGGCCGGCGACCGGCGAGCTAATCCGCGAGGTCAGGTTTTCGTCGTAGGCGATCTTGCCGGCCAGAGGCTCCATCGTCGGCGGCCGGCTATAGGCCACTTCGCGAATCTTGACGTAGGTTTTTTTCGGCGAATCGGCTTGCAACACCACCTCGCCCGGCGTTTTGGCGGCTGGCGGCGGCGGGGTTTTATCGGCGGCTTCGTTGCACGCGGCCAGCGCCAGCAAGCCCGCCAGCAGCGCGGTCCGAATCGGGACGTTAAAATGGCGTTTAAACACGGTGGTCATCAGGGCTTGGGAATGGAATTTGAATCGGCGGCCGGACGGCCGAGCGGGGTTTCGTCGCCGACGGCTTTGGCCAAGTCGTAATAGGCGTTGGCACGACCGACGACGGCCGCGAAGTAGTCGCGCATCGCGGTTTTGTAACTGCGCTGCGCCTCGATAAAATCCAACACGCCGGTCGCGCCTTTTTTGAAAGCCAGTTCGGCGCTGTCTCGCACGGTTTGGGCATCGGTCAGCAAGCCGTTTTCGTAGCGTTGGGCGATTTTATCGGCGCTGCGCCAGGCGGCCAGCGCATTGGCCACATCGCTACGGATCGCCAGTTCGGTTTGTTCGACCGCCAATTGCGCTTGATTCAAACCGACCGTCGCCTTGTCGGCTTCGCCCTGGTACTGATAAAACACCGGTACCGGCACGCTGACGCCGACGAAAAACGAGTTGAGCGCGTTGTTGCTGGGGTCGCGGGCGTAACCGGCGTTAACCGTGACGTCCGGGTATTTCAAGCGGCGGGCCAATTCCAGCTCCTTTTGCGCTTGCTCGGCGCGGCGCCGGTCGGCCTGCAAATCCGGCCGCTGACGCAAGGCTTGGTCGAGCAATGCGGTTTCATCGCCGTGCTGGCCGATGTCGCTGAGCGCCGGCCAGACTTCGGCGGCCTCGAATTGCCAGTCCGGCTCCGGCCAACGCAGAACTTGCGCCAGCGAGGTTTGGGCCTGACGCACCGCCGCTTCGGCCGCGTCCAGATCCGCTTCGGCGCGGGTGGCTTCCATTTTGACCCGTAAAAAATCCGCTTCGGCGATGTCTCCGCTGTTTAGGCGCAGCTTGTTGGCCACCGCGATGTCCCGATAATGGGAGACGGCTTCCTGGGCTAGCCAGCGGTTTTTTTGGGCCAGCAACAGATCGAAGTAGGCGTCCAGCACCATATTGCTAAAGATACGCACTGCATCGCGCAGATCGGCTTCCGCGGCTTGCGTCGCGAAGCCGCTGCTTTCGATGCGCAAACCGCGTTTGCCGGCCATCTCAATCAACTGGCTGAACGAAAAGTATTCGGCGGGCCCGCAAGAGACCGACGGATTGTGATTGCAGCCGCGCGCCGCCGAGCCCATGTTGGGATTGTCGCCGATCTCGGACAACTGGAAATTGAAATCCGGATTGGGGATGGCGCCGGCGATGACTTCCTGGGCGCGCGCCTGATCGATGTTGTACTGGGCGGCGATCAAATCCAGATTGCGCTGAAAGAACAGCGCCAAGGCCTGTTCGGCGGTCAGCGCGCGAGTTTGCGCCCACGCCGACTGCCCGCCGAGCAGCGCCAGGAGGCAACAGAGTTGCTGGAATCGTTTTCGCATCAATTTCGCCGTGATTGATTAAACCTCCGGCCGCGCCGGAGCAGATTCAGTTTAGCAAGAGCTTTGCCATTACCGAGTCGGGGTTACGGTCCGCGCCGACACCCGCCGTTCGCGGGCCGCGCATGATAGCAGACTATTATCGATACGCTATCTTTTTCCGGAAAAGCCTTTTTTGGGTAAAATCCCCCAACCTGCGGTTGATTTCAACCGCGCGACGTCAGAATTCGAAATGGGCGCGCAGTCCGTAAACGTCGACCGGACCTCGATCGGCATTGTAGGCCGGATTGGCGATGTGCTGGTAGTCGGCGGTCAGCCACACCGAGGGCCAGGGATGGAATTTATAGTAAACGTCTACCAACTGTTCCGGCCGGTAGCGGATGGTGCCGTCGCCGATAAATCCGTCCACGCCGCCCAGGCGCAAATAGTCGACGTGGCTGGCCGACAACCAACTGCTGGCGAAGCCGACCCCGACCGTGTCGCGGGCTCGGCCCCAATATTCGCCGTCGACGGCCGCGCCCAACGACAACGAGCGGTCGGCCGAGGTATAGGAGTACACCTCGGTTTGCCCGTCCGAAACCATGCCGCGTAGAAATATCCCGATCGCGCCAGTCAAGCGCTGTTCGATATTGATGCCGATGCCGGTTTTGACGTTGGGCCGGCGCACCCAACACAGATCCGGCGCGCCGGCGTTGGTCGAGTCGTAGTGAAAGCCGCCGCAAGCCGCGGCGTTTTTGCTTGGGTCGTCCTTCAGCGCCGCGATGGCCGCGTCCCAGCGACCCATGATTTCCCGATTGCGGTAGGCCAACAGCCGCACCGCGCCGTCTTGGCCGTACAGCGTGTGGCGGTGTTCGATCTCCAGTTGATCGCCGTAATGGTTGAACACGTTGAAATCCAACGGCAGATCGTTGGGATTTTGCGGCGTGGCGAAGCGGCCCAGCCGCAAGGTCCACGCGCCGAGATAATATTCGCCGGCCAGACCGACCGAATAACCGCGCGCGTCGGCGGCAAAGTCGTAAGCCGCGTGGCTGAGAAACGCCATGTTCAAGAACTGCTGGCGCAAGTCGGCGGAAAAGCGGTTCTTGTCGAAAATGTCCAACACGCTGAGATTGCCGAAAGTGACCACCAAGCGGTGGCTGTCCAACGCGCCGGCCAGTTGCAAGGGCGCGGACTCGTTGCGGCCGTCGTCGCCGCCGAAGCCAAAGGTTTGCTTAAGATAAAACCGCGACTTGTACCAGGTCGCGCTGACCGAGCCGGTTTTTTGCAATTCGAAGTTTTGGATGCCGCCGCCCAAGCCCTTCAAGTCGGACAGCGGCAGTTCGGAAATCATTTCCGGCGCCAGATAAATCTCGCCGCCCGACCAGGCTTTCAAACCGAAATAAGCGGTAAAGGTGCCGGTAAAACTGCGCTCGGCATTCGGACTGAGCGAATGCGGCGTGCCGTTCAGATTGGTGTAAGCCGCCGCGAAGGCCGGTTTCCAGCTGGAGATGTAGGTAGCCTGGGCGTAGGCGTTCCAACGCTCGTCGTCCAGGTCGTGCCAGCCCTGGTCGGCCAGGGCCTGCATTAACGAAAATTCGTCGCCCGCCAAGCCGGCCACGGGCGCCAGCAGCACCAGCAAGCACAATCGCCAACCACGGACCGCCCCCAGGATATTAGCCATCGCCCCGCCCCCATCGGTGAAAACCGGCGGCACTATACCAGTCTCCGTCGTGCGCGCGTGAAAGACGTAAACCCGTTTCGAGTAAAAAAGGGTTTGGTCGGTCTAATCTGGCCCGGCAGCGGCGAGCATCAGCGAATCCGAAAATAACGGATTTAGAAAAACAACTCGCGCATCTTCTTACCCGGCGATTCGGCGCGCATGAAGGCTTCGCCGACCAGGAAGGTGTATATGCCGTTGTCCTGCATCAGTTTGACGTCGGCCGGAGTGTGGATGCCGCTTTCGGTGACGATCAATTTGTCGGCCGGAATCGCGTTTTTCAGGTCCAGCGTGGTTTGTAGGGACACTTCGAAGGTACGCAGATTGCGGTTGTTGATGCCTATCATATGGGTGTTCAGCGCCAAGGCCCGTTCCAGTTCCTCGGCATCGTGCACTTCCACCAGCACGTCCATGCCCAAACCGGTCGCGGTGTCGGCCAGTTCCTTCAGCATCGCGTCGTCCAGCGCGGCGACGATCAACAAGATACAGTCGGCGCCCAGCGCCCGCGATTCGTGGATTTGATACGGATCGATTATGAAATCCTTGCGGATCGCCGGCAGCGGGCAACGTTCGCGGACCATTTGCAGATTGGCTTCCGAGCCTTGGAAAAATTCCTTGTCGGTCAACACCGACAAACAGGTCGCACCGTTGAAGGCATAATCGACCGCGATTTCCACCGGCTTGAAGTCCTCGCGGATCACGCCTTGGCTGGGCGAAGCCTTTTTGATTTCGGCGATGATTGCCGGTTTTTGCTGGTCGGCCTTGTTGCGCAAAGCCTGATAAAAGCCGCGCGGACCCTGCACGGTGCCGGCCAATTCTTGCAGCATAGCCAACGGTGTGTTGTTCTTGCGGCGCGCTACTTCTTCGGCTTTTTTGGCGAGGATGGTTTTGAGGATGTCGGGTGTGTCGGTCATGTTGTGTGGTTTGGCTAGGTGATGTATCGCTAATGCTCGGATTATATTGCAAAGTGTTCCGGACTCGGCGTCAAAACCATTCGGCTTGATTCTTTTTATTCGCTCGCGGCAACGGCGCGCTAGACGATTTCAGCCGCAGGGGCCACAAGCGCCTTTTCCAACCAAGCCGAAATAGGCCGGTTGTTTGCCCTGTCGCAGTGGCTTGCCGGATTGTTCCTGAATAAAGATGGCGGTTTTATAGGGGCGCCAGAGCGTCGGCGCTTCGGCGTGGGCGCCGACGCGGTAGTACTTCATCTTTCGCTCTGTTTGTTGGACTGAGAACGGCATTGTTATCAGTCCAGCAGCAACAATGCTCGGGGCGGAACTATGGAATTCTATCTGGCCGGGTTAGCGAGTATCCAACCCGGCTTTTCCGGCGTCGCACGCTAAACAAACACCTTCGCAGTCTGGGCTTGTTGCTTAGAGCCGCTTAACACCCAGCCTATTAACAAGACCGACAAGGGAAGCGCTAACGAAGGAATAGGCACTGGAACAGGTAACAGAAGCGGCGTAATTCCAGCCAGCGCGGCTTGCGGCGACAATGGTTGAGCAAGAAATCCGCTCGACGTAGTTTGATCCGCTTCAACGAAATTATAGCTTGCTTGTCCTGGAGACCAATGCGAGTAATAACTAAAAACTCGGTTTGAACTGTCAGGCGTAACGCCGTCGTAACTCCAGCGTATATATCCAACACCCTGACCCAGGTTAAACAGATCGGTATTGCCAATTTCCAAATTCCAACCGCTCGGTCCCGATAACAAACTAATTTCTTGATCCGAGAAATACGGAATAGTTAATGCGGCGTGTTCGTTGATTTGCTGGCCAAATATTTGATAGCTATATTGCCATAAGCTTTCAGCTTCGTTATAGCTCAATCGCTGACCAATAAGGACAGGATTCGAGGCAGGAACACCTTCGGGTGGCTGTCCTGGCGATATTGTTATACCGGGCAATTCCGGGCGAATGGTTACTTCGGGGACCGTTATTTGATTTGAGTGGATTGGCGTATTATCGATAACTTCGCTAGCGTGAGCATTGAATGAAAATACGCCAATCAATGCCGGCCATAATAATTTCCTGAACATTTTTGTTTCCTTACGTTTGAAAATAGGAGATGTCTGGAAGTAGAGTGTTTCGAGTCTCTACCACGGAGCTTGTCGCGCCGAACTGACTCTAACATATTAACTGATTGCGGAGCAATCCCGATTACCGTTATCGCGCTCCCGCGTGGATGCAATCCAGCGTTTCCCGCATCATCGTCTCGCTAAACACTAGTTCGGCGTTTAGGCCTTTCTGCCAAAATGGGAATTCGCGGTCGTTCTTATGCGCGGCCTTGGCGAAACGCAACTTTTGCAACAGGCGCTCGGCTTTTGTTGTTGCGGCAGGTCGATGATTCGCCGGTCAGAGTAGGATTTGAAACTGGCGACGCATTTGTCCAAAACCGTAGCCTGGGCGACAGGTTTTCCAGGATCGCGTAAGCGAAGAGTTTGAAATTGGCGTGCTGCCGTTGGTATCGCCAAGTATCCAGAACGATTTGAATGGCATCAGGGCGGGTAAACTCCGGCTGACTTTATTCTCGTTACAGGTTAGAAATGGGGTTTGTCCGGTTTGGTGATGAGGTTGCGGCTGCTGCCCATTTTGCCTCCCTTGGTTACGGACGCTGCTATGCTATAGCGTGGTCAAGCGGTGCTTGCCGCCGCTCGAACCTCTGCGGTTGTAGGAAGTGACCCTGTTGGAGCGGGCTTTGGCAGTTATTCGCTTGCAAACACGACGCCACGCGGGGTGGCAAGGCTATATTGCAGCGACTTTGTCTTCGCCCTGGATGCACAGAAGATGTCGAGATGAGATGTGTATAACGTGAACGCAGAGCGCGGGAACGATGGAAATCAGGGTTACTAATCGGGTTTCGCGATATTACTCGGTTGTTTGCTTTCACTACCAGGCGTTTCTAACGATGATTCCGAATCGGGATTATTAACTCCAGGGAAAGAAGTTACCGCCATTGGTAGCGATCTATCTCCTTTTACAATACTTTCTAAACCAGTTAAAAGATTGAGCTGTATATTTTCAATCGTTCCGTGAGCTTCCGGTCGATAACAGTCCCTTTGAAGCTGAACTTTATCGTAATCATAGTTTAAGGATTGCGCCATTGCATAAAGCAAATCAGTAAACAGGTCATCGCACTTTTTTAGCCATGCCTCACCTGACTCATATGTATTTCTTTGGCCTAGGTGGTTATTATAATTCTTCCAACAATGAGTAACTGCTTGTTCTTTTTGAGTTTGATATCGCGTTCTTATAAGTGGAATCATTCGACCATAAAACTCAATGTCAATCATGTTTAGAGCTTGAACATGGTCTCTATTTAGGCGCTCTGCTCGTGTAGACATCAAGGTTTTGAACAACCTGACACGACGCTCCCTTTTTTCACTAAAATTTTCAAGAAATTTCTGAGCCTGGACAGCAAGGATTGGCCCCATAATGACTGAAATGGTCATTATCCAATCTTTAGTATCCATATTTAGTTCATTAATCAAAGGCATGGTGCCAAGCCCTAAAAAATTACGAATTAGATGTTGAATGTTTTATTTTTCAGCGCATTTTTACTCCCACTCAATCGTCGCCGGCGGCTTGCCGGAGATGTCGTAAGTTACCCTGGAAATCCCCGGTACTTCGTTGATGATGCGCCTTGAGACCAAGTCCAGAAAGTCGTAGGGCAAGTGTGCCCAGCGGGCGGTCATGAAATCGATGGTTTCGACGGCGCGCAAGGCCACGACGTAGTCGTATTTACGACCGTCGCCCATCACGCCGACCGATTTGACCGGCAGGAACACCGCGAAGGCCTGGCTGACTTGGTTGTACAAATCATGGCGATACAGTTCTTCGATGAAGATGGCGTCGGCCTTGCGCAGTAAGTCGGCATAGGATTTTTTGACTTCGCCGAGGATGCGCACGCCCAAGCCGGGACCGGGGAAGGGGTGGCGGTAGATCATGTCGGCCGGCAGGCCCAGTTCCAGGCCGAGTTTGCGGACTTCGTCCTTGAACAGTTCGCGCAGTGGTTCGACCAGTTTCAGCTTCATGTTTTCCGGCAGGCCGCCGACGTTGTGGTGGGATTTGATCAGATGCGCCTTGCCGCTTTTGGCGCCGGCCGATTCGATGACGTCCGGGTAGATCGTGCCTTGCGCCAACCATTTGGCGTCGGTCAGTTTGCCGGCTTCCTCGTCGAAAATCTCGACGAACAATCCGCCGATGATTTTGCGTTTTTGCTCCGGGTCGTTGACGCCGGACAGTGCGCTCATGTAGCGGGCCTCGGCATCGACGCGGACGACCTTGATGCCCATGTGTTCGGCGAACATTGCCATGACCTGATCGCCTTCGTGCAGGCGTAACAGGCCGGTATCCACGAACACGCAGGTCAGTTGCGAGGCTATGGCGCGGTGCAATAAGGCCGCGACCACCGACGAATCGACGCCGCCGGACAAGCCCAGTATCACCTGATCGCCGCCGACTTTTTCCCGCACCGCCTTGATGCTGTCTTCGATGATGTTGTTGGCATTCCATAGCGCCGCGCAGCCGCAGATGTCCAATACGAAGCGGCTCAGGATGCGGCCGCCCTGCTTGGTGTGGGTGACTTCCGGGTGGAATTGCAGCGCGTAGAAATTGCGCGCCTCGTCGGCGATGCCGGCAATCGGCGCGCCGTCGGAGCTGGCGATCAGTTTGAAGCCGTCCGGCAATTCGACCACGCGGTCGCCGTGGCTCATCCACACGTCCAGCAGGCCGTAACCTTCCGGCGAGACGTGATCTTCGATTTCCGTCAACAATTTGGAATGGCCGCGGGCGCGGATTTGGGCGTAGCCGAATTCGCGGTGGTCGGAGGACTCGACCTTGCCGCCCAACTGTTCGGTCATGGTTTGCATGCCGTAGCAAATGCCCAGTACCGGCACGCCCAGGTCGAACACGGCCTGCGGCGCGCGCGGGGTGTCGCTGCTGGTCACGGTTTCCGGACCGCCGGACAGGATGATGCCCTTGGCGCCGAAGTTTTTGACTTCGTCGTCGCGACTGTCGCAGGAATAAATCTCGCAATACACGCCGATCTCGCGGATGCGGCGGGCGATCAGCTGCGTGTATTGCGAACCGAAGTCGAGGATCAGGATTTTGTCGGCGTGGATGTTGGATGCGGGAGTCGTCACGGGAACACCTTGAAGTAACGGAAGCGGCTTGGGCTTTAATCTAGCCCAAGCCGTCGGAAATAACAGAAAATCGGTCGCTGCCTAGAGTACGCGATACTCGCGGTACAGCCGATCCAGCAGGGATTTGCTATCGGCGACCGGCTGGTTCAGTCCGCGCTCGGCGATGCTGCGTTGCAGTTTTTTCAAAAACCGCAGATAGGGCGCGGCCCGCATGAAGTGGCGCAGGTTGGTATGACCGCGCACGATCGCGCCGATCCGGTCGGCGTTGCCGCTCAGGGCTGCCGGGTCGGTCCGGACTTCGGCGGGTTTGAAGAACATCGTCAAGTTGCCGCCGTCTTCCGATAAGCGGTATTCGCTTGCGGTCAGGCCGACTTTTTCGCCCATCCGTTGCAGGGTGTTGGCGTTGAAATTGAACAGATGGGCTTCGTGAAAGCTGCTGGCCGGCGATTGGCAGACGGCCTCGACGTTGGGTACTTCGACAACCAGGATACCGTCGGGTTTGAGCAGGCCGCGCAGGCGGCCGAGCACCGCGCTGGGGTCTTCGGTGTGTTCCAGCACGTGCCAAATCGTGACCAGGTCGAAACTGGCGTCGTCCAGTGCGGCGTCCTGGATGAAGCCGATTTGCAGATTCAAGCCGTATTGGGCGGCGGAATATTCGCCGTAGCCCTTGTTCGGTTCGATACCTTGCAGCTCGTGGCCCAGCGATTGAATCAGGTAGGCGAATTCGCCGCCGCCGGTGCCGACGTCCAACACCCGCCGGCGTTGCTGCAAGAGATGCTTGATCTTGGCGTGGCGTTCCAACGCCACCCGGCCGGCGCGCAGGATATGCTTGGCCTTGGGGGCGTAGGTTTGCTTATAGGCCAGACGGTAGTCGTCGGCGTAAAACTGGCGGGGGTCGTGCGGAAACGGGTCGCTCCACACCAAGCCGCAATCCTTGCAGATTACGGTGCGTAGCGCCGCGCCGCTACGGGAACGCTTGGACAGTACCTCGACATGGCGGCCGCCGCACAGGTTGCAGGGCATGGAGGATTCGAGTTGGTTTGCTTGCATGCTGATTTCCGGAAACCCGCCGTCGCCGGTCGGCGACGGCCAGGGAGCGGACCGGGATCGGTCCGGATTAGTTCATGTGGTAGTTGGGCGCTTCCTTGGTGATCGTCACGTCGTGGACGTGGCTTTCCCGCATGCCGGCGCTGGTGACTCGAACGAACTGAGCGTTGTTGTGCATTTCTTCTATCGTGCTGTTACCGGTATAGCCCATCGCCGAACGCACGCCGCCCAACAATTGATGGACGATGGCCAGTACCGAACCTTTGTAAGGCACCCGGCCTTCGATGCCTTCCGGCACCAATTTTTCGACCTGCTCGGTATCTTCCTGGAAATAGCGATCGCTGGAGCCTTGCTGTTGCGACATCGCGCCCAGCGAGCCCATGCCCCGGTAAGATTTGTACGAGCGGCCCTGGAACAATTCGACTTCGCCGGGGGCTTCCTCGGTGCCGGCGAACAAGCCGCCCAGCATCACCGCGTGAGCGCCGGCCGCCAATGCCTTGGCGACGTCGCCGGAATAACGAATGCCGCCGTCGGCGATCAGCGGCACGCCGCTGGCTTTCAAGGCGTCGGCGACATTGCTGACTGCGGTGATCTGCGGCACGCCGACGCCGGCGACGATACGGGTGGTGCAGATCGAGCCGGGACCGATGCCGACCTTGACGCCGTCGGCACCGGCTTCGACCAGCGCCTTGGCCGCCGCAGCCGTGGCGATGTTGCCGCCGATGACCTGCACCTGCGGAAAGTTTTGTTTGACCCAGCGCACCTTGTCCAGCACGCCTTGCGAGTGGCCGTGGGCGGTGTCGACGATAATCACGTCCACGCCGGCCTCGACCAGCGCGCCGACCCGTTCGCCGGTGTCGGCGCCGGTCCCGACCGCCGCGCCGACGATCAGCCTTTCCTGCTCGTCCTTGCAAGCTTGCGGATTGTCCTTGGCTTTTTGAATGTCCTTGACGGTAATCATGCCGCGTAAATGAAAGGCGTCGTTGACCACCAGGACTTTTTCGATGCGGTGGGTATGCAGTTTTTCGATGACTTCCCGGTGGCTGAAGCTTTCGCGGACGGTGACCAGCTTGTCTTTCGGCGTCATGATCTGGCTGATCGCCACGTCGAGGCGGGTTTCGAAACGCAAATCTCGGCTGGTAACGATGCCGACCAATTCTTCACCGGCGACGACCGGCACCCCGGAAATGTTCTTCGCGCGGGTCAATTCCAACACTTCGCGGACCGTAACGTTGGGTGATACCGTGATCGGGTCCTTGATGACACCGCTTTCGTATTTTTTGACGCGCCGCACTTCGCCGGCTTGCTGATCTATCGTCATGTTTTTGTGGATGATGCCGATGCCGCCTTCCTGGGCGATCGCGATCGCCAAGCGGGCTTCGGTAACGGTGTCCATCGCCGCCGAAACCAGCGGGATGTTCAGGGTGATTTTGCGGGTCAGCCGGGTTTTCAGCTCGACTTCGCGGGGTAATACGGAAGAATGGGCCGGCACCAATAAAACGTCATCGAAGGTGAGCGCTTCCTGAATAATTTGCATAATCACACCTGGGGCTAATCTTTAATAAGCCCGCCATTGTACAACCTAAGCGCGCATCCTAAAAATCGGAAATAGTCAACGGGATTTGCCGGCATCACGGGGTTTTCCGGGTCAGCTCGGCGACAATGCGCCGATATTCCTCGGCTTTCGGTCGATGCAGATACACGCCCAGCGCCGCCATCAGGCTGAAAATATAGAGGGTGTTGTAACCGTCCCCGATCAGAAACATTCCGAAACCGAACAGCCCGACCCATTCGATCAGCCCCTGGGTGACCGCAATCGTAACCAGATAGCGGGCCGCCGCCGGTTTGGGGCCTGGCATGGTCTGGTTCAGACGCAGCAGGACGTGGCGCAGCAGATTGGTGAACGGAAACAGCACGATGGCAATGCCGTACAGCACGCTACGGATCAGCTCGCGCCGGTCAGCCGGCCAGCCGAGCTGAAACTCATTCGGCCAGAAGTGGCAAAACGCGTTGTAGGCTAGCACCAGCGCCAGCATCGCGACGCAGATCAGTTTGTGGGCCGTCAGCTTATCGTGGTTGTCTCGACCAGGCGACTCGGGCATTACTGGCTCCTTAATTGGCGGTGGCGGTAATCGCGCAGGATAACAACAAACGCGACGAAGTCGTAAGCGGCGTGGGCCACCATCGGCATCAGCAGGTTGCGCTCGCCGCCGTAATCCAGCAAAACGCCGAGATAGAGACCGATCAGCAAGGCCAACACCGCGTACAATGGGGTTACCGCGTGTACCAGCGCGAACACCGTGTTGCTCAGCCAGAGCGCGGGCAGCGCGCCCCAACGGTTCTCCAGCCACGGCTGCAAAAAGCCGCGAAACAACGCTTCCTCGCCGAAGCCGGCTAGACCGGCCAGAATCAGCAGATCGGACCAGTGCCGTCCGACCAGTCGGGGGCCCAACGTCTCCAGCAGCAATTCGCGAATGTCGCGCAACGCCGGATATTCCAGCGCTTGCAGCGCGAAAAACACGATCAACAGCGGCAGCGTGGCCAATAAGCCGTTCGCCAATGCCGGTTCCGACCAAGCCAAGCCCGCGAACGGATCGACGTCGGTCAGCCAGCCGAACAGAACCGCCAGCGGCGCCAAGCCGGCCTCGAATAGGCAGGCCAGCCGGAAAAAACGGTCTTGCGGCGGAATCGAATCGGACATTAGCGGTGGCTGCGAGAAGGGGTTGACCGAAAATTCTAAACAAAAACCGTTAAAATTGGCAGTCCAAACCAATCCGAGAGCCGCGCATGCAATGCTTTATTTATAAAAGCCTTAAAAAAGACGAACTCTATTTATATCTGGACAAGAAAGACGATTTCTCGGCTTTACCGGCCGATTTGTTCGCCAGCTTGGGTCGCTTGCAATTCGTGATGGAGCTGGAGTTGACGCCGGAACGCAAACTGGCCAGGGAGAAGGTCGAAAAAGTCATCGCCAGCCTGCGGGCGAAAGGCTTTTTCGTGCAACTCCCGCCCACTCGGCTGGCCGATCCGCTATCGCTTGCCAACGCCAAGCTGCACTGAAATCGGCGAATGCCAACCGGTTAATCCGTGCTAACATGGTCGCATTTTTATCGGGGGGCGGCTTTCTCCTGTTTCTCAAAAGACTCACCGGGAATTGTTACAAATGTCAGATAATCCATTAGCTTACGAAGACTCCAAGTCGAGAGGCATTCTGTGGGGATTCGGATCCTTGGTCAGCGTGGTGGTCATCGTGATGCTGGTTTTGGGGGAATGGTGGAGCCAGGAGCCGGAACAATTCAGCGTCGAAGATGAAGCGATCGAACGCATGAACGTGACCCACACCGATCAAATGCCGATCGGCTACGTCTACGCCAACACGCTGGCGCACATTGCCGACGTGATTTTATTCAAGGCCGGCGGGTACTTATCCAACGACGTGGCGCCGCCTGGCTTGTTCTGCGATAACATCCAAAGTTTCGAGTACGGCGCGCTGGTCATGCTGCGCGACGGCACCACCGCCTTGCGCAACCATTTCGCCCGCGACCAGTCGCAATCGGCCGAAGACCCGGATTTGGCGAAAGCGGAGCCTTATTTTTACTACGAACGCAATTCCTGGGCGCTGCCGTCCACCGAATCCGAATACGTTAAAGGCGTCGAGGCATTACACGGTTACATGGCGCGTTTGCAAAATCCGACTTCGGAATCGAAGCCGGCCCAGTTTCACGCCCGCGCCGATAACCTTTGGCAATACACCGAGGTTGTCATCAAACGCTTGGGCGGATTGTCCACCCGTTTGGCGGCCAGTACCGACCGCTTCTCCGGCGCCGCGCACGGCGACCCCTCCAACCCGGTCGATATGAACATGCCGACCATCGGTCAAACGCCTTGGCTGGAAATCGATAACGTGTTCTACGAAGCGCGCGGCGCTAGCTGGGCCTTGTTACACATTCTGCGGGCAATCAAGCACGATTTTTCCGACATTTTGCTCGACAAGCGGGCGATGAATACGCTGGACATCATGATCCAGTCGCTGGAAAAAGCCTTGACGCCGACCTTGAGTCCGGTGGTATTGAACGGCGACGGCTTCGGCCTGTTCGCCAACTATTCGCTGGCGCTGGCCAACTACATCGCCCGAGCCAACGCGGCGGCCTTGGACTTGCGCGACGTGATGAACCGAGGCTAAGGCGGCGATGCAGGACCAAATCAACGAAAACCTGAAAAAAATCGAAACCTGGAAGCGGATCATCTTCATGGTGATCTACGCGGCCATCGACAGCCTGGTGAAGTTGTTGCTGTGGTTGGTAATTCTGTTGCAGGTCGGCTCGGTGCTGCTGACTGGCGCATGCAATCCCAACATCCTGAATTTCGGCCGCTCGCTGTCGATTTATCATTACCACATTTTGTTGTTTCTGACCTTCAATACCGACAAATTGCCGTTTCCGTTCGCGGACTGGAACGACACCGCCAATCTGGAATTGCCCCACAAACCCTAGTCCGCCATGACCGAGGTTCCGCGCAAAATCATCCATATCGACATGGATGCGTTTTACGCGGCGGTCGAGCAACGCGACCACCCGCAATACCGCAACAAGCCGGTCATCGTCGGCGGCCAACCCGATTCGCGCGGCGTTGTCGCCACCTGTAGCTACGAGGCCCGCGTGTTCGGCGTGCATTCGGCGATGCCGTCGTCGCAGGCCTACCGGCTCTGTCCGCAAGCTATTTTCGTTAGACCGCGTTTCGACGTGTACCGGGCTGTTTCGGCAGCCATCCGCGCCATCTTCGCCCGCTATTGCGATTGCATCGAGCCCTTGTCGCTGGATGAAGCCTATCTGGACGTCAGCTCGGCCGAATCGGCGATGCGATTGGCCGGGCAAATCAAACAAGCCATTCGCCGGGAAACCGGACTAATCGCTTCGGCCGGCGTGTCCTATAACAAGTTCTTGGCGAAAATCGCCTCGGATTTGGGCAAACCGGACGGTTTGCACTTGATTACCCCCGAACAAGGCCCGGCCTTCGTCGAAACCCTGGCGGTGGGCAAGTTTCACGGTATCGGTCCGGCCACCGAACGCAAGATGCAGGCGCTCGGAATACTGACCGGCCTGGATTTAAAAAAAGCCCCGCTGGTCTTGTTGCAACAGCATTTCGGCAAGGCCGCCCAGCATTACCACGACATCGCCCGAGGCGTCGATCACCGGCCGGTGCGGGCCGACAGACAGCGCAAATCGGTCGGCGTCGAAACCACCTTCGAGCAGGACATTGCCGACTCGGCGACTCAATTGCGCCTGCTGCGAGATTTGTTCGGCCAAGCCTTGTTACGGCTGGCCGAAAAGCAGATGACGGCTTACACGCTAACGGTCAAAATCAAGTACCGCAACTTCGTGCAAGTGACCCGCGCCCGGACGCTGGATCGACCGATCGCCGACGACGCGGATACGCGCCTGTTGCTAGCCGAGTTGTTGCACAGCGCCGGCACCGGCAGCGAGCCGGTGCGATTACTGGGGGTCACCTTATCCGGCCTGGACCCGGAGCGCTCGGCCGGGCAGTACCGCCAGCTCGATTTATTCGAACACCTCTAGGACGACCCAACGCTCAAACGCTTTCCAACTGATCCTTGATCGGCAAATGACGGATACGTCGGCCGGTCGCCGCGAAAATGGCGTTGCATAGTGCCGGCGCGATCGGCGGCACGCCGGGTTCGCCGACGCCGCCCAGCGGCACGTCGAAATCGCCGGCCGGCAGCAAATGAACCCGGATTTCGCGCGGTGCATCGTCGATACGGGCGATTTGGTAGGCATGGAAATTATCCTGCTGCGCCGCGCCGTTCTTGAAACTGATCTCGCCTTGAGTAGCCAAGCTGACACCCATATTGCAAGCGCCTTCGATTTGCGAGCGTATCCGTTCCGGGTTGACTTGCGGGCCGCAATCGACCGCGATGTCGATGCGGGGAATGCTGAGTTTGCCGTCCGCGCCAACCGCGACTTCGGCGACCACCGCCACATAGGTGACAAAACTGTAATGCGCCGCCAGACCCAGACCTTGACCCTTGGGCAAGGTGCGGCCCCAGCCGGCTTCGCGGGTCGCGGTCTCGATGACCCGCCGCAAACGGCCGGTATCGATAGGATAGCGTTCCGGCGATTCGCCGTGGTTCCAGTGGTCGCCGAGACCGCGCGGATCGATTTTGCGAGGCGGTCCTATCAAGGCCAGCAAAAAATCGCGGTGATCCTGGCCGGCCGCCGCCGCCAACTCGGCGACGAAGGATTGCACCGCGAACGCGTGCGGAATGTTCGAAACCGAACGGAACCAACCGATTCGGGTATGGGCCTCGGCCTCGGCGGTTTCGATGCGTAGATGCTCGATCGCGAACGGCACGTTGATCACGCCCATGCCTAATTCCACCGGCATCGGCAATTTGCTGCCGGCGACGAAGGTCGAGGAAATGCTCGGCGAGGCGCTGCGGTGCAACCAGGACAGGGGCTTGCCTTCCGCACTTAGTCCGGCTTCCAGGCGATCGAGCGTCACGGTGTGGTAGTAGGAATGATGCAAATCGTCTTCGCGGGTCCAGGTGACCTTGACCGGTTTGCCGGCCATCGCTTGCGACAGCAAGGCCGCTTCGATCACATAGTCCGGCATCGATTTGCGGCCGAAGCCGCCGCCGAGCAAGGTGACGTGAACCGTTACCTTGTCCTCGGGTAGTTTCAGCCATTTGGCGACCTTTTCCCGGCTCAATTGCGGCGCTTGCGTGCAAGCCCACACTTCGCAACGGCCGTTGCCGATGCGGGCGGTCGCCGCCGGCGGCTCCATAGGCGCCTGGGCCAGATGCGGGACGTAATATTCCGCTTCGACGCGCTTGGCGGCGGAATTCAGCGCCGCCCCAACATCACCTTGCTGGCGGACTACCTTGGCGGGTTGGCGCGCCGCCGCCTCCAGCTCGGCTTGGTAGGCCGAGGAGTCGTACCCGGCGTGCGGGCCGGCGTCCCATTCGATTTTCAACGCCGCGCGTCCCTGAATCGCCGCCCAGGTGTTGGTCGCGATCACCGCGACGCCGCCCAGCGGATTGAATTCGGCCGGCGGCGGACTGCCGGGCAATTCGACGACCTTGACCACGCCCTTCACATTTAGCGCGGCACTGGCGTCGTAGCTTTTAAGCCTGCCGCCGAAGACCGGCGGCCGGGCAATCACGGCATACAGCATGCCTTTCAGCCGAATGTCTATGCCGTATTGAGCCTTGCCGGAAACGATGTCGGCGCCGTCGTAAATGTCCGACTGGCCCTTGCCGATGTAGCGAAATTCGGCTGGCGCTTTCAATCGCAGGGTATCCCGTTCGGGCACCGGCAGTTTCGCCGCCGCCTTGGCCAGTTCGCCGTAGCCGACGGTCTTGCCGCTGGGTAGATGTTTGACCTGATGCAGCTCGGCGCGTACCTCTTCGATAGGCACGCGCCATTTGGCCGCCGCCGCCGCTTCCAGCATGCGCCGGGCCGCCGCGCCGACCCGGCGCATCGGCAGGAAAAAATGCCGAGTGCTGCGCGAGCCGTCGGTATCCTGATTGCCGAAACGGACCTCGTCGCCGGGCGCTTGCTCAACCCTCACCCGTGCCCAATCGGCTTCCAGTTCGTCGGCGACCACCATCGGCAAACTGGTACGCACGCCCTGACCCATCTCCGAGCGGTGGCAAACGATGGTGACCGTGCCGTCGGCGGCGATTGCGACGAACACCAGCGGATCGTCTATCCAGCCGTGCGGCATCGCGTCGGCGCCGTACTTTGCCGGGGTTTGCGGCGACGCGGTTTCGTCGGCTTTCAACAAGGCGGGAAAGCCTGCGGCCAGCACGAAGCCGGTCAGCGCGCTGGTTTTCAGGAACTCGCGGCGGCTGACGTTGACGATGCTCAGCGCGTCGCCGGGATGATCGGAAAACGGCCGGTTCATACGGGCTCCTCGTTCAGACTCGCGGCTTGTTTGATCGCCGCGCGGATGCGTTGGTAAGTACCGCAGCGGCATAAATTCACGCTCATCGCCTTGTCGATGTCTTCATCGCTGGGCCGAGGGTGTTGTTTGAGCAGCGCGGTGGCCGACATGATTTGTCCGGACTGACAATAGCCGCATTGCGGCACGTTCAAGGCCAGCCAGGCGTCCTGAACCTTGCGGCCGACCGGGTCGTTGCCGACGGCTTCTATCGTGACGATTTTCTTGCCGGCCGCCGCCGAGATCGGCGTCACGCAGGCGCGGGTGGGGGTGCCGTCCAGATGCACCATGCAGGCTCCGCACACCGCCATGCCGCAGCCGAACTTGGTGCCGGTCATGCCGAGCCGGTCGCGCAAGGCCCACAGTAGCGGCGTGTCGTCGGGCAGATCGATTTTATGGCGTTTGCCGTTGATATCGAGCGTGGTCATGGTCTATCGCTCCGTTAGGTGTCGCGAAAAATGCCGTGTGGCGAGTGGGCGCATCGTACACGGCGGTTGTCGGCCGGTAAAGCGGCCGAATTAACCGGGCGGACTTGCCGGGAGGCCGCTCAACGGTACGCAACCCGCGCCCCGCCGAACCGCGACCATTTCGGCAACGATCGCTAGCGCGATTTCCTCGGGCGTTTTCGCCCCTAAATCCAGTCCGGCGGGCGCCCGGATACGCTTCAGGGAGGTTTCGTCCCAACCTTCGCCGGCCAAGCGCGAAATCACCAATTGCGCGCGTTTACGGCTGGACACCAATGCGATGTAGCCGGCTTCGGAATTTAGGGCCTGGGTCAACGCGTCGTAATCGCCCTTGTGGTGGGTGGCGACGACGACAAAATCGCCGGCAAACGGTTGCAATTGTTGATAGCGCTGATCGTCGGTAATCAGCCGGCAGGCGCCGGGGAAGCGTGCCGGCAAGGCCTGATGATCGTCAACGATGGCGTCGAAACCCAGGCGGCCGGCGAATTCGCACAAGGCCTCGACGATGCGGCCGTGGCCCAACAGCCAGGCTCGCGGTTTCGGCACCACCGGCTCGACGTAGACCCGCATACTGCCGCCGCAGGGCATGCCGGCGCCGAATACTTCGTCGGTCAGATCGACATCGATCACACAGGGTTCGCCGCTGGCCAGGGCTTTTAGCGCGGTATCGACCGCCATCGCCTGCGCGCAACCCCCGCCTATCCAGCCGGCCAGGACCTCGCCGGTTTCGCCGATCAGTGCCTTGGCGCCGGGTTTGGCCGACGACGAACCGAGAATTTCGATCACGGTGGCCAGGGCGTGCGGACGGCGGGCGTCGCGCAATTCAAGTTGCAAACTTAACAGATCGGGTTTTTGCATTGTCGGGGGAATAAGTCTTCGGGCCTGTCGATGTCGCGGAAAATACCGGGATCGTCGCAATCGAGCAGCATGAGTTGATGAAGATGGGCTTGGATGACCGATTTTGCACCTTGATCGCCTTGCAATGCAATCAATTCAGGCGCCAATGCCTCGGCGAAACCGACCGGATGGCCGCGCCGGCCGTTGAACACCGGGGCTGCCACTAAGGCGCCGCCGCGCAAGGCCTCGGCGACTTTGATCACCGTACTCGGCAATATCCAGGGCATGTCGGCCAGCGCCACCAACCAGCCGCCGGCCGGCGAGGCCACTTGCACGCCGCGGACCAAGCTGTGTCCCATGCCCAGGTCGGCATCGCGGCAAACCGCGACTTCGGCGCCGGCGGCTTGCAAACGCTCGGCCAAGGCCGGATTGTCCGGCCGAACCACCGCGACGACCCGATCGCAACCCTCCGCCAGATTCCGGTAGGCGCGTAGCGCAATAGGTTCTCCATCCGGCAGGCATTGACTCAATTTGTCGGCGCCGTAGCGGCGACTAGCGCCGGCGGCCAATAGAATGCCGATTATTTCCGGCATCGGCTTAAACATGCGGTTGAGTGTGGCAACATCGGGACGGGTGAAAAGCCTGGATTCGAGTTAAGCGTTACCGAACAGGGGAAACGGCGCGCCGGTGAGTCCGATTGCGAAGCGCGACTGATTTCAATGCCCGGCACTCGGCGATTTTTGCCTAGCCCGGACCGCCGGCGAACCTTAGCATCGACGCAACGGCGGCGCAATTGCCCGTTGGATTCTTCTCGCTGGCGCTTAATTCGTGTTTGTCGGACTCTCGGTAGTGCGGGTCAATTTGGCGGGGGGGGCGCTTTCGCGTTATTACGGGGGGCAACTCATAGGCCACGGGTGGACCGATGTTTACCTTCGCGGCTAAAGTCGTTCCGGCGCTCGTCTGTGCATTTTTCGGCGCAAAACGTCGGTTTCCGTCGGTTGGGACTCTGCGCTGACATACAAAGCCTGGGCGGACAACGGGCAGGCCGACTATAATTGGCCCAACTTCGTCTTGAAAACCGCACCGATGCTCAAGCTCCGTTTTTCGCCAGCGATATTGCCGATAGCGCTATTGGCCGCGTTGCTGGCCGGTTGCGCCGGCGACGACAAGAAGGCGCTGAATATCGCCCCGCAAGCAATACCGGCCGACGCGCCCAAGGTGGTCGCCGAGGCCTTGCAATTGCAGGGGCGGCCTTACGTTTACGGTGGAGCTTCGCCCACCCAGGGCTTCGATTGCAGCGGCTTGGTGTATTACGTCTACAACCGCCAAGGCTTGCGTCTGCCGCGCGATACCTTTTCGTTGGCTACCCAGTTGCCGGCCGTCCATCCGGAGCAGCGCCGGCCGGGCGATCTGTTGTTTTTCAATACCGATAAGCCCTACTCCCACGTCGGCATTTACGTCGGCGACGACCGCTTCGTGCATGCCCCCAGTAGTCGGACCGGTCGGGTCATGGTGTCCGATTTGAATCAACCGTACTGGCGGGAACGCTTCATCGGCGTGCGCCGACCGCCCAGCCAGCCCGCGCTATCCATGAACGAAGCTTGTTTCGGCGGCTAGTATTGGCGGCCGGCGCGCCCGTTTCTAACGATAGTACGATCAGGTTAGGAACAATCCTCCGCCAGTCGAGCCCAAATCCGGCCGCGCACCGTTAAGCGCAGCCGTTAAACAAGTACAAGGCTATGAATCAACGCATTCCTGCTCTCGATAATCTACGCGGTCTGGTGATGGTACTGATGACTCTGGACCATACCCGCGACTTCTTCAGCAACGCCCATTTCGATCCTACCGACCTGGACAAAACCTCCCCGGCCTTGTTCATGACGCGCTGGATCACCCATTTTTGCGCGGCGGTGTTCGTGTTTCTGGCCGGCACCAGCGCCTATCTGTGGGCGGCCAAACGCGGTCCGGACGCACAGCTCGGCGAATTTCTGGTCAAACGCGGCCTGCTGTTAGTCGTGTTGGTGGCGACCGTCGAAGCCTTTGCCTGGAATTTCCTGGCCGACTTGCGCCAGCTCGACGCCGGCGTTTTGTGGGCGATCGGCTGGTCGATGATCGCGTTGGCCGGCCTGGTCAAACTACCGCTGGCTTGGCTGGTGGCGTTCGGCGGCATCATGGTGGCGACCCACAATCTGTTCGACGGGATTAAACCGGAACACTTGGGCGAGTTCGGCCCGTGGTGGGCGGTACTGCATACCGGTGACGACATCGATTTCGGCGCCGGTTGGAAACTGAATCCCTATTATCCGCTGGTACCGTGGATCGGCGTGATGGCGCTGGGTTATGGCTTCGGCGGACTGATCAGCAGTCCGGGCTGGCAAAGCGGTCGGCGGCTGGCCGGATTGGGCGCCGCGCTGATTCTGGGATTTATCGCGCTGCGCTACAGCAATTTTTACGGCGATCCCAAACCCTGGCAAAGCTACCCGGACCCGGCATTTACGCTGCTGTCGTTTATCAATTGCCATAAATACCCGCCGTCCTTGCTGTACTTGCTGATGACCTTGGGTCCGGCCTTCCTGTTCCTGGCAGCCAGCAGCGGTCGGCTGTTGCCGATTTTGCCGGTGTTCGGTAAGACCCCGCTATTTTACTATTTGATCCATCTTTACCTGATACACGGTTTGGCGGTGCTCATCGCCTATTGGACCGACGGTCCGGTCGCTGCCATCGCCGGCGGCGGCATTTGGCGGAAAGACTTGCCGGCGGACTACGGCTACGGGTTGCCCGGCGTTTACGCGATTTGGCTGCTGGTATTGCTGATGCTGTATCCGGTCTGCCGCTGGTTCGAAGCCTTCAAAGCGGCGCGTCCGGCTTGGCGGTGGCTGCGCTATTTGTAGCGCGCTTCAACCGCTATTAACCCGGCCTTAACACACCGTTCATCCTGAGACTGTCGAAGGGCACGCCAACCTGGGGCTTCGACGAGCTCAGCCCGAACGGATACCAGTGGTAAATAAGCTGGGTTAATAACTCGCCTCGACGACCACCGTCGAAAGCGCTTGGCGGCCGCGCTCGACAGAGCGGTCACCCGTGGCGCCAAACGAAAGATCGGCCACGGCTACCTAATTTTTACAACAACCGGCTCGGCCGAAAGAGGAACATTCTTGCTGGAACTAGACTGGATTGCGGCCTACCTGGGTCTGGGCGTGGCGGTCGGCTTCTTTGCCGGCTTGCTGGGTATTGGCGGCGGCGGCATTATGGTGCCGGTGTTGACCACGCTGTTCGCGATGCAAAACTTCGGCGCGGCTCACTTGGTACACATGGCGCTGGCAACTTCGATGGCGGCCATCATCGTGACATCGATCGCCAGTCTACGGGCTCACCATCGGCATGGGGCGGTGATTTGGCCGGTGGTATGGACGCTCTCGCCCGGCATTATCGCCGGCACCTTCGCGGCGGCGTTCGTTGCCGCGTTGATTCCGAACCGACCGTTAGCCCTGTTTTTCGTGGTGTTCATGGCTTATGTGTCGCTGCAAATGGTGCTCAACGTTCGCCCCAAGCCCAGTCGACAGCTACCCGGCGCCATGGGTTTAAGCCTGGTTGGCTTGTTGATCGGCGCGGTGTCGGCGCTGGTGGCGATCGGCGGCGGCTCTTTGACCGTGCCGTTTCTAAGCTGGTGCAACGTGCGCATCCAGAATGCGATCGGCACCTCGGCGGCGGTCGGCCTGCCGCTGTCGCTGGCCGGCACTTTGGGCTACATGGCCAGCGGTTGGCGGGTCGAAGGCCTGCCGGCCCATAGTTTCGGCTACATCTATTTGCCGGCGGTGGCGGCGATTGCGCTAGTCAGCGTGGTGACCGCGCCATTGGGCGCCAGACTGGCCCATCGCCTGCCGGTACCTGCCTTGAAAAAACTGTTCGCGCTGTTGTTGTTGCTGCTGTCCGCCAAGATGCTGCACACCGTTTACGGCGCCTGAAACCCGGCCGGGAAAATCGGCGGGCGGCCGAGCGCGATTGGTTATAATGCCGGACAACGGAATGCACTATAAAGTGGAGGGATTTCATCCATGCCGCGCCGCGGCTATCGACTGGGGAAGAATATAAATGGCTGATGAACTACATAAAATCCTGATCGTCGGCGGCGGTGCCGCCGGTCTGGAGCTGGCGACCGAACTCGGGAAAAAACTCGGCAAGTCCGGCCGGGCGGAGATCACGCTACTGGATGCCGCCTCGACTCACATCTGGAAGCCGTTGCTGCACGAAGTCGCCTCCGGCACCTTGGCCGAAGCCGAGGAAATCGAATACATGGCTCAGGCCCACCGCAACCATTTCCGTTTCCTGTTCGGCCGCATGGAAGGCTTGGACCGCGCCGCCAAGGAAATCATTGTCGCACCGATCAACAACAAACAAGGCGCCGAACTGATTCCGGCCCGCCGCTTCAAATACGATACCTTGGTGATGGCGGTAGGTAGCGTCAGCAACACCTTCGGCATCAAGGGCGTCGACCAGCACTGCATGTTTATCGACACCACTACCCAAGCCTATCGCTTTCAGCGCCAGCTGGTCGAAACCTATTACATCCAGTCTTATGCCAACCAAAGCAGGCAACGCGACAAGCCGCTGTCCATCGTCATCGTCGGCGCCGGTGCCACCGGCGTGGAGTTGTCCGCCGAATTGCACGAGGTCACTAAACTGCTGGCGACTTACGGCCTGGAAGGCTCGATAGAAGTCAACATCACCATCATCGAAGCCGCCACCCAATTGCTGCCAGCCTTGCCGCCGCGTTTGTCGCAAGCCACCCAAGACCAATTGCTCAAGTTGGGCATCCAGTTGAAGCTGGGCCGCAAAGTCACCGAAGTCACCGAGACCGAAGTGCATACCTACGACGGCGAGGTGTTCGACGCCGATCTGAAAGTCTGGGCCGCCGGTATCAAGGCGCCGGACTGGATGAAAAATCTGGACGGGCTGGAATCCAACCACATCAACCAGCTGGTGGTGGATCAAACCCTGCAAACCAGCGATCCCGACGTATTCGCGATCGGCGACTGCGCCGCCTGCGCCTGGGCCGACCATGCCGGTAACGTGCCGCCGCGCGCTCAGGCCGCCCATCAAATGGCCTCGGCCGTTGCCAAGACCATCGTCAACCGTCTGAACGGCAAGGCGCCGGTCAAATTCGTTTACCACGATTACGGCTCGCTGGTGTCGCTAGGTAAATTCAGCACGGTCGGTTCGTTGATGGGCAGCCTGATGGGTACGGTCAGCGTCGGCGGTTTTATCGCCTACGTGGTGTATTTGTCGCTGTACAAAATGCACCAAGTGGCGATCCACGGCTATTTCCGCACCGCGATGCTGACCCTGTCCAACCTGTTCCGGCGCAGCACCCACGCCAAAATCAAGATGCACTAATCCACCCGACGAGCGAGCGCAATGTTAGAAATCGAATACGAATTCCGCGAGGAAGACCTGGTTCACTTCAACGAACTCAGGCTGAAAAGCGATCCGGAAATGCAAAAGAAAATCCGCAACAACCGGCTGTTCGCCCCCGGCGTGATGATGGCGATCGGTTTGTTTTACTATGTGTACTACGTGGACATGATGACCACCGCCTACATCACGATCCTGGCGCTGGGTTGGGCGTTTGCGTCGCCTTTCATCATGAAAATCGACATGCGCCGCCAATTCTTCAATAAATACACCGAGGCCGAGAAAAAAGCCATGTTCGGCATCCACCATCTGACGGCGGAGCCGGAGTTCTTACGGGAAACCTCGCCGGGCGGCAAGCACAAAACGCTGTGGAAAGACATGCTGCGAGTCGAGCGCCATAAGGATTACGTCTACATCTACGTCGATTTCGACGCCGCCATCGTCATCCCCCGTGCAACCGTCAAAAAGGGTGACCTCAAGGTGTTTGCCAAGCAGGTGGAAGGCTTGATCGAGCGCGCGAGCTGAGCTTTCGCCTGCCCGATAGGCTTTTGCCGCGACTTCGCCCAGCCAACCGCTTGTCTCAAGACGTCAATTGGTCTCTCCGCATCGGCGATGGAACGCTGATGCAAAAGTCATTTTTGCCAGCGAGCTTGACCTGATACATCGCTTTGTCGGCATGATCGATCAACTGGGCAATCGACAAATGGGCGTGCTCCGGTCCACTGGCGCAGATGCCTATGCTAACGCCGATATTCGCGTTTCGGCCCCGATTCAACGGGATGTCTTGCAGCAGTAAGCGGATTGTTTTTTGTGCTATCCGGCTTAAGTCGGCTTGGTTGATCGCCGGTTTGCAGATTAAAGCGGCCAGAAATTCGTCTCCGCCCAGCCTAACCAGAATATCGTTTGCCCGAAAACAAGCCAATAAGCGCTCGGCTACCGCTATCAAAACGGTATCGCCGGCTTCGTGGCCGTAGTTATCGTTGATCGGTTTGAAATTATCCAAGTCCATCAGGAAAATCGCGAAGCCGCAGGCTTCTTGCAGGGCCAGATCGCGCATCAGATTGAGGCGGGTTTCCAGGCCATTGCGATTGAACAGCTTGGTCAATGGGTCGCGTTCCGCTTTAAAACGCGTTTGCAGTTCTTCAATCTTTCGCTCCGTAATATCAATTACGATCATTTGCACGAAAGCGCTGCCTTGGAATTCCGACGTTTCGTTCACCCTGGCTTTTGAAAACAGGCATTGAGCCCAACGCGGCCCATCTAGGTCGTCTGTAGTCGCTAATTCGAATTCGCCGTTCGTCAACTCGCCGGCGGTTAGCGTGTCGAATACGATACGGTTAATCTGGCGGGCATCCTTAAAAAATTGCTCTACGCGGGCTGGGCCTTCGGGCGCCGGGTCCAGACGCAATACCTCACGGCAAACCGGGTTGTGCAAAATGACATCGCCGTGTTCGTTCAGCACGCAAATACCCACGCTGGCATTCTCGAACAGCAGTCGAAAACGTTGTTCAAGCTTTTCGAGCTGCTCGCGCAACTCACGTTCGGAATGAATACGAAAATGCGAAATATCCAACAGGAAATTGATGTCGGCGATCAAGTGGCCAATTTCGTCCTTTCGGTGGCTAAGCGGACAGTGCAAGCGTTTCGTGCCGCTTGGGTCGATACGGTTCAGTGTGGATGCCACCGTTTTGATGGTGCGCACGAAGATTTGCTGGATAGCCAGCATGATGATCAGCGCCACGATCAACGTGTACGACGACAGGAGTAGCGCCTGATTTCGAGCGATCAGCTTGGCATTGCGCTCGATAACGTCGTGTTTGGGGAAAATTTGCAGCACACCGACTTTCTCGCCCGGACTGAATGGAGAATCCAGGTCGAGCGCTAACGGCGCTTCGCCGAGAGCATCATTCAGCGGTTTATGGTCATTGGTCGAACGCCAACCGCTTTGACTTTTCAGCAAGACGCCGGCTACGACTTCGTTATTCATTAAACCGCCGATAACGTCGTCCGCAATCTCTTGGTTATCCAGGTAAGCCGCGATCTGCGCGCTTTTTTCGACGGTTTTGGCTAATTCCATGATTCTGGCGTAAGCCTTATTGCGCTCTTGCCGCAACGTATCGGTATAGGACACCGCCGAGCCGACCCCCGCGACCAACAGCGCAAAAAAACTGATGACCAGCGTAATCCGTACCGAAAGTTTCTTAAAGGTGATCATGAGTTAGGCGAGTGAGTCGTCAGTCGGCCGGTTTTAGACGATATACGACTTTGCAACAGCCGTCATAGTCCCGGTCGTCGACATAACCGATGGCATCGGCGTTTTCCTTGACCGCCGACAACACCGCGGCCGGACTGGGCAGCATTTTCGGCGGCGTGGCGTTGCCGGTGAACAGTAATCTAGCCCAATAGGCATTGACTTGCGGCACGGATTTGCCGACCAATTGTTGATAAAAATGCGCGCGGGTCGGGGAGTCCTGCGCCAGATCGATCGTAAACACGGCTTTGCCGCTGTGGAAATTCTGCTGGCGTCCCATGAAGAAGTCGATCACTTGGTTGCGGCTAAACTCCATGGCCTGATTGGTTTGATTGACCACCACCAAAACCTCCTCGCCGCAACATGCGGGTTGCCCGTGCAGCGTCGCCAACGGAATCAGAAAAATATAGGGACTCAAGAAACGGCGCTTGCCGGCCGGCAGCGCTTCCGAAGGGCTGACCCGCCTTGCATCGCTACGATTGGTGCCTCGGAAACGTCTCATGTTCAAACGGCCCGCCATCATTAAAAAGACCAATTCATGCTGAGCGAAAACAAATCGACATCTAAATCCGGCGTCGAAATCTCACGGCTGCCGTTCAGCCAAAGACTGGAAGAGTTAGCGGCGACATGACTGTGGTCCCATTGAATCTTTGCGGCCAAATTGGGCGCGAAATCCCAGCGGGCACCCAAACTGATGGTCTCCTGATTGATCCTATACTCTTGCATGGCTACCGATGTGGCGGCATACAGTTGGTCTTGCAACGGACCCGAGATTTCCGGCGGTACGACCGCTTTTGACTCGCCGCTCGGTCTGGCGATGCTGAACAAGACATAGGGTGTAACGTCGCCGATATGTCGGCCAATACTGAAGTAACCGCTGAATTGGCTTTGTATTTCGGGCACGCCGGAATCGAGATAACCAAACTCGCTTTGAATGCTCCATTCGTTGGCGTTATAGGCGGCGCCTATTGAGTAAAAACCAATGCCTTTACCAACCTTGTTGAGTTGCGCGGCGTAATCGGCCGCATTGCTCCAGACTGTTCTCAGTCCTGGGGAGCTGAGCCCTTGGAGCAGCTGCGAGATTCCGACGAAGTTTTTATCGAAAATGGTATAGGTGGCGCCGAGGGACAACTGCCAGTCCTCATCTTCGTAACTGAATTTGCCACCGAATATCGGCGAAAGCGCCAAGGTGTTTTTTGAAACGGTATCGAGCTGAAAGATCGGAAACGAATGCGAGTAACTACCGGCAAACGCTTTCGCTTGAAAAAAACCCTGCGCGAGCGGTACGCGCCAAGCCAGGTCCACGCCGTCAAAGTTTTGGTTAATCAAGGAGCCGTAAAATTCCGTGGGCGGCCTTTCCCACAAATAGGCGTAACCGACATTGCGGTAATCGGATAGCAGATAAACATCCAGCCCCAGGCGTCCCGCGCGCACAGTGAAGTTGCGGCTGGGTTGCCAGCGCAGCAAGCCCCAAAATAAGTTTTCGTTCAATGAGTTGTACGATCTGTCCTTAATCAGGAACTGCACCATTGCATCCCATTCGTCGGTAAATTTGGCGCTGGCCTGAATACCGAGTTGGGTGCTCGATCTCCACGACCAATGACCGTCGAAGGTGTTCGGTTGATCGGTCGATGTTTGTAAATACAGGATGTCGCTGCTGTCGTAAACAACGCCTAAGGTACCAAAACTGCTCAGGCGAAATTTTCCATCCTCCGTGGAAAAAAAGTCCGCACGAACGGTTCGCACGCTCAATAGAACCGGCAGACTACACACAAACAATGAAATTATCCGCTTCACGACGCACTCCGAATGCCTAGGGCAATGGCGTTAAGTTAACAAAATCAAATCATGTCGCATTTCATAAGTTATTGAAAAATATTTGAATCAAACATTATAGAGACAGCAGTACCAGTACCGATACTGTCGAAAACCGATGAATCACTGGATTGGCGCCTTGAGATTACGAAGCCTACCGTCAAATCGACTCTTACGTCATACATTGTCAACGTCCGCACGGTATTCAAAGCATTGGGAAGGCGATTTCAGCACAACCGAGTCGTTTGCACACTCAACAAGTGTAGACGTTGCGCGTTGATGATGGAATGAAACCGGATAGGTAGCTTATTGTTGTATGGCGTCTTCGATGAATAGGCCCAAAACAACCTCTCGACCTGTCTTGCTTCAACGCATTGGGTCGCGATCAAGAGCGCCGGCTTTGCGAGCAGGTTCTATCGCTCAAGGCTTCCGGAATTCGGATTGGCGTGACCTGCCTAACTCAGCTTCTTGTATTTTTCCGGACTATCTTTAACCGAATATAATCGATAAAGTGGCGCCGGTTCTACACGAGCGTCAGGCCGACCGGGCATGCAATCACCTCTTGGAAGTAGCAAAGCAGATGAAAAATTATCCTGAAGTAAAGATTCCTTCCCTGGATGCCTGGGCCAAGGCGGCCGCGAAATCCGCGCCGGGCGGCGCGGTCGAGAACCTGACCTGGACGACGCCGGAGGGGCTGTCCGTCAAGCCGCTCTACACCAAGGCCGACACCGAAAACCTGCCGTTCGCCGATACCCTGCCGGGATTCGAACCGTTTTTGCGCGGCCCGCAAGCGACGATGTATGCGGCGCGGCCCTGGACCATCCGCCAATACGCCGGCTTTTCGACCGCCGAGGAATCCAACGCCTTTTACTGTAAGGCCTTGGCGGCCGGCGGCCAGGGCATCTCGGTGGCCTTCGACCTGGCCACCCATCGCGGTTACGACTCCGACCATCCGCGGGTGACCGGCGATGTCGGCAAGGCCGGCGTGGCAATCGATTCGGTCGAAGACATGAAAATTCTGTTCGACGGCATTCCGCTGGACAAAGTCTCGGTGTCGATGACGATGAACGGTGCGGTGTTGCCGGTGCTGGCCGGCTACGTGGTCGCCGCCGAGGAGCAGGGCGTGTCGATGGCACAATTGTCAGGGACCATCCAGAACGACATCCTCAAGGAGTTCATGGTCCGCAATACCTATATCTACCCGCCGACGCCGTCGATGAAGATTATCGCCGACATCATCGCCTACACGGCCAAGCACATGCCCAAGTTCAACTCGATCTCGATCTCGGGGTACCACATGCAGGAGGCTGGCGCGACCCAGGCCTTGGAACTGGCGTTTACCTTGGCCGACGGCCTTGAGTATGTAAAAACCGCGATTGCCTCGGGCATGGACGTGGACGATTTCGCCGGCCGGCTAAGTTTCTTTTTCGCGATCGGCATGAACTTCTACCTTGAGGTCGCCAAGCTGCGCGCGGCGCGTTTGTTGTGGTGGCGGATCATGAAGGCGTTTGAACCCAAGAATCCCAAATCAATGATGCTGCGTACCCATAGCCAAACCTCGGGCTGGTCGCTGGCCGAGCAGGACCCTTACAACAATGTGGTACGAACCACGATAGAGGCGATGGCGGCGGTATTCGGCGGCACCCAGTCGCTGCATACCAACGCGCTCGACGAGGCCATCGCCCTGCCCACCGAATTCTCGGCGCGGATCGCCCGCAACACTCAGTTGATCATCCAGGAAGAGACCCACATCACCAAGGTTATCGATCCCTGGGCAGGCTCGTACATGATGGAATCGCTGACCCAGGACATTGCAGACAAGGCTTGGGCCATCATCGAAGAAGTTCAGGCGATGGGCGGCATGACCAAGGCGGTCGAGACGGGCTGGGCTAAGCTGCAAATCGAAAAATGCGCCACCCAAAAGCAAGCCAATATCGATTCGGGTCGAGACGTGATTGTCGGCGTTAACAAATACAAACTACCTCAGCAAGACGCCATCGATATTCTGAACGTCGATAACCACGCGGTCCGCGACGCGCAGGTGGCGCGTCTGGCCGAGATTCGCGCCAGCCGCGACGCCGGAGCGGTTCAGGTGGCGCTGGCCGCTTTGAGCGACTGCGCGAAAAGTGGCGACGGTAATCTGCTCGACCTGGCCATCAAGGCTATTCGCCTGCGCGCCACGGTCGGCGAAATCTCCGAAGCGCTCGAACAGGTCTGGGGCCGCCATCGCGCCAGCAATCAGGTCGTGACCGGCGTGTACGGCGCGGCCTTCGAGGCCGATCAGGAGTGGACGCAACTTAAGGAACAGGTCAACCACTTTGCGGCCGCCGAAGGTCGCCGGCCGCGCATCATGATCGCCAAATTAGGCCAGGACGGTCACGACCGCGGCGCTAAGGTCGTCGCGACCGCCTTCGCCGATCTGGGCTTCGACGTCGATATCGCGCCGCTGTTTCAGACGCCGGAAGAAGTCGCCCGCCAAGCCATCGAAAACGACGTGCACGCGATCGGCGTATCGACGCTGGCGGCCGGCCATAAAACGTTGGTGCCGGCGCTGATCGACATTTTGGCCGGGCAGGGCGCCGGCGATATCATCGTCTTCGTCGGCGGCGTGATTCCAGCCCAGGACTACGAGTTTTTGTTCGCCGCCGGCGCCAAGGGCGTGTTCGGACCCGGCACGCCGATTCCGCAATGCGCACGGGATGTGTTAAACGCCATCCAAGCGGCGCAAGCGCCGACGGCATCCTGATCCGGGGCCAACAGCATGCCGGTTCTACCGAATTTCCAACTCAACCGCGAAGACCAAGCGCTGGTCGGTGCCGTGCTCGCCGGTCAGCGTCGCGCCTTGGCCAAGACGATTACCCTGATCGAGTCGACCCGTAGCGACCATCGCCAGCGGGCAGGGACCCTGTTGCATGCCCTGCTGCCTAACAGCGGCAACTCGATTCGGCTCGGCATTTCCGGCACGCCGGGCGTCGGTAAATCCACGTTTATCGAGGCACTCGGCTTGCACCTGATCGAACAGGGTCATCGGGTGGCGGTGCTGGCGGTCGATCCGTCATCCTCGCGCTCCGGCGGTTCCATTCTCGGCGACAAAACCCGGATGGAATTATTATCGGCACGCGACGAAGCCTTCATTCGCCCATCGCCTTCATCCGGGTCGCTGGGCGGCGTCGCCGCTTCGACGCGAGAAGCCATGCTGGTTTGCGAAGCGGCGGGCTTCGATGTGATCATCGTCGAAACCGTTGGTGTTGGTCAGAGCGAGACAGCGGTCGCCGGCATGACCGATGCGTTCTGCCTATTACAGCAACCTAACGCGGGCGACGATCTGCAGGCGATGAAAAAAGGTATCGTCGAACTGGCCGACATTTTCGTCGTCAACAAGGCCGATCTCGATCCCGTGGCGGCCGACCTGACCGCAGGCCAAATCACGGGGGCGCTGACACTGCTGCGGCCAAGCGCCGCGCGCTGGCAGCCGCCGGTACTGAAAGTCAGTGCGGCTTTGGGTGAAGGTATCGGCAATTTCTGGCAACAACTCGGCCTCTTTCGCCAGACCGTCGGCGAAACCGGCGAATTGGCCGCTAAACGCAGGCATCAGTCGTTATCCTGGATGTGGGCGCTGATCGAGTCCGGCCTCCAGGAACGCTTTCGAGAAAACCCCGGCGTCCGGGCCGCGATGCCGGATTTAAGCGCCGCCGTCGAAAACGGCAGCGTATCGCCTACGCTGGCAGCGCACCGTTTGCTCGAACTGATGGGCGATACTACCGGGATTTAGCCCGAACGCTGGGCGACAATAAAGCAAAAGGGGCATGCCGGTTAGCCGATAGCAGGCATTAAAATAGCGCACATACTACCTGCCCAAGGTTTGCATCATACGACTGGCCGCATTTTCGGCTCGAGGTGTGCTGAGCAGATGAACATCGTTAGTCATCAACGCCCAGGCAGAAATATCGACCTCAGTTTTTCGACGCCAATTGGTGCATCCTTACGCTGCGGGAACTGCGAATAAATCTGCGGTAACTTAGTTGGATGGCTTGCCGTCGGTTAGCGGGTGCAAGGAGGATTTCTCGGTGTTACCGGCTTCGGTTGTTTGGGAGTCAAGGTTGTTTTGAAGCGCGCGCCGCGCCCGAAAGGCGCCCGGCGGCTCTTGGAATTGCTGACGGAATTGGCGATAAAAGTAAGACAGATCGTTAAACCCGGATTGGAAGGCGATCGCCGCGATATCAAGGTGGCGGAACTTGGGGTCGGCCAGCAGCCGGCATGCCCGGGCAATTCTGAGTCGATTAAGAATCTGAGTAACACTTTCTCCGGTTTCATTCAGCAGATCGAACAAATATCTCCGGGATATTCTCAATTCGCCGGCGATTTGCGCCGCACTGAGCCCTGGCTCACTAAAGTGCTTTTCCAGATATCGAATGACGGCCGCTTGCCGGGCCGCCCGCACCCCTCCGGAATGGGACTCCTTAACCACCTCGTCGTTGCAAAGAAAAGCGATGAGATCGACAATATGATCCCCCACTAGTTCGCCTAGGCTAGGATCTTGAGCGACGCCCCCCCGGTCTAGCATTTGCAGGTAATTTCTTAACAACTCTATGCCCTCCGAGTTGCAAAGAGGGGTCATAACCAGGCGTTCGGCTTTCGGTACCCGTTTGGTCAATTCTAATCTGGAAATGCGCAAGCTCAAGAGTTCCTGGTATCCCTCGGGCGAGTCTGGTCCGAACCCGCCGTCGAGAACTTTGGTCGAATCAACTAAGCCGGCGGTGCTTCGATTGATCAACAGTCGCCGCTGTCCTTGCATAACCTCCCAGATACCGGCTACGCATACCGATAGGCCTAGGTAATCGTCTAACCCGTCTCCGGTAATGAGTTCACGAGTACGGCGAAAACGCACCGCGGTACTAGTATGCGCCGCCAAGTTCACGTGGCCGAAGGAATGAAACCGTGTTTGGTTGAAAAAAGGCCGCGAATCGGCGTGTTCGACATCGAATCCAGCAATTTTTCTGGCAAACATCTCGCGCCAAATGTCGACTCGGTCTTTATCCGGGAAATCAGTGCTGGAAAAGATGAATGCAGCGTTAGTCATAGGCCCAAATTCATTTTACTTTTTGATGGATGCGATCGATGGCCTGAAACCAACATCGAACGCCAGGGAAATAAAGAGGTCGGAGAAAAATAAAATATCATCCAGCTACTTGTCCGACTTATCTTTTTGCCCATCTACTGGTCGTCCCGATTTTTTTGCCGTTAACAGGCTGTTGAAATTTAAAAAACTGCTCCACTTTTGCCTCCAAAAACGCATTTTCCGCAAAATAAAATTTTGTAAGTCCCTGATTGTTTGTCACAGCTAAATGACTTTTAGCGACAAATTGGAAGATTTTTTCCACCGAGTTTCTTTTTCAACAACCTGTTAGACGCAAGCTAAGTTAGTCCCCGCCAAGCAACATGTCGAGTGAAGAAATACCTTGAGGTCGTCTAGGAGAAACGGGCTCCGCTTCCTGATGGCGACTCAAGCTTCAATTCGTCATGGCGAGCGTATCGGGTCGATTTGAATGAGTGTTTTCGCTGAATGAATTCGAAGCAGTGATCGGTGTCGCGGAGAACGAACCGCGAGTTGGACCGCGTTAAAATTTTTTTAGGGGCATTGAACCTTAGCGTTGCTCCGGGGATATACCTACGAGCGGCACCGGTGCTCCGACCACCCCCTATTCGGTAGCTGCGCCATGCCGCTCGGTTATACGGTCTATATTCCTTGTAAACCGCAATCGCACCCGGAGGGAACTTAGTTTCCCGCCGGGTGCTTCCATCGGATATCAGCAACAGAGGGTAGGTGTATGAGAATCAACACAGCGAAACATTGGGTATTCGTCGCGATCATCGCCGCTGCGCAGCCGGCGCAAGCCGTCGCGGTCAGCGACGCGATCGGCGATTATGTCGCCGGATACAACGGCAGTACGGCGGGCGACTTGGATGTGGTGTCGGCGTCGGTCAGTTACGATCAGGCCACCGCGACTTTCCGTTTGGATAGTACGTTCAATGTCGACATCGGTTCGTCGCCGAGCGGTTTTTATATTTGGGGCTTCAATCGCGGCGGTGGTACCGCGCTTTTCGAATCTAACGGTCTGAAGAATATTTTGTTCGATTCGGTCGTGCGCTTGAACAACGACGGCACCGGCTTGGTAACCTTGATCGCGCCGTCGTTCAGCACGACGAACCTCGCTCCGGGCTCGGTGACGATCACCGGTAATCATATGGTTGCCGAGATTGCATCGGGTCTGTTGCCGTCGACCGGTTTCGCGCCGGAAAGTTTTACCTGGAACCTGTGGCCGCGCGACGGCGCGGTTTCCGCCGGCTTCACCCAGATTTCCGATTTTGCCCCGGACACCTTCAACGTCGGGGTGCAGGTCGTACCCCTGCCAAACGCGGCTTGGTTGTTCGGTTCGATGCTGGGCTTGATGGGGTTGCGCCGCAACCGCCGGGCGTCTGGACGGTAAATTCGCCGGGCTCTTGGCTCTTGCAATCGGGCCGGAACGGCCCGATTGCAAGGCTTTGCTAGCTGTCGTCCTGAATGATCGAAATCAACAGTTCGTTGAAGGTATGGATTGGGGAACCGGTTCCCACGGTATCCACGACGGTCGCCAACAGGCGGTTCACCGCGCCGAGCAGCTTTTCCAGGATTTTATGGCCGCCGACCAGTTCGATGCCGTAGAGCATGAACTCCTCGGTGAAATGATTGATGACTTTCAGCTTCAAATGCAGCGGACTGCCGAGCAAACCGTGCGTCAACAAGGCGTTGGTGTCGGCGCGTTGAATCGCGTCTTTCAATGCGTAAAAGTGAGGGTCCAGTTCGCGCCACGCCCGTTTGTAATCGTCGCGGAATTTGGGCAAAAAATACTGGTCCGCGCCGATCAAGTCGCCGAGCAGCTTTTGTAAGGTATCGACGAAGTGGAGTAGATTTTTCCTGTCGTCGTCGCTCACGCCGAATTCGAGTTTTTCCATGCCGTATCCAATGCCAGGGGTTCCGCGCGGCGCGCGCCAAGGCGCTGGCCCGCAAAAGTTCACCGCCCGGCGCGGTTTCGGGCGGTTATTGCTTGGATAATAGCAGAAACCCGCCGGCGCGGCGGTTCGCGCTGTGCGACGCCGACGATTTACCGTTAACAGATTTCGCTGACGATCGGCATTTGCGTTCTCGGCCCCGGATGCCGGACCGAACCGCCGTCGCCGCTACGGGTCAGGGTGTGACTTCGTAGTTGGAATACGGTTGCGACTTCAGTCTGTCTTCCAACACGGTCAGTTTCATCACCGGCTCGGCCAGTTCGTAGCAAGTCTCGACGCTGTCCTTCAACATCGCATAGCCTTCCGGATCGGCGATCGGTCGCTGCGATTGCCAGGCCTCGCGCCAAGCCGCTTCGTCCGGCCATTGCGCGTAGGCTACCCAACTGCCGTCGGCATCGCGGTGCAACCGCGATCCGAGACTGCCGTACATTTGATAGACGGCGTCGGTCACCTTCAGCCAGCCCTCGCGAAATTTCGCTTCGTATCCCGGTTTCACCCGCCAACGATATACGGCAACAAACATGGCTATTCTCCTATCCAGTGTGTACGCGCCGGCCCGAGGCCGGCCTTCTATAATGTGTTACCAAGCTTCCAGCACCACCACTTTCCATTCCCGGTTTGCCACCGGATTTAGACTGACCCAAGAGGCGATGCGCCGGCCGCTATACGCCGCCGAATTTTCATAATACCCCACCCCGCCCCGTTGCCCGGCAATTTCTTCGGCCAATTGGCGCAGCTCTGGGAGTTGGGCATACCGTTCCTCCCGAAACAGATTTAGCCCGATTTCGTTTGTCTCGGTATCGAACAAAATCAACCCGTCATCCTGGATGATCCAAATGGTTCGGCGGCTGTCTTGCAACTCCGCGTGCAGTAAGCCGCCTAGAAATTCGGCGGCCTTGATACGACCGGAGACGAAGCCGATCGTCGCATTGCCGGCTTTGACCGGCGCGACCAGCGTGACAGCCTGATAACCTTCCGGTGCCGCATGCACCTGGCTCAGCACCGGCTCGCCGCTTTGCAAGGCCATTCGGTTATGTTCCAGCTGAGAAGTGTCGGCGCCGATCGCGTGCCGGTAGCGGGCCGGCGCCACGGCCAGGAGGGTGCCGGGCGCCCGGGTGGTGGCGGCACTTTCCAGACGCGGTAGCTCCGTGGTCAGTTTTTCCAAGCGCGGCGTGGCGCCAACCAGGTCGGCAGCGGTCCGAAATTGAGTCGCGGCCTGAACTAAGCCGTTCAGCAAATTTGCGAATTCGCCGCCGATACGATAGGCAATCCGGCTGGCGACGGTTAGATTGGTGTTGGAAATGCGGGTTACGTCGGCCAGCGCCTGCTCGGCGCGTTGAAACTGTTGCTTGGCCTGTTCGCCCTCGGCGACCGCCAGTTTGTGGGCTTGCTTGGCTTCGATACCGAATCTCAATGCCAAGCCGGCGCCGATCACGATAGACGCCATGACCGCAGCTGTTGCCAGCAACAACACCTTGTTACGGGCAATAAAACGCTTCAGCAGTTCGGCGCGGGTATAGGCGTAGGCATTGACGAGACGCCCGTCGCGAAATGCCCGCAATTCGTCGGCGAACGCGCCGGCATCCTTGAATCGCTTGGCCTTGTCCTTGGCCAACGCGTGATCGCAGATCGCCACCAGTTCGACCGGAGCCGCCAAATTCGGATTCCGCGCGGTCGGCATGGCCTGGTCGGAAGCCAACTCGGCTAGAATCCGGTCCATGCCGCCTTGTAGAGGAGGCCGGCCGTTCAGCAAATAAAATAGCATGCAGCCCAGAGCGAACACGTCGGTGCGGGCATCGATACCGCCGAAACGCGGGTCGGCTTGCTCCGGCGCCATGTAAGCCGGTGTGCCCAAGATGTCGCCGAGCCGGGTCAGGTCTTCGTCGTCATCAGCGTTCGAGCGGCCGGCGCGCGGTAACGGCGCCGCCGCCGACTCCGTCTCGCTTTCGACCTTGGCCAAACCCCAGTCCAGCACGATGGTTTCGCCGAATTGGCCCAACACCACGTTACCGGGCTTTAGATCGCGATGCACGACGCCTTTGGAATGCGCGTAAGCCATCGCCTCGCAAACATCGATTAGCCGGTCGAGCAGGGCCAAACGCTTGGACAGCGCATGTTCGGGCAACGGATCGGCGTTGCACTCCTTCAGCGCCTGGGCCAAGGTGTCGCCGCGTACCAGTCGCATGACGTAGTAAGGCGCGCCGCTGGGCTTAACACCCAAGTCGTAGACCGGCACGATGCCGGGATGCTCCAGCCGGCCGGTGATGCGTGCCTCGCGCAGAAAGCGGGTGCTGAGTTCGCGGTCTTCGTTGGCGGCCTGGTCCAGCATTTCCTTGATCGCGACTTCCCGGCCGATACGCTCGTCGAAACCGAGCAGCACCTGGCCGACGCCGCCGGCACCGACCGCACCGCGCAACGAATAGCCGCCGCCGTAAGCCTCGTCGTTCGCGCGAGTGTCGGGCAACGGACGCGGGTAAGGCCGCGGTTTCAGCACCGTAAAATCGTCTTGCCGGAGAAGGCGGGTCAGGTCGTCGTCGGGCGTCATCGGCTAACCGTGGGAACAAACAGTTGCGCCAAGTATAGGTCGCTATTTGCGGCGGGGCCGGTCGCGCGCGGATTAGGTCGGCGGCGGCTTGCGGTCGGCGTGGCCCAGATCGCGCTCCGGGGCGATTTGATCGCGGACGCGTTGCTTAAGCTCGGTGATGTCCGGGAAGCGACCCTCGGCCTTGCGCGACCAGACCAGTACGCCGTCGGCATAGACCTCGAAAATGCCGCCGGTGCCGGGCTGCAAGGCCAGTTCGGTTAGGTCGCCGTCGAAAGTGCTCAGCAGTTCCTGCGCCATCCAGGCCGCGCGCAGCAGCCAACGGCATTGGGTGCAGTAACGGATTTCGACGCGGTGGCCCATCGCGGCTTACAACGCGTCGCGCAGCCGTTGGTAGATGCCGCCGAAACTGCCGTTGCTCATCAACAAGACGTGGCAAACGCCGCCGGCTTCGGCGCGGATGGTTTCGACGATGGCATCCAGGCTGTTGCAAATCTCGATGTTGTTGGCGTATTTCAGCAATTGGCTCAAGTCCCATCCCAATCCGTCCGGCTGAAAGATGATGGCCTGGTCAGCCTGGCTTAGCGATTCGGCCAGCGACTGGGTATGTACGCCCAGGCGCATCGTATTGGAGCGGGGTTCGACGATGGCGAGGATTTTTTCGTTGCCGACCTGTTTGCGCAGGCCGTCCAGCGTGGTTTGAATCGCGGTCGGGTGGTGGGCGAAATCGTCGTAGACGGTGATGCCGGCTTTCTTGACAATGACTTCCATCCGCCGCTTGACGTTCTGGAATTGGGCCAACGCGGCAATCGCGTCGGCCGGCAGCACGCCGACGTGACGGGCGGCGGCGATGGCCGACAAGGCGTTGTAGACGTTGTGTCGGCCGGTCAGCGGCCATTCGACGACGCCTTGGGCTTGGCCTTCGAAATGCACCGCGAAGCGGCTGCCGTCTTTGCTTAGCAATTCGGCTTGCCACGGCGCCGGGGCGTCGATGGCGGTCAGTTGCACCGGCGTCCAGCAGCCCATTGCAAGTACTTCGGCGACATGCTGCTCGCAGTCCGGCGCGATGATCAAACCCTGGCCGGGGATGGTTCTGACCAGATGGTGGAATTGCTTTTTGATCGCGTCCAGATTTTCGAAGATGTCGGCGTGGTCGTATTCCAGGTTGTTCAGAATCGCGGTGCGCGGCCGGTAGTGGACGAACTTGGAGCGTTTATCAAAGAACGCGCAATCGTATTCGTCGGCTTCGATGACAAAGAAATCCGACTTGCCCAGCCGTGCCGAGATGCCGAAGTTCAACGGGATGCCGCCGATCAAAAAGCCGGGCTTGAAGCCGTTGAATTCCAGGATCCAGCTCAACATGCTGGTGGTGGTGGTTTTGCCGTGGGTTCCGGCCACCGCCAACACCCATTTGTGTTGCAGCACGTGTTCGGCCAGCCATTGCGGGCCGGAGATATAGGGCAGGCCCAGATTCAACACGGCTTCCACCTCGGGGTTGCCGCGCGACATCGCGTTGCCGATGACGACCAGATCCGGTTTGACGTCCAGATTTTCGGCCTTATAGCCGTTCATCAAGCGAATGCCTTGTTGTTCGAGCTGGGTGCTCATCGGCGGATAGACGTTTTGGTCCGAGCCGCTGACGCTGTAGCCGAGTTCGCGGGCGATCAGGGCCAGACCGCCCATGAAAGTGCCGCAGATGCCGAGGATGTGGATATGCAAAGGTTTATCGTTGGTCATGTTGCTGGTTTATTTGCCTGCTTCCTTGGGGGCCTCGCCTTCGGGCTTAGCTTCGCCTTCGGGCTTGGCTTCGGTTTCGGATTTGGTTTCTGTGCCTTTGGCGCCTGCCGCTTCCAGCAACTTAACGATGGTCTCGCGGCCCGTCTTCTTGGCTTTGTCGAGGATTTTGACATTCTGGCCGTCGGCGGCATTGACGTTGGCGCCGGCCGCGATCAACACGCCGACCACGTCGGCGCTGCCGAACATCACCGCGTCGCCGAGCGCGGTGGCGCCGGTTTTATCGGCGGCATTCACGTCGGCGCCGTAGGCCAACAGCGCTTTGACCACCCGCAGATTGCCGTTGAAACTGGCCGCCATCAGCGCGGTTCGGTCCTGTTCGATCTTGGCGTTGACATCCTGGCCCTGGGTCAGCAAAGCCTCGACCCGCTCCGGTTTGCCTGCCGCCGCCGCCGCGAACAGTTCCTTGCCGCCCTCGGCGCCGGCCGTAACGGAAATCGTCAGCAGCGCCAGCGCCGCGAATCGGGTCGTGAACATTCGGATTGCTTGCTTGCGTTTGCTTATCAGTTGGGTTGAAATAACCGCCATAACGATTTACATCATCTATCAATGAGCGAAAAAAACAAAGTTTTAGTTGAGGCTCAGCCTTACTACATCGAGGCGCAATCTTCGCCCGAAGACAACCGCTACGTGTTCGCCTATACCGTGACGATTACCAACGTCGGTTCCAGCGCCGCCAAGTTGCTGACCCGGCATTGGCTGATTACCGACGCCAACGGCAAGGTGCAGGAAGTCAACGGCGAAGGCGTGGTCGGCGAACATCCGCATCTGAACCCCGGCGATTCGTTCCGTTACACCAGCGCGGCGATGATCGAAACCCCGGTCGGCGTGATGCAGGGCAAATACCAGATGCAGGCCGACAACGGCGAAAGCTTCAACGCGAACATACCTAAATTTACCTTGTCGATTCCCCGCACTCTGCATTAATGGCGACCTACGCGATAGGCGATATTCAAGGGTGTTACGACGACTTGCGCCGCCTACTGGACCGGGTAGACTTCGATCCGAACAAGGATACGCTGTGGTTGGCCGGCGATCTGGTGAATCGGGGGCCGAAGTCGCTGGAAACCTTGCGCTTCGTCAGGAGTTTGGGCGACGCGGCAATCTGCGTGCTCGGCAACCACGATCTGCATCTGATCGCCACCGTGGTGGCGCTGGGCAAGTCCAGCAAGAAAGACACGCTGGGCGCCATTCTGCGAGCCGCCGACTGCGACGAATTGATAGCTTGGCTGCGCCATCGTAAATTATTCCATTACGACGATGATTATTGCATGCTGCATGCCGGCCTGCCGCCGCAGTGGGATTTCGAACTGACCCGGCAAATGGCGCTGGAAACCGAACAGGCCATGCAAAGTCCGGACTACGAGCGCTTCTTTCGGTCCATGTACGGCAACAAGCCGGCGGTCTGGCAGGACGATCTCAGCCACACCGAGAAACTGCGGTTTGCGATCAATTGTTTCAGCCGACTCCGTTATTGCAGCGCCGACGGCGTGTTGGATTTCACGCAGAAAGGTCCGCTCGGCAGCCAGCCCGAGCATTTGCTCCCGTGGTTCGCGGTGCCCGGCCGGCGCAGTCTGGGCATGCGGATCATCTTCGGCCATTGGTCCACACTGGGGTATTACGAGGGCTATAACTGCTACGGCATCGATACCGGTTGCCTGTGGGGCGGCCAATTGACCGCGCTGGAATTGTCCGACCCGCCGCGCCGCCATCAAGTCGAATGCCAAGCCGCCAGCGATCCGCTGGCCGTTTGAAAACCTGAACTTTAGCGGTGTTTGCTTATCCATTGTGACGCCGCCCTGAAGGTGCGCATTCATTCAACCCTCCGAGAGTACATCCGATGATTAAACCGCTACTGATGCTGGCCGTGCTGATTTTGCCGCTGACCGCGACTGCCTACCCCAGCGAAAACGATTACGGTCAACCGACCGACCACAAGCTCGAGCACTTGAGCAAAATGCTGCAACTGACGCCCGAGCAAAAAACCAAGCTGGAAGCCATTTTCACCGAGCAACACGCCAAATTCCGGGCGATTCATGAAGAGTCGCACGCCCGGATCAAGGAAGTGCTGACCCCGGAACAGATGCAGAAAATGGACGAGATGCGCAAGGAGCATATGGAAAAACGCCAGGAAAAGCGTGGTGCGCTCAAACCCAGCCAACCTTGATCGGTTCGGTTCCGCGCATGATAGGTCAGCCGCATAGGTCAGCCGCCATGCTAACTCGCATACTTCTGGGCTTGGCGGCCGGTGCCAATATCAGGCCCTGGACGCTTAGGCCGGCACCGGTCGGGACAAGTCTTGGCGGCGAACGGATCGCCGGCCATGGATAGCTCGCCCACCGTCGCCATCGTCGGCGCCGGTCCGGCCGGTTTGATGGCCGCCGAAGTGCTGGCTCAAGCCGGTGCCGCTGTTACCGTTTACGACGCGATGCCGTCGGCCGGGCGCAAATTCCTGATGGCCGGCAAAGGTGGCTTGAACATCACTCATGTCGAAGGTTTTGAAAGTTTTTTATCGCGCTACGGTGCACGGAGCCACGCGCTGGCCGGGTTTATACACGATTTCTCGCCGGAGATTTTGCGCCATTGGGCGGCCGAATTAGGCATTGCGACTTTCGTCGGCAGTTCTGGCCGGGTGTTTCCCAACGAAATGAAAGCGGCGCCGTTACTGCGCGCCTGGCTGCATCGGCTGCGCGGCAGCGGTGTCAAATTCCGGATGCGCCATCGCTGGCTGGGTTGGACCGACCAGCGGCTGCGCTTTGCGAGTCCGGACGGCGAAAAACTGATCGAAACCGATGCACTGGTCTTGGCCTTGGGCGGTGCCAGTTGGCCGCAGTTGGGTTCCGACGGCGCCTGGACTGAGCCCCTGGCCGAGCGCGGCGTGACCATCTCGCCGTGGCAACCCGCCAACTGCGGCTTCGAAACCGGTTGGAGCGATTATTTCCGCGAACGCTTTGCCGGCGAGCCGCTGAAGTCGGTGGCCTTGACGTTTGTCGGAAACGACGGCCTGGAATGCCGGCGGCTTGGCGAAATGACGATCGCGGATTACGGTTTGGAAGGCGGCTTGATCTATACGCTGTCTGCGCCGATTCGCCAGCAGATCGCCGCCAACGCCGCCGCCGTCGTCCATTTGGATTTACTGCCCGGCTTAACGGTCGAGGAAGCCGGCCAGCGTGCCGGGCAAGCGCGCGGCAAAATGAGTTTGAGCAATCATCTGCGCAAACGCTTGGGCCTCGGCGGCGTAAAAATGGCGCTGCTCCGCGAAGTCCTGAGCGCCGCCGAAATCAACGACCCGCACCGCCTCGCTATCGCGGCAAAAGCCCTGCCTATCCGCCTGAGCGTGGCCCGACCGCTGGCCGAGGCGATCAGCAGCGCCGGCGGCATAGACTTTGCCGAACTTGACCAAGGCTTGATGCTGCGGCGTTTGCCGGGGGTGTTCGCGGCCGGCGAAATGTTGGACTGGGAGGCGCCGACCGGCGGCTATCTGCTGACCGCTTGCCTGGCGACCGGCCGCGCCGCCGGGCTGGGCGCGGCTACCTGGCTGCAAGCACGTTGACATTTGCGGCGCGTCGCGGTTTGTTATCATAACCGTCTACCTTAACCGGCCGCCCGGGACTGCCGTTCCGAAGCGCCCCAACCCACGACGCTTGCCATGCAAATTCAGGCCACGCTGCAAAAACTGCTGGATAAACACGACCTCGACGGCGAGGAAATGCGCGCGGCGATGCGCGCGATGATGAACGGCAAGTTGACCGACGCCCAAATCGCCGGTTTTTTGATCGCGCTGCGTTGCAAGGGCGAAACCATAGACGAAATTGCCGCGGCGGTCGGCGTGCTGCGGGAGTTGGTGCACAAGGTGCCGGTGACGGGCAAACACGTCATCGATACCTGCGGCACCGGCGGCGACGGCGCCAATACCTTCAACATCTCTACGACGGCGGCTTTCGTGGTCGCGGCGGCCGGCGGTAAGGTCGCCAAACATGGTAACCGTTCGGTGTCCAGCTGCTGCGGCAGCGCCGATTTGTTGGAAGCCGCCGGCGTCAATCTGGACCTGCCGGCCGAGCAAGTCGGCCAATGCGTCGAAGACATCGGCGTCGGCTTTTTGTTTGCGGCCAAGCACCATAGCGCGGTGCGCCACACGGTCGGGCCGCGCAAGGAAATGGGCGTGCGCACGCTGTTCAACCTGATCGGCCCGTTGTCGAATCCGGCCAATGCGCCGCACCAGCTGATCGGTGTGTTCGACAAACAATGGCTGGTGCCGGTGGCCGAGGTATTGAAACGCCTGGGCAGCCGCCACGTGCTGGTCGTGCATGCCCACGACGGCCTGGATGAAATCAGTATCGCCGCGCCGACTGACGTCGCCGAACTGCACAACGGCGCGATCGGCACTTACACAATTACCCCTGAATATTTCGGCCTGCGCCGCGCACCGCTCGACAGTCTGGCCATCACCTGTGCCGAGGACAGCCTGACCATCGTCAAGGCCGTGCTGAATAATCGTCCCGGCCCGGCGCTGGACATCGTCGCGCTGAACGCAGGCGCCGCGATTTACGCCGCCGACCTGACCGACTCGCTGGAAGCCGGCGTCCGCCGGGCCTATGCGGTGCTGGCGGACGGTAGCGCGTTAGCCAAGTTCGAGGCCTTGGTAGGGTATTCCAAAGTCGGTTAAAGCATTGATTTTTTTCTAATCATTCGAGTAGCCACTCGGCGAGCGGCTGTTAGCTTGAAAGAGGGATTGAATCCGGGCCGTTTGGTTCGCCGGCCACGCTCTAGCCTTCCCTAGCGTCTACGTCGCAATCCGCCCACCAGCGCTAATCCCGATACGAACAACCCCAACGATGCCGGCAGCGGCACGGCGGTCGGCACGTTGGCTTGGAATACGCCGGGCACCGTGGCGGAGCGCAGGCCGGATAGGAACACCGCGCTATCCCAAAGCGGATCGTTGGAATCGGCAATGACGGCTTCCAGACTATGATTGGCCAGGGCTGGGTTCAGTAAGGCATTGACGGTCAAAACCGCCGTATAACCGTCGAACTCGAACGGAACCGAGCTGGCGCCGGCGTTGGGCGTCAGAAAGCCGTTGTCGTTTTGTACGGTGTCGGTGCACGGATAAACGCCATTGCTGCTGCAATTGTCCAGCACCACGAAGTTCGAGGCATCGAAGTGCGCGTAATTGACGCCGTCCACGACCAACGCAAAGCCGTCGCGGAAAATGCCGGTCCATTCCGGGTATTCCTCGGAGGCAAACACGAACTGGGTCGTGATGCCGTTGGCGCTCGACGCTGACGGATCCAGGGTAAAGTCGAACTTCAGCGAATTGGCGTCGTAGGTCATTTGCTTGCTGAGCTTGGAAACTTCGTAGCTCGCGCCGGTTCCGGTCACGCCGGTTGCCCCGCTGGACGTGTTGGAATGGGCAAAGTTAGCCATGCCGGTGGTCAGGACGATGCCGTCGGCGTTCACCACGCTGCTGAATTCGCTGGCGGCATAGACCCGCGCCTGGTCGCCCTTGCCGATGTAACTCACGTTTTGCGCGACGATGCCGCTGTTGGGCGCCCGCCAGGCATTCAACAATTGATTGCCGGTCACACTATCCACCGGCGTTTGCACCGGCGGGGGAGTGACTTTTATCGTCTCCAGTTCGGTTTCGGTGATTTCCGGTGTGTCGGCATCGTTTTGCTTTTCCGCGCCGTATTGCAGCACGTAAAGGTCCGAAGCGGAGGGATTGTCGTCCACGGTGCCGCTGTTACCACCGCCTCCGTTCCCGCCATTTCCACCACCGCCGTTACCGCCTCCGGCAGCCCAGGTTGCGTTCGTAGCCGCCAGTAAAACTATTAGTACAGCCAAATTCACGATTTTCATATTCGATCTTTCTTCTTCAGGGTTAAAGGTCATTCGTTTCCCAGCTCGGTGATCCGATCGGGGCCGGTTAGATTGGAAATCCCTTCCGCGCCGTTCGGTCTCGCTAACATGTGTTAATGCGAACTGGCGCGTAAGAAGTTCAATCGGATAAATTTTCGGTGCGAAATGAGGTTAAGAATTGGGCTGCGCGATAACGACGCAGTTTGAAAGGCCGAAGCCCGCGTAAGTCGTAACGGACGCGGGCAATACCGGGTTCACGCGCCGACGCGAGGTATCAACCGATTTCGATAGCCGCGGCTGTCCTAAATCCAAGGCTTATCGGGGCCGGGGCGGCCGATTGACGACGGCGCCGTGAAGCAATATGATCGCCGCCAGAGTTGTCATTCTGTTGTCTTGATTCCGGGCGAACCGCGATGGCGCCAGATTCAGCGACTCGCCACACATGCGTTCTGCTTTACTCCATCAGTCACCTATAGTGCGGGCAAGAAGTCGAACTTATGCCACTTTAGCGTGCCGGGAGCTTCATGACCTTTACCCAGTCCCACGTTTTAAACCCTAGTCTGTCTCATCCGAAATATCGCCCCGATATCGATGGCTTGCGAGCCATCGCCGTGCTGTCGGTCGTTGCGTTCCATGCCTTTCCGAACGGTTTAAAAGGCGGCTTCATCGGCGTCGATATCTTTTTTGTGATTTCCGGCTATTTAATTTCCACGATCGTTTTTCAGAATCTGGAAAAGGGTACGTTCAGTTTCAGCGAGTTTTACATCCGCCGGATCAAACGTATTTTTCCGGCGTTGATTCTGGTATTGGCGGCAAGCTTTACGTTCGGCTGGTTCGCGCTGTTTGCCGACGAGTACAAACAGTTGGGCAAGCATATCGCCGCCGGTGCCGGCTTCGTGTCGAATCTGGTGTTGTGGAATGAGGCCGGTTATTTCGACAGCTCCGCCGAAACCAAGCCCCTGCTGCATTTGTGGAGCTTAGGTATCGAGGAACAGTTTTATATTGTCTGGCCGTTGTTGCTGTGGCTGGCGTGGCGGAAAAATTTCAATTTGTTTACGGTGACGGTGATCGTCGCTATTGCCTCGTTTTATTTGAATGTTCGCGGCGTATTGAACGATTCGGTCGCCACGTTTTACTCGCCGCAAACTCGGTTTTGGGAACTGCAGTGCGGCAGTTTGTTGGCGTGGATGGCCTTGTACCGCAAGCACGCCTTCGCATCGGTTCGACACAGGCTGGACGGTTGGCTGGTGGCCGTCGTCTATCGGGAGGGCCAGCCGGTGGATGGCAGAACCCTGGCGAACGTGTTGTCTTTCCTCGGTATCGCGCTGTTGATTTACGGGTTCAGCGTCATCGACAAGGACTCCGACTTTCCCGGCAAATGGGCGATATTGCCGATGCTCGGCGCGGTATTGATCATATCGGCCGGACCGAATGCTTGGGTCAATCGGAAGTTGTTATCCAACCGGCTAGCGGTTTGGGTCGGTCTCATCAGCTTTCCGCTATACCTGTGGCATTGGCCGCTGCTGTCCTTCGCTCACATCATTCAAACCGACGAGCCCAGTGCCAATATCCGAATCGCCGCAGTGCTGTTGACGGTGGTTTTGGCGTGGTTGACGTATGCCTTGGTCGAGAAACCGATCCGCTTGGGTAAGCACAGCGGCGCCAAGACCTTGACCTTATTGCTGCTGATGCTGGGGATCGGAAACGTCGGCTACCAGTTATATCTGAAAAACGGCCTGGAGTTTCGGGATGCCGACGCGCTCAGTAAAACCCAGATGTTCGCCGATGTGAACGGCACCGTGCTGTTCAATACGCCGGAAGATTGGGTAGACGATCGATGCCGCGCCGAATTGGGAGCCAGTTACAATTACTTGATCTGTCGATTTACCAGCGCCACGCCGAAAACCTTGGTGGTAGGCGACAGCCACGCCGCGCAGTTTGTCTACGATTCCATTTCTCATGGCGCCGACGATCTGGCGCTGGTGGCGGTGAACGGCTGTCTGCCGTTTATCGATTTGGTTACGATCAATCCGACCGAGCAGTACGAGGAAAAGTCGACGCGTTGCAAGGTCATCATGCCCATCGTGCTGAAACTGTTGCGGGATTTTCCGTCGATACAGCGGATTGCGTTTGCTACCCGAGGCGCGATGTATATCGAAGGCTCCGGTTACGGCAATACCGAAACCAAAAATGTTTATCGGATTATCAACGGTCCCGACGATGTATTGGTGGAAAATTATCACAAGTTTATCGACGGTTATTTGGATTCGATTAACCCGATCCTAAAACTCGGAAAAGAAGTAGTGTTTATCGAAGACGTGCCGGAAATTGGCGTCAAGGCCAAAAATTGCGTTGACGAGCGGCCGTTTCATATCAGCCCGAAAGATCGTCCGGAATGCAGCGTATCCAGAACGTCGTTCGACAAACGTAATGCGAATTATCGGAAGGCGGTGGATTCCATCGTTAACTCGACCCAGCATCGAGTTAAGGTGTTCTCGGCCTATCAATATTTGTGTAACGATGTTTCTTGCGGTGGCATGCGGGACGATATGTCTTACTTTTACGACGACGACCATCTTTCGATGCGCGGCAGCCATTTTATTTTTGGAAAGTTCGCCGAATGGCTGGACCGGTAAACCGGCCAAGCATTCCGAAGTTCGAGTCCGCTTCCGGGCATGCCGGCGCCGAAGGCGTATTGTGCTGTCTGAGAAGTCCTCTAATCCACTTGTAAACCGCGACTGATTCCGTTCAGCTGTGTGGAATGGGATATTTGGGACGCGCGGAAGATTAACGTAATCAATTCAAGGGCGACGATCACCTTAGTTTTATCAAAATCGCTAAAAATAGTTTTCGCTATTTTTAATGGCTTAGCACACGAACTGAATAGCGATAACCAACCATTAGGATTGATAACATGCAATCACTGCAAGCCGGCGACCAAGCCCTATTTCCCCTGAATATCCCCTTATTCCCAAAATGCACTTTACAACTGCAAATATTCGAACAGCGCTATATCAAGATGATATCTGCTTGTTTACGAAGTGGATCGAGTTTTACCGTATGCTTGCTGCGCGAGGGTTTTGAAAAACAGGAAGTGCTTGTTAATGCCGATTCACCCGCAAAGAACGAGTCAATTTTTTATTCAATCGGCACCAGCGCTAAAATCATCGACTTTGGCCAAATGCCCAATGGCTTGCTGTCTATCTCTTTACGGGGCGAGCAACGCCAACGTCTGGACCAAATTCATCAACAAGCCGATGGACTGTGGCTTGCCAAAACGGGCAATTTAGAGGAAGTAAACGTTTGCAACGGGGAAGTTCTACCTATTTGGGCAGCCGTTTTGAAAAGTTTGATCCAAAGTGGCGTTGTCAGCTGTTCCGAGGCGGAACTTTACGACCACCCGGAACTAGCGATGAATTATTTTGCCATGTACGCACCTCTGCCATCGCATTTGAAGCAATCTTTATTGGAAATAGATGACTTACAAATTCGCTGGCAACGTTTGCAAGAATTTACCGCGCAAAGCTTAATTAAGGTTTAGATGTAATGATTTAGCCTGAATAACACGTGGCCTTAATCCAAGTTTCGCCTTTTAAAACGAGAGAGTGAGGGGAATATATTTAAATAATCCGCTATCCCTCATTTTCAAAGGGGGGGGCAGATCGCTGAGCAGTGACAAAATCCGTTTGATTGCAAGCTGGCACGGAAATTTCTAAGTAGTCCGGACACTCGCAGAAACCGCCGGATCGAGCGCGTTGGACGAGTGCCATTGTTTAGAAATCGAACATAGACATTGTTCATCTGCCTGCAATTCGAACACTTGCGCCACTAATGGATAATTTGAGATACCCGCGTATCGCGTTTGGCATGGTCTTGGCCCTAAGCATTTCCCCCTCTTCGGCGACCGACGCCCACATCAGCGACAAAGGCCTGTACCGGGTGAGTTGGCAAAGCTTGGCGCCGGAACTGACGACCGATTTGATACACGAGTGGCTATTGCATGTGGAGACCGCTGACCGACGTCCGGCGGATAACCTGATCATCACCGTTTCCGCCCACATGCCGGGACATGCGCACGGCCTGCCGACTCAACCCAGGGCGACTGCGTACCTCGGCAACGGCGACTACCGAATCGCCGGCATGAAATTTCAAATGAGCGGCGTTTGGTGGGTACGCTTCGATTTTTGGCGGAAAAACCGGCGCGACTGGGTGATCTTCGAGGTGCCGGTCAAATGAGCGTCCCGTTCAAACCCGAGCTCGCCTCAGCGGTCGGCCGGGACGATAAGCCCGGTGCCGTAGACATTCCTAGAAACGAACCGCTTCCCCGGCAACGGCCGACTCGTTTGGCCAAGCGCTTGGCGGGCGGTTGGACTCTGCTCCTGGTGTTGAGCGCGACCAATGCTGGGGCGATCGATTCCGGACTATGGTCCGATAGCGAACTGACCGCGCTGCGCTCTCTGGCGCTGTCCAGTCTGCCGCCGTTACCGGCCGATCCGTCCAACCGCTTCGCCAACGACCCGGCGGCGGTGGCGTTGGGGCGGCGCTGGTTTTTCGACCAAGGGCTCAGTTCGAACGGCAAAGTCGCTTGCGCCAGTTGTCACGATCCGGACCGGGATTTCCAGGACGGCCGAGACCTGGCGAAAGGCGTCGGCCGAACCAACCGTCGCGCGATGCCGCTAGCGGGCATGGCTTACAGCCCGTGGCTGTTTTGGGATGGTCGCAAGGACAGCCAATGGGCGCAGGCGCTCGGTCCGCTGGAAAACCCCAACGAACACAATCTGACCCGCGGCGGTTGCGCCAAATGGGTGTTGGCGCATTACCGGTCCGAATATCGCGCTGTGTTCGGAGAGCCGCCCGATCTGTCGGCGCTGCCGGATAACGCCGGTCCGCTGGGCGACAAGCGAGCTCGGCGTGCTTGGATCGGGCTCGACGATTCGGCGCGCGACGCAGTCAATCGCGTTTTCGCCAATGTCGGCAAAGCCATCGCGGCTTTCGAGCGGCGCATCGCGTGGAACGAAAGCCGGTTCGACGCCTATGTGCGGGCCTTGGGGGAACAGGCTCCGGCCACGCCGGAAAACTCGTTGAGCTCGGAAGAGATCGCCGGACTGAAACTGTTCATCGGCAAGGCCCATTGTGTCGAATGTCATCGCGGGCCATTGTTCACCGATCTGGATTTTCACAATACCGGCGTGCCGGCCCGTCCCGGCTTGCCCAAGGATTGGGGCCGCTTGACCGGCGCGGAACAGGTCGTCGCCGACGAGTTCAATTGCCTAGGCCGCTACAGCGACGCCAGTCCGGAGCAATGCCGGGAGTTGAGCTTCATCAACAAGGGTGAGCGACGCCTGTTGCGGGCCTATAAGCCGCCCAGTTTGCGCAACGTCGCGCGGCGTCCGCCCTATATGCATGCCGGACAATTCGCCAGCCTGGAAGCGGTGATCGGCCACTATAACCGGGCGCCCGCCGCCCCGGCCGGACACAGCGAAATCAAACCCTTGCATCTGAAGCCTGCCGAAATTCGCCAACTGACCGCCTTTCTGAACACGCTGAGCGGCACCATCGATAGCCGCCCGGCCGACGCGCGACCGCCTGAGTCGTCTCGATAGCCTGTCAGCGCTCGAAGAGGCTTGCCTTGAACTGGCACGCCCGCAATCAAGCGCGTCGTGGAAACCGAACCGATTCCGTTCAGGAGTGCCCGTGGGCTTAGGCTGGCGGTTTACACGGACGTGCAAAATCCCGTGCCCGCCGACAAGCCGGCGGACGCATCTATTCGGGAAGAGGACCGAAGGCGCCGGAGGTTTTGGGTGAAACCCCGCGCCCGCGCTACGGCCGCGCTTTAATTACGCTTGGGACAGTTTTCGCAACGCGTTTCCCAGCCGGTTTGCAAGGCCAGATCCATTTTGGCTTCCAGTCGCGCCAAATGCCGGTTCAGCGCGCGAATTTCCTGATGTAGGGATTGGTTGTTTTCGTGTATGTGCTGGAAGTGGGTCTGAAAGTATTTTGGCAGCGGAAATAGCTCGATAAAATCGGATTCCGGTTTAGCGGGCCGTTTGCTTTTCTTAGGGGCCTGAATATTTTGGGATTGCGATACTGTCGTCAATTGCGTCATTGGATAACTCCTTTTCAGTCAATGCGTTCGTCTCGGCGAACGCTGGATAAATCCATCCGGGATCTCTCGGGTGTGCATCCTTGCCCGTTGCCGATGCCGGACCCGCCGGCGCCGACAGATTCATTTCGCGGCGAAGGGGTGCTTGGCACCGGCCTTAGCCGCAATCACTTCGGCCGCGCCGGGTCGGTGGGAAACCGCCCGTTCGATAGCCAATTTGGTTGCTTGGTAGTTGTAGCGTTCGATTTTGTTGTCGTCCTCGGCGGCCCAGTGGATGAACACGCCGACCGAGATGAACAAATCGTCGGCCTGCTCGAGCGGGATCGTGCCGTTTTCAACCGAATCGGCCACGGCCATTGCCACGCCGCGCTGGGCCGGGCCGAACATTTGCACGGCCTGCCTGGCGCCCTTGATCGTGACTTTGTTGAACAGGATCGTGGCCGGCTTGACCATCAAATTCGGCGCGACGACGGCCAACAGCGTCGAAAAGCCCTCTTTGTTGTTGGTCAAGGCCAGTGCGAACGCGGTTTCGGCGGCGGAGCCACGCGGCCCCAGGATCAGGTCGATATGAGCAATCTCGTTGCCGTCGCCGACTAAGGCTTCCCCGACGCAAAGATGAGTGATTTTCGTCATGACGGTTTGTCTCGTGAGAGGTTAAAGCTTAACGCAACATGTAGTCGGCGATGGCCTGCAGTTCGGTTTCGCTCAGATGCGGAAAACCGGGCATTTGCATGCTGTTCTCGCGCTTCTTGCCGGGATTTTGGGTCCAGCGGATCAGGCCCTTGGCGTCGCCGGCGTAAATTCGGCGGATTTCCCCCATGTCCGGGCCGACCGTCGGCAGATTAATATGGTGGCAAGCCGCGCAATTGCGCTGAAACGCTTGTTCGCCGAGATCGACCGGTTCGCTTTGTTGCGCCAACGCGGCCGATTCCGCCTCTTGCCTGGCGTCGGCCGCCGCCGCCAGATAGTTGGCGGTTTTCTGGGCGATCGCGGCTTTATGATCTTTCAACGCGTGTTCTCGATACTGGTGGCGGGCCACGGCCATTGCCAAGATCGTGCAGGCGAACAGAACTATGATTCTGCTGAAATGCCTGTCCAGCGAGTTGTCTGGGTTCACCAGATTGCCCCACATCCAGTACAGCGCCGGAATACCGAAACCGCCGCCGGCGAACAACAACAAGGTGACGCCCCAGCTCATGCCCTGGGCCGGAAGACTGACGAAGACCACCAAACCGGACAATATTTGAAAGATGGTCGCGCCAAACGCAAAGGCGTAGAAAAAGCGGCGTACCGATTGCAGCAACGGTTGGCTGAGTTTGACCTCGGCTTGAAATGCCGGCCGGCCGCTCCACCACACGAAAAACAGCGCGCTGAATAAAATCGCCGCCGAAACGAAGTGCAAGTATCGCTGCAACACGTTCGGCAACAACATGGCCGAGAAAAAGCCTTTCACCTCCGGCCAATATTCCGGAAACAACATCAGATTGACGTTGGTCATGTAGATCAGCGGAATAAACAGGAACAGTGCCGATTCCAGCGCGGCGATGCCGATATGCAATTCCGGAATGTTGACGAAGCGATCCCACCAAAACTTATGCGCGTAGGCCAGCAGAAAAGCGACCGCCACCAGTGGGATTACGGCCATCCAGGCGCCGCCGATCAAGGCGCTGGACGCATAAAACTGCGGCGCGTACAGCGTGTTGATGATCAACAGCGGAGCGACGCCCATCACCACCGCCAGACTTTTGTTGACGGTGACCGCCTGGGCGATTTTATAGGCCAATCGCTCGTATTCGATCTGCTTCAGACCCTTGATCTGGCAGAACAGGCTGAACAGCGATCCACCCAGCATCATGTGCACGAACACAATATGCACGATGAACGAGACGATCAACAAGACTTCGAGCAATCCCTCCGGCGCCGGCAGCGGAAGCGGGATGTCGCGAGGTACTGGAACATTCATGTCGGGTTTCCTGATTATGGATGAGTAAGATCGGGGATACTGCCGTAGTGCGTCGAAGCGGCCACGTGATCGGGCTTGGGAATGCCGGTGACCTGAACGCCTTCATACGACTGGGCGCGGTTTTGCAGCGAAGCCAAATAAACCGCCAGCGCGGTCAGTTCTTCCTGGTTGCCTGGGAACGGCGGCATGAAATAGCGGGCGCCGTGCATGTTTTCCAGATAGGCCGCAATCACGTCGGCGTTCCAGCGCTGGTCGCCGTACATCCTGACCAATTGGGCGCGAATGCCGTTGACGCCCTTGACGGTGTGGCAACGGGTACAGGTCAGTTGAAACACTTCGCGGCCGGCGATGGTTTGGTTGTCGGAGCGTATGTCGCGCACGCCGGCGTAAACCGCGTGCTTCAAAATTCCGTCGCGCCGCAGCAAAGGGTAGTCGGCGACCCGTATGCCGTTGGCGTACATGTAGTTACCGATGATGAAGGGCTTGCGGATGAACTCGCGGACCCGCTCGAATTGTCCCAGCATCACGCACAACACCAGCGCCGCCGCCACATACTGGCCGCCGTGCAAACGGCCGGGACGGCGCAGGCTGTCCGCCAGCACCCAGCCGACGAACAGCAGGCCGGCGATCAGCACCCATTTGAAATTGGCGAGCCAGTCGGTATAGGCCTGGGTGGTGATCGCGACCGGGATATTGGCGAGCATGTGCGCCGGCACCACGCTGGAGTACCACCATGCGGCTATCGCCAGCAGAGCGGTCCACAATGCGGTCCAAACGCATATCGTGCGCGCCAAGCCTTCTCGAAAAGTCGTGTCGCGGTCGGTAAACCAATAGCCGAACGCCATCATCGTCATGCCGCCCATGACCATGGCCAACGAAGTTCTGAAGGCTAGCTGCGGCAAGTACATCGGATTGAACAGGCCGGCCCACAAGGACTGCCGTTCGTGCCAGTCGCCGGGGTCCATCATGAATCCGAGGATTGCGACGATGATGGCCATCGTGATCCACGAAAACGCCGCCAACATCACGCCAAAGCGCATATGGCGGCGTTTGGCTTGCGCCGATTCGGTCGAGTTCGGCCAGCTCAGGAAATACAGCATGATCAGCGAGACTTCGCTAACGAATACGATCCATTCGACGAACCAGCCCCAGAAAAACACCCGGATCAAACTGCCGATGGCCGCCGGATTGACCAAGGCCGCCGAAAACCAGATGCCGACGCCGGTCAACGCGCCGACCGTGGTTGTCACGATGAATATCACTTTCAACAAGCGGTAGGCCAGGGTGTCCCAGCGCGGATCGCCGTGACGAATACCGGTATATTCCAGCAGAACCACGATCGGCAGGGCGCCGATCGCGAAGGCGTGATTAATCAGTACGTGCAGTATCGCATCGACCGCGATCAACAGGCGGTTACCGATGAAATCGATATGAAATATTGGAAAATCCATGTAGGTCCCTAAGCAAAAGTCAGATTTGCCTCAGCCCAAGGCAAATGCCGTGCCTGTTTTGCCTAACGAGTCTGCCGCGCCGCGCACTGCAAGGCTTGGCGTTGGCAACAAAAATTTCGCCCGGCAAAATGGATCGCCATTTGTAGCGAATCGGCTCGGCGAAATAGTGTAGAAACTGGACAGGTATGCAGAAATTAAACGGACAATAACTGCCCGATCCGTCGGGGAATCGCGGCGGCGGGCAAGGCCGGCCGAGTTCGGTATAACGCCGGTTTGGCCGGAAACCGGTTTTGGGTATCGTGGGCGCCCCAAAATTCGGTTGGCGGGATTCGAAAAGTCGAGCCGCCGGTTATGGGCCGACGGCTCGGGCTCGCTTAGAACGCGTCTAACGGTTGTAAATGTACATCGTGACTTCGAAGCCGAAGCGCAAGTCTTGATAACGTGGTGTTTCCCATTTCATGTCGATGATCTCCTAATGAGTTTGCTTGTTAAATACTCGGTGCGACGCCGAACCGGCCGATTTGGTCGGTTCGGCGTTCGTCTATCGGCTGGGATGCGCTTCCCACCAATTGACGAAGGTTGGCTCCGATCCGGTTCCCAATAAGCGTAGATAGGCCGTCAGGTTGGCGAGATCGTTGGGGCACAAGTTGTTTTTGAACGACGGCATGCCCTCGCCTTCGCCTTGCGTTACCGCCTCGGCGGTTTCGTCGGCTTCCCCGACCAAGCTCGGGCCCATCGCGCCGCCGTGGCCGCCCATGCCGTGGCAGCTGTAGCAATTCATCCGCATGAAGGCCCGACGACCTTCGCCGGCGGCGTCCTGAGTCGGCGTGACGCATTGCGGCGGGGTGGTCAATTTCGGATCGGCCGCCACGGTGGTTCCGCCACCGGTGCCGGTCCGGCTGGAAGCCGTTTCCGAATAGCTGCCGCCCGTCTTGGGTCGATCCGCTCGCGCGGCGCCGATGCCGCCGACGATGAGCATCAAGCCCAAGGCGGCGCAACTGAGTGTCTGTAAAACTCGCATGATTGATTTACCTCTTATATCAATGGTTAGCGGCCACGCTATCCGTCGCGGATGGCGTTGAGCCGACGATAGGTTGGATGATCGGTACGCGGTAAGCCGCTAGAATCGCTTGGATCTCCGGCCGCTTTCTGGTCAGGCTGGCCGCTAAACGATCGGCCAGGGCCTGGTCGTCTTTGCGGACTCCCAGCGCGATGTCGAACACAAACGGCATTTCCGGACTAGCGGAATCGGCGGGTACCGGCGCGACCTGGATTGCGTTGCCGTAAGGCTTGGCGAAATAACCGGCAATCGGCCCCCAAACCACGGCCAGATCGATCTCGCCGTTAGCAACGGCGCTCACGATTTCGCCCTGCGGGTTTGCCTGGCTCTCCTCGCCCCACATCGAATAGCCGACGATGTTTTCGACGATGCCTCGGCTAGCCAGCGCGTGCGCCGGCGGCGAATTGGCGCCGTCGTTGCCGATCGCATGTAGACCGATTTTCAGATCGCGCAAGCGCGGATCGTCGAACGACGAGATGTCCAAATGCCGGCCGGCAGGCGTCACGAAGGCGTAACCCGAGCGATAATACGGCGGGGTGGCGCGCACCCGTTCGTAACCGTGGGGCACGCCCATCACGACATCGCAATGACCGGCACCCAAGGTTTCCCGTATGAAACCCTGGCGTTGCTTTTGCCAGTAAAAGCTCAGCTTGGCCGGCAGATCGTCGGCTAACAACGCGGCGATCTTGTTTTCGAACCCCTCTTGATTGCGATTGGAAAACGGCAGATTGTCCGGGTCCGCGCACACCCGCAGCTCGGTATCGGCCGAGGCTGGCGCGGCTAGACTGAATAGCGCCGTCAACAAAGCGATCGCGGCATTGCGACTGGAAGGTGGGTGCATGGCAGCTTTCTCCGTACCGATGAAGGACATCAGGGCAGTTTGTAAACGTGAACCCAACCGCCGTTACCGGTGGGGTGTTCGCCGCCGGAGTTGGCCGCGCACTTGTCGTCGCTGAATACCGCGATACGTTGCTTGCCGTCCGCGCCGGCAAAACTGATCGGGTTGCCGACCGTATTGCATTGCAGCGCGGTGTTAAACAACGGTGCGCCGGTCTTGGCGTCGACGGCTTTCAACGCGGGCGCCTTGGTCGAGTAAAACACCACGCCGCCGGCTGTCGTCAACGTCCCCGCATAGATCCAGGCTTGCTCCTTGACGCCCCAAAGCTTCTCGCCCTTGGTGGCGTCCCAGGCGATCAGCTCGCTGGCGTAACTGGTGTCCGACGCCGGCCCGATGCTGTAATCGGTCCCCATATAGGGTGCGCCGGAGATGAATTCGGCCTTCAATGCCTCTAAATTGCTGCACAGATTGAAGGTCGGCGCGTAGAACAATCCGGTTTTCGGCGAAAACGAAGCCGGTTCCCAACCCTTGCCGCCGAGCACCGACGGACAGATCTTCTCGGTCAGCACGCCTTGGTGGACGCGCATATCTTCGTTGACGTCCGGCAGGCCGGTCGCGGTATCCACTTCGTTGGCCCAGTTGACTTCATCCACGAATTGCGGCGCCAGCAGCACTTCGCCGGTAGCCCGGTCAAAGGTGTAGGCAAAACCGTTCTTGTTGAAATGCACCAGCAATTTGTCATGGCGAACGCCGCCGACCGTGACGGTTTGATTGACCGCGATGGCCTCGCTGGCGGCGTCGTAGTCCCAACTGTCGTGTGGGGTAAACTGGTAGGCCCAGACCGCTTCGCCGGTATCCGGTTTTCTGGCGAAAACCGATGCGCCCCATTTGTTGGCGCATTTTTGCGGGTCCTTGGCGTACGCGGCTTGGTCGCAGCGCATATCGGCGTTCCACACGCCCGGCTGGCTGGTGCCGTAGAACAGCAAGTCCAGCTCGGGATCGTAGGTCAAATAACCCCACGCGGCGCTACCGCCCAATAGATAGGCGCGCTGGTTGGGCCAACTGGTCGCGCCCTGGTCGACTTGACCCTTGTAATAGACCGAATTGTCGCGGAAGTTCTGGCCGATCAGCACGTCCTTGTCGGGGCCTGTGTTGTAGGCGCGCCATAAGGCTTTGCCGGTTTTCAGATCGAGCGCCTGAATCCAGCCGCGCACGCCCATCTCGCCGCTGGAAGACGCCGTAATCACCTTGCCTTTGGCAATAATGGGCGCGACGGTCATCGTCACGCCGGTATGCGGATCGGCCAAACGATTGCGCCAGACTTCCTTGCCGGTGACCGCGTCGACCGCCACGGTGGTGTTATCGAGCAGGTTGAAGACGATTTTACCGTCGGCGTAGGCCGCGCCGCGATTGATGCCGCCGCAGCAATTGGCGCCCTTGGCGTATTCGCTGATGTTTGGGGCGTAGGCCCATTTGGGTTTGCCGGTGGTTAGATCGTACGCGATCAATTTGTTGGGAAACGGTGTGACGACGTACAGCGTTTTACCGACCACCAATGGTTCACCCATGTGGCTGCCGTGAGTGCCGGTTTTAAAGGCAAATTCTTCTTTTAATTTCGCGGCGTTGGCGGGGGTAATGTCGGCCAGCTCGCTATAGCGTATGCCTTCCGGCGTACCGCCGGCGGTGGTCCACTCGGCGCCGGCGCCGGTTTGCGCCGACGCGGTTTGCGCGGCCAACAGTCCGGCCCCAAACAGCAGGGCGGTGATCGGCGTCGTTCGCCGATTTCGGCTGAGCTTTGAATTACGACAAAGCGGGTTGTCAGTGGTCATTGAATGGCCTCCTTCTAATGGTTTAACGGTCGAAAAGGCAATAACGAAATCAGCGGAAAATCGCGAGAAATGAATATCGAAATTCGTTTCGATAACTGATGACGTCGAGTCCCTTCGAATTTGTGAGAAAACAAACCTAGTGTTTAGGCGTGAATGCGCCGATATCGGAAAACGATCGGGCATATTCAGAATATCGAGCTGGAATGAATGTTTTGTTAATGCGGGATTAAATCCAAATTAAAACCGGGATTTTTTCCTATTGACAGGGTTGGCTTGAATGCTTGTGCTGGCTAAAAACTCTATATAGCTGATTTATATTGGTTATTTCTAATTGGCTGGCGGCGGATTGGTGGCTCGGCACGAATTGGGCTTTGCCGGGAATTGAAAGGCGCGGAATTTTAATTTGAGTGGTTCGGTGTCGAATAACTTCGAAAATACTCCGCCCCATTATCCCATTTAATTAATTCTGGTTCAGGCTTGGCACAGTAAGCCGGTATAATAAATTCAAGCTTAAAACTCTATTAGAATTTTATTAAAATCGCTTGGTCGGCAATCGGCAAATTGTGCCGGCGATCTATCGTTACCAATATCAATCCAAGGCAATCTCGGTTTAACGGGGCCGTTACCGCGCGGTGTTTGCCGCCCCAAAAAACTCAAGCCAATTAATGGCAGCAAGAGCGAGGACTTGAGAAAACGCAGCCGAATGTTGGTGCGCTAGTCAGGAGGCGAGCGTAGCGCTTTAGTCGGGTAGCGAGAGATAGTTGTAACTATTCAGCGATCTGTCTTACTGTTTGAAAAAAGGGCTAATTCTACTTTGTCAGATTTAAGCAACCCGTCATGCCCGCCGGGATGCGGGCATCTAGTGCCATGGATGGCAAGCTTCGATCCGTCCGTGGGGTCTGGATTTCGGCAATCCCTGCCGAAATGACGAGCACTGCCTAGAATCTGACAAGGTAGAACTAGAGGACATTACTTAATAAGTCCTCCGCGGTTCCCCATTCTCAAAGGGGGTGATTGGATTAAGGCCACGGGTGGAACCTATGCTGCATAGTTACAGATAGTTTGGTGCTGGAGCGGACCCGCTTTACTCAATGGCGGCGAGCGGTTCCGAGTGGGGGCGGTCGGGAAATCTCCGTTTAAAGCAGCCTATCCAGAATCGACATCACAATCTCGACCGCGATCAGCCAGATGATGATCCATTCCAGCGCCGAGGAATGCTGGTGCTTTTGTTCGTCGGCCAGCATCTCCAGCAGTTCGTGTATCGTTTCCAGTTTTTTCGACAGTACTTCGGTGCGCGGCGCGACTTCCAGATAATTGGCGGCCATCGAATACATGCTCTGATATTCCGGGTGTTCCCAGAAGAATTCCGGGGTATCGAGCAAATCGTAGTTCAGGATGATGTCGCTCTTGGTTAGGAACAACTGGCCGCGGATCATTGCCATCGCCTGGCGGTTGAGCTTGATTTTGCCTTCGCGAGCCAGCGATCGGGGCAGGTGAGCGGTCGCGCGGATTGTGTCGATGGCGTGGCCTTCGAAGGCCGCCAGTTTGATCGACTGGGCCATCGCGTGCGACAAGGCCAACAAGACCAGGAAGTCGCCGGATTGCAATTCGATATGATCGTGTTGAAAACGATCCTGCTCACAGTCGGTTTCGTAGCTGAAATTGTCTTCCGGCGGTTCGTCGGCCGGCGTCGTCGCATATTCGAGCAACAACTCCTGCAAGCCGTGGCGCTCGTCCAGAGCGACGTTCCAGTAAACCACGACGCCGTAGGAAAATACCACCGCGCAACCGGTTTTGTAATCCACGATCAGCGCGTTCCGAAATACTTGAGTGCGCCGGGTGTCGAGCAGTTTTTCGCGCAGATCGGCAAAACGGAACGATTGCGCCAGGCAGACGGTCATGCAGCGCTTAACGATACGATTTTCCATGGTCAGGTCGATTTCCGTTACAGGCTTAGCATTACTTTGTATCACAGGCGGCGCAAAGGTTAAAATAGCAGTTTTCGACCATTCATCGAGCCTACGGCCACGCTTATGCCTACCCACTATAACACCGACGATTTAAGAATTTGCGACACCAAGGATGTCGTAGCGCCGATTCAGGTTCATGAAGAGATCCCGATGACCGAATTCGCCGCCGCCAATATTCTGAAGACCCGCGCGGCGATTCACGACATTTTGTACGGCAACGACGACCGGTTGTTGGTCGTCATCGGCCCTTGTTCGATACACGATCCGGAAGCGGCGGTGGAATACGCCCGACGTCTGAAACTGGAAATCGAACGCCTGGAGCAAGACCTGGTGATCGTGATGCGGGTGTATTTCGAAAAGCCGCGCACCACGGTGGGCTGGAAGGGTTTGATCAACGACCCGGATTTGAACAGCAGCTTCAACATCAACAAAGGCTTGCGGATGGCGCGCAAGGTATTGTCCGACGTCAACAATCTGGGCGTGCCGGCCGCGACCGAATACTTGGATTTGATTACGCCGCAGTACGTGTCCGACCTGATCTCCTGGGGCGCGATCGGCGCCCGCACCACCGAAAGTCAGGTACACCGGGAGCTGGCTTCCGGATTGTCTTGTCCGGTCGGCTTCAAGAACGCCACCGACGGCGGCGTCAAAATCGCCATCGACGCGATCAACGCGGCAATGAGTCCGCACCACTTCCTGTCGCTGACCAAGGAAGGCCGTTCGGCGATTTTTTCGACCCGCGGCAACGAAGACGCCCACATCATCCTGCGCGGCGGCAATAATCGTCCCAACTACGACGAAGTCAGCGTCCAGCAAGTCGCCGAAGGTCTGGAAGACGCCGGCCTGCGCCCCAATATCATGATCGATTTCAGCCACGCCAACTGCCAGAAGAAATACGAACGGCAAATGTTGGTGGCGCAGGACGTGGCCGGCCAAATCCGCCAGGGCGATCGCCGCATCGTCGGCATCATGGCGGAAAGCCATCTGGTCGAAGGCCGTCAGGATGTCGAAGACGGCAAGGCGCTGGTGTTCGGCCAAAGCATTACCGACCCCTGCCTGGGTTGGGACGATACCGTCAAATTACTTAACGATCTGGCCGGCGCCGTCGAACGCCGCCGCGCCGCGACTACATCGAAGGTTTAACGCATGAAAATACAAGTCAACGGCGCCAGCCGCGAAGTGGCCGACAATACCTCGGTCGCCGACGTCATCGCCGATTTGGGTCTGACCGGCAAACGCATCGCCGTCGAATTGAATCTGGAAATCCTGCCGTTTACCCAGCACGGCCAACATGCTTTGAAGGACGGCGACCGCCTGGAAATCGTCCACGCCATTGGCGGCGGCCAGGACGATTATTTCACGCTGGCCGGCAAGCAATACCGCTCCAGGCTGTTGGTCGGCACCGGCAAATACCGGGATCTGGACGAAACCCGCGATGCGATTGCGGCCAGTGGCGCCGAAATCGTCACCGTGGCGATTCGCCGTACCAACATCGGCCAAAATCCGGGCGAACCGAATCTGCTGGACGTGATTTCGCCGGACAAATACACGATATTGCCCAACACCGCCGGCTGCTATACCGCCGACGACGCGGTGCGCACCTGCCGTCTGGCCCGAGAGTTGTTGGGCGGTCACAAGTTGGTCAAGCTGGAAGTGCTGGCCGATCAACTGACCTTGTTTCCCGATGTTGCCGAAACCTTCGTCGCCGCCGAATTGCTGGTCAAGGACGGTTTCGACGTGATGGTGTACACCAACGACGACCCGATCGCCGCCAAGCGCCTGGAAGACATCGGCTGTGTCGCGGTGATGCCGTTGGCCGCGCCGATCGGCTCGGGCCTCGGCATCCGCAATCAGTATAACATTCTGACCATCGTCGAAAACGCCAAGGTGCCGATTTTGGTCGACGCCGGCGTCGGCACCGCGTCCGATGCGGCGATCGCGATGGAACTGGGCTGCGACGGCGTATTGATGAACACCGCGATCGCCGCCGCCAAGAACCCGGTATTGATGGCCTCGGCGATGAAAAAAGGCATCGAGGCCGGCCGCGAAGCCTTCCTGGCCGGACGCATGCCGCGCAAACGTTTCGCCTCGGCGTCGTCGCCGATCGACGGCTTGTTTTTATAAGCCGACGCCCAGCAGCCGTCGCTCGCTACGCCGGTTTGCACGGCTGGCGCGGGCGACCTCGATCCATCACCCTAAAAAGAGCAGTTTGGCGATGAAAAATCCCGTTCGTCCTGAGTTTGTCGAAGGGCGTGTGGGATTTTTCATTCACCCGTTTGGCGAGTGTATTGCGAGCCGTACATCATGCTTCGACAGGGCTCTCATGAGCGCAGCCGAAGGACTCAGCACGAACGGCCCGCAATACACGCAAACTACCCTTTTTAGGATCACGCGGTAAAAGCGGCGATTTGCAAAGTCGGCTTGCACTGAAAACCGCCGAATTTCAATCTTCCATCCCTTTCTGCCGAGCCGGTTTAGCCCGAACCGGCCGCCGGCAACCCATCGGACCGGGAAATACTCGCCCCGCCTACGCCAATCTCGCCCCCCCCCCCGGCAAGGCCGACCCGAGGTTATAGGTCTTTCCGTGCCGTGTTTCCAAACTTCCGTGACGTCCTTCCAACGTTCCGTGACGTGCTTCCAGGGTTCAGTGACGTCCTTCCAGCCTTCCGTGTCGTGTTTCTACGGCTCCGTGAAATCCGAATCGCCGGAAGCCTTGCCAGCCGTGGCTTACAGCGGTTTTCCCCCAACGTTGGAAGCACGCGTAAAAACCGTTCCGGGACGGCCTTCCCGGCCGAGTTACCGCCAGCCGCTTTGAAACTCACACCGATTCGCCGGCCAGGTAGCTAACGTAAGCAGATCGGCTAGTGCCATAGCCGATGCGCACGCTGCTTGAGAGTTAGGTTCGGTCGCTTATACACCGAAAACAGCACAGCAGGGCCGCTAATGCGCTCACGCGGATATTTTTCGATGTGCTACGTTCAGCACACATTACGTTAGGGAAGGTTTGGGGGGCGGCTTACGACCCCTAGTTGACACTCTAAGCCTCGCGATCAATGTCAGCAGGGATTCGATGAGCTGCCATTCAACGCTAAAAACAGCGGCGAGCGATAGCGAGTTCTGCGGCGTCAGCCGCGAACTGTTTTGTTTTGTTAGGCAATTCTAAGAACCGAAATCGGCTTCTTCCTGCGAGATATATGCACATAGATTGCCAAGCCCCTTGTTTTCTGCACGATTCAATGGAAAATCGTATAAATCTAAAAGAAGTTGCTCGATATATTTAGCTTTTCTATTGGGCATTTCTAGGAAAGTAAAATAAACAATATCTTCTTCGGTAAATCCTTTGTTTTGGGCGTGATCGTAAATTCTTGCTTTCATGCGCCCTTTGCCTACGTATAGCGCTTTAGAATGAAACTTTTCGTGTACGGGACAATAATCATTTTTCTCCCAAAGCAAATAGACGCCATCATCCTTGGAAATCGGCCACTGATTTTGACGCAAGTCATCAAAGCCACAAAACCATCCCATATTGCTATGCGCAAGTTGAGCTGCAGTTACATCGAAATTTGTTTCTGACAGAATTATCCTGTCAAACTCCTCTCCTTCATGACCACATTCACAATCGCACTCTACGTAACAACTCATAACATCCGCCTAGTCCGGTAGGGTGGGCACGGTTTTTGTGCCCACGCGGATTTTAACGGTGGGCAAATTTGCCCACCCTACATCTGCTAAAAGCAAGTAACCTCGATGGAATCGAGGATTCAAAGGCCGACACCCTTTCAATTGCCGATTTTGGTTTGATGACGGAATGGCCGCCCTTCGATTCCGCTAACGCTGCATCAAGGCTACGCAAGACCTGCAACGCTATCTGGCCGAGTACTACCAGGCAGCTATCTATTCAAATGTGGAAGCTGGCAAAATAGGGTCGTACGATGCGATAAACAACATGCATCGCCCCCCACCAAATTTTGCAAACACCCAAAACCTCGGAGCGGCGGCGGCCGGGATTCGGTAATATAGGGGCTGCCGCGCTTGACGGCCAACAAACCTCGCTTGCCGATATGTCAACATCATAGCCTCGGAACATTCAGCATGAGCCTAGACCAGGACGACGTCCTTTGTTTTTGTAGCGGTACCACTCGCCGCCAGATCGAACAATTGATTGCAGACGGCATAAGCGATCCCGAGCGAGTGTCTCGCATCACCGGTGCGGCGTCCGGTTGCGGCGGTTGCGAGTACGAATTCGAGCAGTTGTTTAAAGCCGAAGCTCGCCGGGCGGCCGGCGGCGCATAAGCTGGGTCGCGGAGGCGGTTAGCGTTCGGCCAAGAACGCGGCGACCTGCTCGGCGTCGAACGGCCAGTTCAGTTCCGTGCCGTCGGCCGGGTCGCGCAGTACCGGAATCCGAAGCGAATAACGTTGATAGACCGCGTCGTCGTTCAGTATTTCTTGTTTTACGAAGTGCGCACCGGCCTGCACCAACAGCGTTTCGGCGTCCTCGCACAAATGACAGCCGTCGCTGCCGTACAAAATCAATTCCGCCATCAGTGTTTGGAAATCTTGTCCAGATAGCCCATGAAGAAGGCCGACACCACCAGCGTCAGGTGGATAATCACGTACCACTGCAATTTGTCGGTTTCGGTGGCGTGCAGATTCATGAAAATTTTCAGCAGATGAATCGACGAAATCGCCACGATGGAGGAGGTGACCTTGGTTTTCAACGAGCCGTAGTCGTGGGTGCCCAGCCACTCCAGCTTTTCGGTGTCGGACTCGATGTCCATCCGCGACACGAAGTTTTCATAACCGCTGAACATCACGATTACGGTCAGGCTGCCGACCAAGGCCAGGTCGATGAAGGTCAACAGTTTCAGGATGATCTCGGTATCCGGCAAGTCCATGATGTGAGGGATGAAATGCCAAAGCTCCTGAAAGAACTTGACGGCCAACACGGCCAGAATCAGCGTCATACCGAAATAAATCGGCGCCATGATCCAGCGGCTGGCGTACATGGTGCGTTCCAGGAAATGTTCGATGCGTTTTGGGGTGCTCATAGTCGTCTTGGGTCGCCGAGTTAAAGACCGAAAATCAGAGCCGGTCTCTAACTCAGCCAAGCTTAGTGGTTTAAATGTGCCGCCAGCCAACGTTCGGCCACTTCAACGTTGATGCCTTTGCGCCGCGCATAATCTTCCAGTTGGTCGCGATCGATTTTGCCGACATTGAAATACTGCGACTGCGGATGCGCGAAATACCAACCGCTGACCGCCGCGGTTGGGTACATCGCGAAGTTTTCGGTCAGTGCTATCGTGGTATTTTCGGTGACGTTCAACAATTCGAACAACTTGGCTTTTTCGGTGTGGTCTGGGCACGCAGGGTAACCAGGCGCTGGGCGAATACCTTGATAAGCTTCCTCGATCAGGGCATGGTTGTCGTGCCGTTCATCTTCGGCATAGCCCCAGTAATCGCGGCGTACGGTTTGATGCATGTATTCCGCAAAGGCTTCGGCCAAACGGTCGGCCAAGGCTTTCAGCATGATAGAACTGTAGTCGTCGTGATCTTTTTCGAATTCTGCCAACTTAGTTTCGATGCCGATACCTGAGGTAACCGCAAAGCCGCCCAGATAATCGGCAATGCCGCTGCCGACCGGCGCGATGAAATCGGAAAGACAGTAATTTGGCCGACCCGGCGCCTTGACGTTTTGCTGCCGCAAATGATGCAACACTTCCCGTTGTTCGGTCCGGCTGTCGTCGGTATACAGGACAATATCGTCACCGTCGCTATTGGCGGGGAAGAAACCGATCACGGCTTTGGCGGTCAGCCATTTCTCGCTGACCAGCTGTTGCAACATTTTTTGCGCATCTTCGAATAACTTCGCGGCTTCGACGCCAACCACGTGGTCATTGAGGATGGCCGGATAGCTGCCGGACAACTCCCAAGTCTGGAAAAACGGCGACCAGTCGATGTAATCAACCAATGTTTCCAGCGGCAGATCGCTGACAACCTTGGTACCCAAAAATTTCGGCTTAATCGGCTGATGATCGGCGTAATTGAATCTATTTTTCCGCGCACCTTCCAGATTATGCTGCGGATTCTTGGCTTGCCGGCCTTTATGGCGTTCGCGCACCAAGGCATATTCTTCGCGGGTTTTTTCGACGAAGTCGGCGCGCAAGTCTTCGCTTAACAGCGCACTAACGACGCCGACACCGCGCGAAGCATCCGTCACGTAAACGGTCGGCGCTGCGTGGTAATTGGGTTCGATCTTCACGGCGGTATGCGCGCGCGAAGTGGTGGCACCGCCTATCATCAAGGGGATCGTAAATCCCTGCCGCTGCATTTCCTTGGCGACATGAACCATTTCATCCAGCGACGGCGTGATCAAACCACTGAGACCAATCACATCGACTTTTTCGTCACGCGCGGTTTTCAAAATGGTTTCAGCGGGAACCATCACGCCCAAGTCGATAACTTCGTAGTTATTACATTGCAGCACCACGGCGACGATGTTTTTGCCAATATCGTGTACGTCACCCTTTACCGTGGCCATCAGCACCTTGCCGTTGGTTTGCCGTTCGCTGCCATCGACTTCCGCATCCATAAACGGCATCAGATAGGCTACGGCTTTTTTCATGACCCGCGCCGATTTGACCACTTGCGGCAGGAACATTTTACCCTCGCCGAACAAGTCGCCGACGACGTTCATGCCGTCCATCAACGGCCCTTCGATGACATGCAGCGGCTTTTCGGCTTCCAGCCTTGCTGCTTCGGTATCTTCTTCAATGTAATCGGCGATGCCTTTTACCAAGGCATGTTCCAACCGCTTGCTGACTGGCCATTCGCGCCATTCCAGGGTTTCTACCTTAGCTGCCTGGCCACTGCCGCGATACTTTTCGGCTATTTCCAGTAATCTTTCAGTGCCTTCAGGCGTGCGATTCAGGATAACGTCTTCGACGGCGTTACGCAGTTCTTCCGGAATATCGGCGTAAATAGCCAACTGTCCGGCGTTGACGATACCCATGTCCATACCGGCGTGGACAGCGTGATACAGGAACACCGCGTGTATCGCTTCCCGCACCGGGTTGTTACCGCGAAAGGAAAACGAGACGTTAGAAACGCCGCCGGAAACCAAAGCATGCGGCAGGGTTTGTTTGATGATGCGGGTAGCTTCGACAAAGTCGACACCATAGTTGTTGTGCTCTTCGATGCCGGTGGCGACTGCGAAAATGTTCGGGTCGAAGATGATGTCTTCTGGCGGGAAGCCGATTTGTTCAGTCAAAATCTTATAGGCGCGGCTGCAGATTTCCACCTTGCGCGCCATCGTATCGGCTTGGCCTTGTTCGTCAAACGCCATCACAATCACGGCGGCCCCGTAACGGCGCACCAGTTTGGCATGCTTGATAAATGCTTCTTCGCCTTCCTTGATCGAAATCGAGTTGACGATACCCTTGCCCTGAATACATTTGAGACCGGCTTCCAGAATCTCCCATTTTGAGGAGTCCAGCATGATCGGTACTTTAGCGATATCCGGTTCGGCAGCTAGCAAATTCAAAAACCGCACCATCGCCGCTTTCGAATCCAGCATGCCTTCGTCCATGTTGATGTCGATAATTTGCGCGCCGTTTTCGACTTGCTGTTTGGCAACCTCCAAGGCTTCTTCGTAGCGTTCTTCAATGATCATTTTTTTGAAGATCGCCGAACCGGTGACGTTGGTGCGCTCGCCGACGTTAACGAACAACGTTTCCGGCCCGATGCTCATCGCTTCCAGTCCGGCCAGGTGGCAGCGCTTTTCCAACTCTGGAATTTTGCGGGGCGGATATTTGCTTAACGCGGCTACAATGGCGCGGATGGTATCCGGCGAGGTGCCGCAGCATCCACCAATAATGTTCAAATAGCCACTGGCGGCCCAGTCGGCCAATTCGGCGGCCATCATTTCCGGCGTTTCGTCGTACTCGCCGAATTCGTTGGGCAGGCCGGCGTTAGGGTGCGCGGAAACGTAGGTATCGGCGATATTGGAAAGTTCTTCGATGTACTGGCGCAGTTCCTGGGCGCCCAATGCGCAGTTGAAGCCGATAGAGATAGGCTGCACGTGTTTCAGCGAATACCAGAATGCGGCGGCGGTTTGTCCGGACAGGGTGCGGCCGGAGGCGTCGGTAATGGTGCCGGAGATCATTACCGGCAATTTGTAGCCGAGTTTGTCGAAGGTTTGTTCGACCGCGAAAATCGCGGCCTTGGCATTCAGCGTATCGAATACGGTTTCGATCAGGATGATGTCGGCACCGCCATCGATCAGACCTTCAGTCGCTTCGCTGTAAGCAGAGACCAGATCGTCGAAGGTAATATTGCGGAAGCCGGGATCGTTGACGTCGGGCGACATCGACGAGGTGCGGTTGGTCGGGCCCAATACACCGGCGACGAAACGCGGCTTGTCCGGCGTGAGCGCGCTGGCCTCCAAGGCGGCTTGCTTGGCAACCCGCGCGGATGCGACGTTGATCTCGTAAGCCAGGTCTTCCATCCGGTAATCGGCCATCGCGATTCGGGTGGAATTGAAGGTATTGGTTTCCAGTATATCGGTGCCGGCGTCCAAATACGCCTTATGTATCGCCTTGATGATGTCGGGTTGGGTGATCGACAGTAAATCGTTGTTGCCCTTCAGGTCGACCGGCCAATCGGCAAAACGCGCGCCACGATAATCCTTTTCGCCCAGCTTGTAGCTCTGTATCATGGTGCCCATTGCACCGTCCAGAAACAGTATCCGTTGTGACAAGAGCTCGTGTAATGGTTGTGTTCTGTTCATCGATCCGAAGAATAAGAGTGGTTACCGACTCGGAGTGGGCGATGCCATCAAGGAATCCGTTTTAAACACCGAGGGGAAAAATGTCGAAACCCAGCATGTTACATGTTATCAAAAGCGTGCTCGCCGCCGGAATCGGCGTGCAAAGCAACAAGAACCGGGAAATTGATTTCAAGCACGGTTCGCTACCGGCTTATATCATCGTGGGACTAATTGCGACGGTACTGTTTGTTTTCGCCATCGTGACAGTGGTCTCGCTAGTCACGGGATGATCAGTACCGGTGGGACGGCGCGTAAGCCCAAATCCAGACTTCGGGCTTACGCGCGGCGATTAATTGCTGGAGGTTTTAAAGCTGTCTTTAATGCTAATGAGCATTTCCTTGATACCGCTAAACAGGTTGGCCGGTGTCGGCGCTTCCTTCAAAATGACTAGCGTGCGGATGGCGGCCACGGCTAGAACGCCGGCAACCGACGGGAATAATTCGCACAAGCTGTTGACGAAGAAGCCGCCGGGGTTTTCCTGGGTTCTTCTGTCGCTGACGCTCGCTAAATCGCGATCGTAGCTGTCGCCTATATCCTTGCCGCCCAATGCGTCGATGATTTCAATGCAAAAGATCTGGGCAACGAATTCGACCGCGAAAAACACCACCACGCATGCGGCTACCCACATGAGCACATTGCTCTTTTTGGCTTTCATCATGGTCTGGTAGACCCAGATCGCCGTTAAAACCATTACTATGCCGCCTATCATGATTTCTCCCCTATGACTATTGTTATTGTTATGAAATTAACACGCGCCCATACTACTCATATTCTCTCTGGATGGCAATTGCACCGCGATCTTTAACAATCACCCACCAATTGCTTGACTTTGCAAGCAGCTAAAGTAACATATGATGCTCGACCGCCAACGAACTGGCACATTTTATAACAATTAACTTATTTAGGTAGGAGGCACCCATGGGAGCGATCTTAGACTTAACAGAAATGCTGAAAGAACCTTCAGGCATGATCGGCGCGGTAGTGATTATCGCTGCCGGTTATTTTTTCGTAAAATGGGTGTTTGCCGAACCTAAAGACGAAGAATAAGACAGTTCGGTTACGAACAAGCTTTTCTGGAAAAGGCGGCTACGGATTGATCCGTAGCCGCCTTTTTTTTGCCAAAAATTCGGGAGGGAGGTTGCAATACCTTATAATTCCTGATCTTTTTCTTCCGCCGTTTCGATCAAACATGTATAGAGCCCTTGTTTCCAAATTCGCAACGCTTTACTCAAAGCGAGTTCCAGCCACGGGCGTGGGGCTGTTTCGCATGTTGTTCGGTCTGGTCACGCTTCAGGAAGTGTGCTTTCTGATCTATTTCAATCATTTGATCTTCGACCCCATCCCGTTTCTCGATGTCGAATTTCCGATGATCGTATTCGCCCTCTGGCTCTGGGCCGTTGTCGCGCTGTGTTTGGCGGTGGGCTACCGCTGTCAAGCCGCCAGCGTCGCCAACTATCTGTTATGGCTGATTTTCGTCAACTTCACGCCGATGCAGCGTGATTTCGACGGCGGCTTCGATTTGTTCATGATAGGCGGCAATTTTTTCTTGATGTTTATGCCGATGGATAGGGCGTTTGCTATTGATGCGCTCCTCCGTAAATTGCGGGCGCCGTTTGCTATTTACGACCGCACACGAGTGGAGCAAGTGTCAGCGTTAGTCTATATTCTGCCGGTTTCGATCTGTCTAGGTCTGCTCTATTTTGATTCCGCCATCCATAAAATGTTTGCCGAGCACTGGCGGAACGGGTTGGGTGCCTGGTTGCCTTCCTCAATGCCGTATTATATTTCGGCCGTCGATCTGGCTTGGTTGCTGAATATCGAAAGCCTGCAAAAATTTATAGGCTACACCATCATCGTCTTCCAATTCAGCTTCCCGTTTTTTTACTTTTTAAGACGATTGCGGCCGCTGTACTTTTTGATCGGCGTCGCGCTGCATCTGGGCATCAGCTTGTCGTTCAATATTTATCCGTTCGGTATGGGTATGTTGATTTTCTACGCCTTAGTCATGCCGTTTTCCTGGTATCGGCGCATCGGTACTTGGCTCAGAGGCAAGACCAAACTGACGGTGTTCTACGACCGGCAATGCCCTCTGTGCAATCGCACGGTGTTGACGCTCGCTCATTTCGACGTTTTGCGCCGTGTCGAATTCAAGCCGGCCCAAGTGCATGCGATCGAATATCCCGCGTTGGCCGAATTGGACGAACAGCAATTGCTAACCGATCTCTACGCGGTGGATAGCGAGGGGCGTGTGTATGCCGGCGTCGATACCTATGCGCAAATCCTGATCGCAATGGCCTATCCTGCCCCAATCGGTTGGCTGATGAATCTCCCGCTATTGCACGGTTGGTTATATCGACGCTATCGTGCGATCGCCGACAGTCGTGCCCGTCTGGCCTGCGACGTGAGCTGCGTTACAGAGACGGCGCCGGAGGTAGCGTTTTCCTGGTATGAGCGAGTCTTCGAGCCGGAGCATGCGATGCCGGCGCGTAGCCGAATTCACAAGATTGCCAAAGTCGTAGTGGTGCTGTTGTTTTTTCAGCTAAACAGCAGCATCCATTACGGTCTGCTATATCGCTTGCATGTCGATACGCGGCAAACGATGCTGGCTGGCATGTTGACCGACGCGAGCAACGGGATTTTAATGCTCTCGCATACCTTTCTAGGCATTACTCCTCACGCGCTTTACTTGCACGACCACTTCGAAGGCTACGATCGCATTCTCGGCATCACTTATCTGAACGCCGATGGCGAAGAGTTCTGGTTACCGTTTGTGAATCGGCAAGGACGCTTACTGGCGCCCAATTGGGGGCGGGTGCATTCGATGTGGGCTAACATCGCCGTGACCCCGAATATCGACGAAGTCAGGCTCAAGAAATTCATCATGAAGGTCACCGCTTTTTGGGGAAAAAAGTCCGGACTGGATTTGGAAAACACCCAATTCATCATCAAAATGAAGCGAACCCGTGCACCGTCTTCTTGGGAAAAAGATCTAAGAAATAATAACTTATCTGGAGATTGGGAGGCGATAGGTTCGGCGGCGTGGTCCGGTAAGGAAATCAAGATTAGTCTGCCAAAAGACATCGATTCGCTATGAATATAAGGGGTGTTGCAAGCCGAGAATGATCATGCTATAAAATCCTGGTGCTCGAGATTTGTGCACGAGAACTATAAAAACCTACATTTTTATTCGGAGGATGTTATGAAAAAAGTTTTGTCTCTTCTTGCGATGGCGATGATGATTGTTAGCTTGAGCGGCTGCATGGACGACCCGGACCAAGGTAATCCAAAACCAAAAAACTACGGTACTCCTGCCCAACAAGGTTCAGGCGTCAACTGATCGTAGTTAGGGATTTAGCAAAATCCTTTTATAAGGCCCGCTTTATGCGGGCCTTATTTGTTCTGAAACCGTTCTCTAAAGATATTTTGTTTGCGAAAATCGGCTTTAGTCTGTATAAGTTTCGCCGTGCTTAATTCTTTTTTGATTTCGTACACGAAAAAATATAAAAAACATTCATTTGGAGGATATTGTGAAAAAAGTACTGTCTTTGTTGGCGATCACCCTGATGCTGGTTGGCCTGAGTGGTTGCATGGACGATCCGGACGCATCCAAACAAAAAGTTTCAAGCTCTACTTCCGTACAGCTCTAAAGCTTAACGGCAAGGCCCGCTGTCGGCGGGCCTTGTTTATGGTTTTTTCCTAATATCCTCTTCAAAAATCAAGCGCTCTCGGCGGAAATCTCCGTCATGGCATTCCCAATCCATTCTTCCGCAGCGGCGTTAATCTCTTTAGCGGTTTTGCCGGTGACTTCGATAGTCGGCCCTATCTTGACTTTAATTACGCCGGGATATTTCAAAAAACTGTTGCGCGGCCAAAATTCGCCGGCATTGTGAGCCAGCGGTATTACCGGAAAACCGGATTTTTGCGCCAACATCGCGCCTCCGGCGTTGAATTTTTTGGAGTCGCCTGGCGCGACACGAGTGCCTTCCGGAAACACCAGTACAAACAGACCTTCCTTGAGGCGCGCAGTGCCTTGTTCCAACAACATTTTCAGTGCCTCTTTTTGCGCGCTTCGATCGATCGCAATTGGTTTTAGCGTTGCCAAGCCCCAGCCGCCGAACGGGATGCGTAATAACGATTCTTTCAAGACAGCGGTTTGCGGCGAGATAAACTGACGTAGCGCGATAGTCTCCCAGGCCGATTGATGCTTGCTCAGGATCACCGCCGCGCGATCCTTGGGAACGTTTTCCAATCCCTCCACCTCGCAACTCAAACCGCAACAAAGCTTAAGCATAAACATCAGGTAGTTTATCCAGATATCGGCGATTCGATACCGCAGCTCGAAAGACAACGGTATTGCCGCCAGTATTAGTACGCCGACAATCGGGGTGGAAAACAAGATGTAAATAAAGAATAGGGTGGAGCCCAAATAGACTCGGAAATCAGCTTTGCGTGACGATGAAGTTGGCTGCGTCATATAGAGTGTCGAAGATAGGACAGTAAAGTTCTGGATGATCTTGCATGGTTTTCAGGCCCTTGCCGGTCTTGACCAGGATAGGCTTGGCGCCGGCCGTTTCGGCGGCTTGCAGGTCGCGGAACGAGTCGCCGACCGCGTAGATTTTGCTCAAGTCGGCGCGGTAGTCGGCGGCGAAGCGGCGAAATAGCCCGTCCTTGGGTTTACGGCAATCGCAGGCATCGTCGGGCCCGTGCGGGCAGAAATAGATTGTTTCGATCTCGCCGCCCGCGTCGATTACCAACTGTTTCATCTTGGCGTGTATCGCCTCCAGCGTTGCGAGATCGAACAGGCCGCGCGCCACGCCGGATTGATTGCTGATCACCACGACTTTAAAACCATGGTGGCTCAATAAGGCGATGGCATCCAGGCTACCGGGTAGTGGTTGCCATTCTTCCGGCGACTTGACGAAGGTATCCGAGTCGACATTGATGGTGCCGTCTCGATCCAGGATGACATAACGGTCCGTCACGCTTGCAGCTTGGAAATGTCGGCGATCCGCAAGAACTGGTTGGACAATTTGGCCAGCAAGGCTAGGCGACTGTTGCGCAATGCTATGTCGTCGGTGTTGACCATGACGTGATCGAAAAACGCGTCGACCGTATCGCGTAGCTGCGCCAAGCGGCTCAGCGCTAGCGGATAATTGCGCTCGGCAAGCAGTGGCAGAATCGCGGTTTCCGATTCCTCGGCGGCAACCAGTAGATTTTTTTCCTGTGCTTCGGCCAGATTACCGATGGTTTCCGAAACCGGCTGTTCCGACTTCTTCAAGATATTGATGATGCGTTTATTGGCGGCGGCCAGACTTTCGGCTTCCGGCAAGGCGCGGAAGGACTGTACCGCTTTAATCCGCAACCAGAAATCGAACGGACGGGTCGGGTTAACCGCGAATACCGCTTCGAATTCGTCGTTGCTGAAACCTTGATCCAAGCAATAGCCTTTCAGACGATCGAACATGAAGCCAACGACTTTTTGCCGGGTTTCAGGTTTGTTGAAGTTGTGCTTGAATTGGTCCAGCGCCGCATCCAGCAATTCGACGACATCCAAATCCAGGCCGTTTTCGATCAAGGTGCGCAAGATGCCCAAGGTGGCGCGGCGCAGGGCATAAGGGTCTTTGTCGCCGGTTGGTATCAGTCCGGCGCTGAAAATGCCGGCCAGGGTGTCGATTTTTTCCGCCACCGCCAACGCGACGCTGATAGTCGCTTGTGGAATCTCGCCACCGGATTGTTTCGGGAAATATTGTTCTTCCTGGGCGTTAGCGACTGCTAAGTCCTCGCCGTCCGCCGCCGCGTAATAACGGCCCATCGTGCCTTGGAGGTTGGTGAATTCGCTCACCATATTGGTCAGCAAATCGGTTTTCGCCAGCAAGGCCGCGCGTTTCGCCAACGCGACATCGGCGCCGAGTTTTTCGGCGATCAAGCCGGCCAGATGGGCGACGCGCTCGGTCTTGTCGAACAAGGTGCCCAAGTCTTTTTGAAAGACGATGGTTTTCAGGCTGTCGACGCGATCGGCCTGGGATTGCTTGCGGTCTTGTTTCCAGAAGAATTCGGCATCGACCAAGCGCGGCAACACCACGCGTTCATTGCCGGCGCGTATCGCCGCCGGATTGGAGCTTTCGATGTTGGCAAAGGTGATGAAGTGCGCCAGCAAGCCGCCGTTTTCATTTTTGACTGGGAAGTACTTCTGGTTGGACTGCATCGTCGTGATCAATACTTCCTGCGGCAATTCCAGAAAGCGAGCGTCGAAATTGCCGACCACCGGCACCGGCCACTCGTTCAAGGCCGCGACCTCTTCCAGTAAGTCTTCCTCGATATGTGCAACGCCGCCGAGCGCAGTCGCCGCCCGCTGGGCGCCGGTTTCGATTTGCCGCATGCGCTGTTCGAAATCGACCGTCACTTTCGCCGCCAATAGTTTGTCGATGTACTCGTTCGGATGACTCAATTCGATCGGAGCTGGTGCATGCATGCGGTGGCCGAAGCTATGACGACCGGTCTTCAAGCCCAGGATGTCAGCCTCGATAATGTCGTCGCCGAATAGCAGCACCGCATTGTGCACCGGTCGCACGAACTCGTGGTCGTAATTGCCCCAGCGCATGCGCTTGGCGATCGGCAGTTGCGCCAGACTTTTGCGGATGATGTCGGGGATAAGCTGGGAGGTCGCTTGACCTTTGACAGCCTGTTTGAAAATCAGCCAGGAACCTTTATCGGTTTCCAGTTTTTCCAGTTGCTCGAAGCCGGCGCCGCAACTGGAGGCAAAGCCCAGTGCCGCCTTACTTGGTGCGCCATCCGGACCGTAGGTCGCTTGCAAGGCTGGGCCGCGCTTTTCGACCACCTTATCCGCCTGCTGGCTGTCCAGGTTACGGATGATCACGGCCAAACGGCGTGGTGTCGCGTAGGCCTTGGCCTCGCTAAAATTCAAGCCGGCGTCATTCAAGCCGGCGACCATGCCGTCCAGCAAAGACTGGCTGAGTTTCTTCAAGGATTTTGGAGGCAGTTCTTCGCCACCCAGCTCGAATAACAAATCATTGGTGCTCATGATTACGCTCCCTGTCTGGCCAGAATGGGGAAACCCAACGCTTCGCGGCGGGCGTAGTAGGCTTCGGCGACCGACTTGGCCAGATTGCGCACGCGCAAGATGTAGCGTTGGCGTTCGGTGACCGAGATGGCGTGGCGCGCATCGAGCAAGTTAAATGAGTGTGAGGCTTTCAAGACCATTTCGTAGGCGGGCAGGGGCAGGTTTTGTTCGAGCAGTTTTTGGCATTCCGCTTCGAAGGTATCAAAGCATTGGAACAGAAAATCGACGTTGGCGTGTTCGAAGTTGAACGCCGACATTTCCACTTCGTTTTGGTGGAATACGTCGCCGTAAGTCACTACGCCTTGCGGGCCGCGGGTCCAGACCAGATCGAACACCGATTCCACGCCTTGCAGATACATGGCAATACGTTCCAGGCCATAGGTGATCTCGCCGCTGACCGGCTTGCATTCCAGGCCGCCGACTTGCTGGAAATAGGTAAACTGCGTGACTTCCATGCCGTTCAGCCAGACCTCCCAACCCAGCCCCCAGGCGCCCAGGGTCGGCGACTCCCAGTTATCCTCGACGAAGCGGATGTCGTGCTCCAGCAAATCCAGGCCTAGATGGCGCAGAGAACCCAGATACAATTCCTGGATGTTGTCCGGCGACGGCTTCATGATGACCTGGAACTGATAGTAATGTTGCAGGCGGTTGGGATTTTCGCCGTAGCGGCCGTCGGTGGGGCGGCGCGAAGGTTGGACGTAAGCCGCGTTCCAAGGCTCCGGGCCTATGGCGCGTAAAAATGTCGCGGGATGGAAGGTACCGGCGCCGACCTCCTGATCCAGGGGTTGTAATAACACGCAACCCTGCTCCGACCAGTATTGTTGCAAGGTCAGAATCAGGCCTTGAAAAGTAGAGACATCAGTGTTGGTCGTCGTCACGTCGCAAGCCATTTTAAGGGATTAAAAAATATTGCGATTATACTCCAAAAGCCCCCTCGAACGCGGCGGATGGCAACCGACCAGCGCTGGTGGCTACTCGGAAAAGTCGGTTACACTGGTCGATTCGAATTAGGAGACGACACTATGCGGATCGATTTGGCCCGTGCGGCCGACATCGCGGTCCTAAGCGATTTATTGACTGAGCTTTTCGATCAAGAAGCCGAATTTTGCCCGGATTCGACGGCGCAACAGCGAGGGTTGGCGGCCATCATAGGTGATCCGACGATCGGCGAAATCCTGGTGGCGCGGGAAGACGGCCGGCCTGTCGGCATGGTCAGCTTGCTATACACTGTGTCCACGGCGCTCGGCGGGCGCGTGGCATGGCTGGAAGATATGGTGGTGACCGCGAATCGGCGCGGGTCGGGGATAGGCCAAGGATTGCTGAAAGCGGCCATCGCACACGCCAAATCCGGCGGTTGCCGCCGGATTACCTTGTTAACCGACGCGGAGAATGCGGCGGCGCAAGACTTTTATCGGCGGGAAGGTTTTAACGCTTCGCCAATGCGGCCTTACCGCTTGTCGTTGGAGTGACGCAGCCGAATGCGTTTGACGTCACACGCCGGATTATTCGCCGGCCGCCGTAAAGGCGTCGCGTAATATTTGTTCGGCGCTGTAACCGGCTTCAGCCAGGGCTTGGGCGCGCAATATCGACAATCCCAGGCCGTGACCACTGCCCACGCCTTCGAATTGCCAGCCCCTCCCGCCACTGAGTGCTTCGATCCGGTCCGGGCAGGACGGCAATTTGAGTGTATTGCGGAATACTTCGCAGGCTAGGACCTCCTCGCTTTCCGGATAGTATAGGCGGACCAACAATTCGCCGGTTTTGCGGCGTTCGCGGCGGATAGCGTCGATGCGTTGTTCCGCGAAACGGCCTTCCAATTCCGCGGCCGCGATTTGGCGAATCCAGCGCCGGTCGCCGCCGTTGGCGAAGGGCAGCCAAGTTTGTCCGTCCGCCAGCGCATCCAGTAATCGCAACAAGTTGGGGTCGGTTCGCTCTCCGCTACGGGAATGGGTGTTTGGCGCCTCGCCCAGAAACACCATGCAATGGGTGGTATCGCACAGAGCCTGACTCTCCGAGTGGCGATGCTTGCCGTGGCTGCCGTTCCAAATCACGAGGGCTCGCATCGCTCGGCGGGCACTGCCGGTCAAGGTTTGCGCCTCGGCTGACAAAACGCCATCGGCATAGGTTTCCGCGTCGGTTTCCAAAATGTCGGGACCGTCGCCGACGTCGTTCAATAGACCCGCAATCAAGCGAACGGAACGACTGCCGCGCGCGCTGGATACCAGTGTAAACGACCCGCAACGGCTAAATCGTCCGGCCGGCCCGTTCAGTTCCGGGCAGTCTGCGTCGGCTTGCCAGCTATTGCGTTCGGTGGCGGACAGTAAGCGTACCCGGACGGTGGCGAATTCGGCGGGATATTGTTGTTGCCAGCGTTGCAGCCGCGGCGACGCATAGGCTAGGACGCCGGCGCCGTTGACGCCGCGCTGGCGGAAAACCGCCAAATACACCGGATGTCCGGCCGGCCAGGCCACCATCAGATGACCGATCTCGGCTTGGCCGTCCGCGCTCGAGACCGTGCCGGTTTTTGCCATTGCCTGTAATCGGCGCAATATCGCTAGCTCGGAGTCGGGACGAGCCACCAACGTCGAACCTGGAAGACTACCGTTTTGGGCTAGGCCTTGAAAATAGCTGGGCTGGCTTAACATGGCGGCTCGCATGGTCAGCGCCAATTCGGGCAAGTCGGCGACGATCGGGAAGCGGCCGTCGGCGTCGCGTTCGCCTAAAAACACGCGCCAACCTTGGTCGTCAATCTGGGCTGTCGGTGGACCTGGCCGCGAAGCTTCCGGCAAAAATCGTCGGTAAAGGTCGGGTTGAAATTGGGCGCGGCGTTGTAGCAATTTGTCGGTGTCGCTGGTCGCTAATTCGGTGGTCAGCACTTCCGGATTGGCGTTTCGCAATGCGGCCGCATAGGGAATCTTCAATAACGAGCCCGGCGGCAAAGCGGTTTGCGAGTCACCGCCTTGGTCCAAAATCCGCCCCGAAATCAAGTTCATCAGTAAGTAGCCTGCTCCCGCGCTCGCATTGGAGCCCAACCAAGATTGCCATTGTGGCGGCGCGCCACAGGCGCGCGCCGGCCATTCAGCTGTCACCGCGAGGCGGCCCAGTAACGATCTGGCTTTAGCGCTCAATTGATTGCCGGAGCGGATGTCTGCCGCTAGCGCTTCCAACTCGGCAGCATTGAGTTGAGACGGGGCATCGACGTTGGATAGTTCGCCGCTAAAGCGCATTGCGGCGGCTTCCTCGATCCAGGTCGGCCAAAGTCCACCGCAGCTGCGATGGCTGGCTTCATGAAACAGCTCGTGGCGCAGATAGACTGCCGCATCCAAACCGCCTTGCGGTTGCTGGCGCAGGTAAATGGCGCCGGGTCGCCAGCCGCCGGCATGGCTAGCGCTGAATTGGCCGTTCGTTAATGTCGGAAACACTCGTACCGGATCATTTTCGCTGGGGACTCGGTAGCCTTGTTCGATCAATTCGGCCAACGCTGCAACGCCGGCGTCGTGCAAATCTGGCGAATGGGCCAGGCTGCCGAAAAACAGGATAGCGGCACCGGCTTCCGCGCAGTACCCAAAGCGAAGCAAGGGGCGTATCCAGGCCGCAATGGTCGTCAAAGCTAAAATCCTCCAACAAATAATGTCAGGGTAAGTCATCTCTCGTTTAAAGACACGAATTAGATTGACAAGCCGGCGAATCAGCCTAGAATAAGGTCAGCTAGAAAATACGTTTTTACCTTTGTTTATCAAATCGGTGTCGGTAAGTTAGACATTCGTCCTTGTTCTTCATTTAGTAATTCCAGCATTTACCAGCGTTACCGGCCTATCGCAGGCCAAATTTTAATATTTTTCTAGGACTTATCATGTCTACTACTTTCACCACCGGCGTCGTCAAATGGTTTAATGCGGATAAAGGCTTCGGCTTTATCGAGCAAAAACAAGGCCCGGACGTTTTCGTTCATTTCAAAAACATTCTGAACCCGAACAACAGTTACAGAACCTTGGACGAAGGCCAGCACGTGCAGTTTAAATTGGGTCGCGGCCCTAAAGGTCCGCAGGCCGAAGAAGTTAGCATTATTTAATGCGGAGAAAGGCCGCCGAGATGTCGGCGGCCTTTTATGAGCCGCATCCGGTTTGGTGCCAGCTTCTCTATCCAGATGGGCGGCGCTAAACTCCCTCTCCTTACTTGATTCGGTTCTGGTTAGCGAAAAGCTTGCGCCGAAGCTACCCATCTTTGTTAGAATAAGCCATCCAAGACGGCATCGGAGTGTAGCTCAGCTTGGTAGAGCACTGCCTTCGGGAGGCAGGGGCCGGAGGTTCGAATCCTCTCACTCCGACCATTCCAAAATGATTGAAAATCCCTCGTGATTGTCAATTGTCATCGATAGTCTCAAGTATAAAGCCGGCGGTTGCCTGACAACGTGGATCACGCCGCTTCCCTGGCTCGAAACGGTTCAGGGCATTTGAAAACTTCAGCGTTGTTCCGGAATTGTCTTTGTTGAGATCAATTTAAACTAGCCCTGCTAAGCTATTACCAGCTGGATTTTAGAACGCAAACGGAATGCTGAAGGTCGCCCGCATCTGGTGGCGGATGCTATCGGCGTGCTTTGGTCTTCGCAGATGATTTCCCCGGCGGAGTGTACGCGCAGGTATAGCGGCTGCGGACGCGCAGGGAAATCAGCATTTTTCATCCCTCGCCATCGGCCGTGGTACCGGGGTTACAAACTGGAGGAGATGGCTGGCGCTAACTTTTTAAATGCTTGGCACCGATGGTTTGTCTTTCACGATTACAAGGGGAGCTGAATGCCGTGAGTTACGGTAAAAATAGATCGTCGGCGTTGCCACTCGTTTTTAATTGACTTCTTAAGCACTTGAACTGACTTCCTGGCGCCGCGAAGGGATATCAAACCGTCTCGGCCCCATATCTACAGCGCCCTTAGGCATTTTCCACTGTCCTTAACGCAATCGTTCTAGCCTGGACGGTGCGCTAGCCAATCGCGAAGAAACGGCCCGAAGCAGCGATGGTATCGCTGAATGTCGTGCAAGTGTGGTCGGAGTGGCTGTTCACGCAAGTAATTTCGTTGCAATCCTCGCTTACAATGGATGGGAACCAAGTTTTGGGTTCGAGCCTGCCGCGACTTTGGCGTTGGAACGGCGGTTAACAAAGTTTTACCTGCTTTTACCTTTTCGGTGGCCCCGTCGAAGGCGATGTCTTCTAGTATTTCGTTGGCCGGTCAAGTCGCAACTTCCCTCTATTCGGTTTGGCCGGCTACCGGCGACGGCGTTGCCGTCGCCACATTCCAACGAAAACCAGGAGTTTTAATCATGACTAGAGCATGGCTGATTTCCAGTCTCTTGATCGCGTTGGTCGGCAGTGCGCCGGCTTACGCCAAATCGTCGCAAACCGCGCTACGGACCGCCGAGTTCGAGGCTGCCAATACCGACACCGCCGACGACTTGACCTTGGCTGAGTACCAGACCTATATCGCCGGTTTGACCGACACTCGTTTCGACGAACTGGATGCGGATGATAGCGCCGACATTTCGCTTAGCGAATTCGTCGTCGGCAAGACCGGGAAGGCGCTGACCTTGGAAACCGAAGTTTTCAATTTGGCCGATGCCGATGCCAGCGGTGCGTTAAGCAGCGAGGAGTTCGCCGTGACCGCATTGGGCAACAGTGATGGCGAAGTATTGCGCCGCTTCGCGGATATGGATCGAGACAGCAGCTTGACGGTCAGTCTGAGCGAGTATTTGGTCGGTTGTCGGAAACAACGTCATTGATTCGCGTACTCGGTCGGAGGGTTAACTGGGCGGCAAACGCACAGAGGCGGTTCGCCTTGATTTAACTCCTTACGGCTCGACACGCCTGTCCGCGAGAGGGAGCTTCGCCCTAAAAAGCACGCAAGACCGGCGCTTGGGCCAATTGAAAATGCAGCTCGAAATTTGTCGAAACTGGCGGCGTTTATCGATGCCGGTTTCGGCGCGGCTCACGTTTATTGGGCTTTGTGAGCGAGAGCGGAGTCGGGTTTCAAAATCACCGCCGTCCGCAGCCTGGATTTGCCGAAACAGCACATCCGCTCGAAATCCTCGCGGGCGATCGGGATGAACTGGCAATCCAGGTCGCTTTGCCGGCCGTCGTCGGGGTCGGAGTCGTGCATGTACAAGCAATCGTTGTCGTAGCCGCTCATGACGACCCAATGCGGGGCTTTCTTACGGTCCATCGCATAGGTGCTGATCAGAATCAAGGGAATTGCACCGGTCTCGAACGCGGCGATTAGATCGGCCTGGCTGATGCTGGCGTAATGTACCGGTATTTGCCGACGCTCGGCTTCGCGTTTGAAATATTGATCGGTGAGTTCGATGACGCGTTTTTTCTCGTCGCTGCGTACGCTGTCGATGAACAAGGTCGAGGTTTGGTTGATCCAGGTTTCCACGTGAAAACCGCGCCGGCCCGCCGCCAGCGCCAAACCGAGCGGGTGGCAGCCGCCGTGGCCGGAGGTCATGAAGACTGTGGTGGCCTCGCGCCAAAGATTGATTTCTTCGTCGGCCGACGGCTGGTAGGTTCGGTTCAAGGCGTGCATCGCCATCATCAGCGCGGCCGGCCCGCAGGTAAACGGCGTGGTTTGTCTGAGCCAGTGCACCGAGCGGTGCTGCGGTTTGTCGCGGTAACGGCGGATGCGTTTTTGATAGCGCAGCGCGTCCTTGTGATCCTGATAATAATCGCGATAGACCCCGAAACGCTGGTAGCCCAGCGCTTCGTAGAGCTTGATCGCCGCCGCGTTATCGACGCTGACTTCCAGGCGCAGATAAAGCCTGCCGTCGTCGCGAGCGGCTTGTTCGCCGGCGGTCATCAAGGCCTTGGCGATGCCGTGGCCGCGCAAATCCGGTGCTACGGCCAGCGAATAAATCCGCGCCAGACGGGTGCCGGGATGGTAAATGATCAAAATGTAGCCCGCCACCCGATGTTCGAATTCGCCGACCAGCAGGGCGCGATGCTCGTTAGCCAGCCAATGCCGGAAGCTGCGCCGACTGAGTTTGTCGGTGGCGAAACTGGCGTTTTCCAGCGCGACTAACGCTTCCAGATCGGTCGGCAGCGCCGGGCGTATCGCGGTCGTCATCGCGCCAACCCCGCTAGCGCCTGGCCGATGACCTGACGGGCGCGAAACAGTACCTGTTCGCGCCAGACCGGGTCCTCGGGACAGAAATGCCGGCGCATCGCGTCGCGGTGGATCAGGCGGGCCGCGTCGTTGCCGGTTTGCGCCCAAAGCAAATGATCTTGCAGCAAGACATCGAACAGTGCATCGGTGGCGTAGGTGCCGAACTCCAGCGTGACGTAGCAACCGGCATCGCCGATTGCCGCGTGCCACAAATAATCCAGCAAACCCCATTTCGGTACCGAACTCGAGGTGCCGGCCGCCGGTAAGGTCACCGCGTCGCCGTACCAAGTTTTTGCAAGCGTCGAGCCGATGCTGTTCGGCGCGTGGTCGCAGATGATTTCTCCGTAACCGTAGGCTCCTAGTCCTGTGTGGATGTCGACGACCGCCAGCCGGCGCCGATTGAGTTGATAGCGAGAAATCAACGCTTCGCATACCTTACGGCCGTGAGCCGGCGCGCGGCCGCCGTAAAAAGGCCCGAGCGGATCGAGGTATTGCCCGCCGCTGATCGCGATTTCCAGCGCGGTTCGACCGTGGCGGGCGGCGAATTCGGCGAACGCTTGTTGGCGGCGGCCGGCATCGGCTTCGAACAAGATCGGCCGCAGTTCGCGGTAATGCGGGTTGTCGGGTGGCGGTAGGGAGAAATCGATTGCATTGCGGTTCAAATCGACGCCGTCGGCATCGCAGCGACGCGACCAGGCATAACCCCACGGCGTTAATGCATGCACCAGCACTAATGCGACACCGTTGGGCAGCAGCGAGGGTTGTGCACTCAAACGGTGCAACCAATCGGTTTGTACCGCCGAACCGGCATAGCCTTCGATGCCATGGGTGCCGGCCAGAACCACCGCCACTTGTTCGGCATAGGTTGGCCCTATCCAGACGCTGTCCGAGCATAACGCAACGCCGTCCGGTCCCTGGCCGGGACAGGGAAAATCCAAACTCTCGCAATGCAAGCTTAGTTCCGCCGCCGCCGCTAGCCAGCCCTGGCGCGCTTCGACGTAGTTGCTTGGAAAGCAAGCGAGGTCTAATGGGTTGGAAGTGGTTGAGCTGGACATGGTGTTTTGGTGGCGGGGCGAAGGCCGGTTTTGCGGATCACGGATTATCGGCCTTCCTCGGCTAGCGAGTCCAGCGCTGACTGGAGAAATACCGGCCGGATTTTTGCATGGATTCGTCCGCAACTATCGGTTATCAGTAAATAGTCAATTCGTGAACAATCCCGATTTTCGGCTGTGTTTATTTGCTGTTTGCAATAGAATAGCTGCATCACCGCCATTAAACGCAAGCTTTCAGGAGAATTCCCCGATGACTGACAGAAAAGTGACGATAAAACGGGACGATCAGGACCAGCACTACGAATTGCCGGTGATGCCCGGTACCTTGGGGCCTTCGGTGATCGACATTCGCTCGCTGTACGCGCAGACCGGCCATTTTACTTACGACCCTGGTTTTACCTCCACGGCCAGTTGTACGTCCAAGATCACTTTCATCGACGGCGACGAGGGCGTCTTGCTGTATCGCGGCTATCCGATCGAGCAATTGGCTGAAAAATGCGACTTTTTGGAGGTTTGCTACCTATTGCTGAACGGCGATTTGCCCAACGGCGCGGAAATGAAGAATTTCGTCACGACGGTCAGTCAACACGTGATGGTGCACGAACAATTGACCAAGTTCTACAACGGTTTTCGCCGCGATGCCCACCCGATGGCGGTGCTGGTTGGCGTGGTCGGCGCGCTGTCGGCTTTCTATCATGACGTCATGGACATCAACAGTCGTGAGGATCGTTACATGTCGGCAATCCGGCTGATCGCGAAAATGCCGACCATCGTGGCGATGTGTTACAAGTACAGCATCGGCCTACCCTTCATATATCCCAAGCGCCGCTTGGGTTACGCCGAAAACTTCATGCGGATGATGCACGGCGATCCGTACGACGATTACATCGCCAATCCGGTGCTCACCCGCGCGCTGGATCGCATCCTGATCCTGCACGCCGATCACGAACAAAACGCATCGACCTCGACGGTGCGTCTGGCGGGTTCCAGTGGGGCGAACCCCTATGCCTGCGTCGCGGCGGGCATCGCTTGCTTGTGGGGCGCGGCGCATGGCGGCGCCAATGAAGCGGTGTTGAACATGTTGGAGCAGATCGGCGATGTCTCCCGAATTGGCGAATACGTGGCGCGGGCCAAGGACAAAAACGACTCGTTCCGCTTGATGGGGTTTGGGCATCGGGTCTACAAAAATTACGACCCGCGCGCCAAACTGATGCGGCAAACCTGCCACGAAGTGTTGGACGAATTGAATTTAAACGACGATCGCCTGTTCAAGCTGGCGATGGAATTGGAACGCATCGCGCTGGAAGATCCGTATTTCGTCGAGAAAAAACTTTACCCCAATGTCGATTTCTACTCGGGTATCGTGTTGCGGGCGCTGGGCATCCCGACCGAGATGTTTACCGCGATTTTTGCGCTGGCCCGTTCGGTGGGTTGGATCGCGCAGTGGGACGAAATGATTTCGGATCCGGAGCTGAAGATCGGCCGGCCGCGCCAGCTATATCGCGGGGTCGGCAAGCGCGATGTCAAGTTTATCTCCGGCCGCTAGCTCTTAAGGCCGCCAGCGGCCGGCGCGCGCCGGCCGCGTTCCGTCAAACTCTTGCTCGATCGCTTAGGTTAGCCGCCAAATAATTGGTGGTCGATCAAATCGCACAAACAATGCGAAATCAACAAGTGGACTTCCTGAATCCGGGCCGTGGAATAGGACGGCACGCGGATTTCGATATCGGCTTCGTTCAATGCGCCGGCCAATATTCCGCCATCCTTGCCGCTCAGCGCGATCACGGTCATGTCGCGGTCGTGCGCGACTTTCACGGCCTTGACGATATTGCCGGAATTGCCACTACTGGTATAAACCAACAAGATGTCGCCGGCCTGTCCCAGCGCGCGGAGTTGTTTGGCGAAGATTTCGTCGTAGTGGTAGTCGTTGGCGATCGAGGTGATGGTTGAGGTATCGGTGCTCAACGCAATCGCCGGTAAGGCCGGCCGTTCGCGCTCGAAGCGGTTCAGCATTTCCGACGAGAAATGTTGGGCGTCGCCGGCCGAGCCGCCGTTGCCGCAGGTTAATACCTTCCGGTCGTTGACCAAGGCCTCGACAATTTTCTGCGAGGCGAATTCGATCAACTCGCACAAACTGGCCATCGAATCTTGCTTGGTTTGGATGCTGTCGGAGAAGTGACTGATGATGCGGTCTTGTAAGCTCATGTTAGGTTTGAAATGCGTTTTTGATCCAATGGAGATGCTTGTCGCCGGAGACGGCCACTACATCGAAGCGAACCGATAGGTGGTTTAGCTTGTGGATTATGACATAGTGCTGAGTGGCGGCGATGATGCGGGCCTGCTTTTGCGGCGTGATACTGGCCAGGGCTCCGCCGTATTGTTCGGATTTGCGGTAGCGAACTTCGACGACGACCAGCATTTCGCCATCGCGCATTACCAGATCCAATTCGCCGCCTTTGCAGCGGAAATTGCTGCACACCCAGATCAATCCTTGGCCTTGCAAATGGTTCAGTGCCAAGCGCTCGGCGTCCGCGCCGCTTTGCAAATGGGCGGGTTTGGGTTTGCCGAAACGGATCAATTCAAAAATCCGTCGGCGATCGGCACGCCGGCCTTGAATTGCGCGCAAACCAGCGCCCGGCCGATCCGGTTTTCGCCGGTCAAGGTCAAGCGTCCGGTGGCGCCGGCATAAGCGCCGCCGGCTAACTGGTTCAATTGCCCGCTCAGATTGTAGGCGTCCACGCCCAGCGCCACCAGTTTGATTTGGCTGTCAGGCAGACCTTGCCAGATGTTTTGCAACGCCGACTGGCTCAGCGGGCCGGGATAGTATTCGCCGAACAACCATGGCATGTCGCAAAAGCGGATGGCGCCCAAGTCCACGTCCCGCACCGGATTTTGCCGGCCGCTGTAAAGGTTGGGCATCGCGTAAATCGACAATTCGGCGCTTTGCGGGTACTTGAGCTGCGGCGCCAATTCGCGGGCGACTTCCGGGCTTGCGCTGACGAATACCGCCAAGGGTTGTTTCTTACCGTCGATACTGACCGAGGGCGCCAGCAAAGTGGCGACCGATCCCGAGAAATCGTGCTGCTTGGGGTCGTATTGTTCCAGACCTACAACGCTGCCGCCGCCGGCTTGCCAGGCCGAGGTCAAAAAATGGCCGACGCGTTGGCCCTGTGGGGTATTCGGCACCAGAAACACCGCGTTTTGCAGGCCGTCGCGGCGGGCTTTTCGCGCCAGTTGCTCGGCTTCGTCTTGCGGACTCAGACCGAATTGGTACAGGTTGGCCTTGCCGAGATTGTCGACCTGGTTCAACGCCAGCACCGGTATCGCCAGTTCGCCGGATAGCGCCAAGCTTTGAATGTCTTCCTTAACCAACGGGCCGATCACCAGGCCGGCGCCCTCGGCGATGGCCTTGCGGTACAGTTCGCCCGGTTCGCCTTGGCTGGTGTCGTAAAACTTCAATCCCGGTTGCGGCGCGGCACTGGCCGCCAAGCGGTGGGCGACCGACAAACCCTCCTTGATGGCTTTCGCGGCGGGTGCGTAAGGACCGGCACTGGGTAACAACACGGCGAGGTTGGCGCCGGCGGCGGAGGTCGCCGAGGCCGGGCCAGTAGCGGGTTCACTCGGCGCGGGTTCGGCCGCGGCCGCCGGCGCATTCAGGTAGGTTTGCAGATATTCGGCGTTGGCCGGATGGTAGGGATAGGCTTGCCGCCAGCCGGCGATTTGCCCGCTCAAATCGACACCCGGCGAACCTTGCTGCTTCAGGATCTTGGCCAGCGCCATCCAGCCGCCCAGTTCGTCGGCCACTGGCGCAGATGCATTCAAGGTTTCCACCGGCAGTACGCTTAATGCGTCCAGGATTGCCGCGATATTCTGCCTTTGCTGTTCCGGGGCTTGCAGTAATTGGCCGAGCTTCAAGCGGGCGCGTACCGAGGGCAGGACGTCGCCGAGCAAGGCATGCACGAAGGCCAGGGACTGATAGTAAGCAATTCGATCGCCTTCGGCCAACACCGCCGGCCGGGTGCCTTCCAGTTTGTGCAAGGCTCGTTCAGCGTCGCCGGCGCTCAACGAGATTTGCGCGTCGAGCAATTTATATTTGCTGAATTGCTCGGGTGTCAGTTGCTCGGGATTGATCCGGTCCAGGGCTTTTTGCGCGGCTTCGCTGTCGCCGGCCTGTATGCGGGTATCGGCATCGAGCAAATGCAAGCCGTTCTGGTTGTCCGCTATTCGGTAGCTTTGGGCCGGTTCGTTGGGCTTGCCGCGTTTCGCCGCCGACTTGGTCCGCGCGGTCTGAGGTTTGACGGATTTCACCGGCTCTTCGGCGCAGGCCGTCAATAACAGCCCGAAAACACAGCAGGCGGCCAAGCGAGCAGGCATAATGGCGGCGAATTTAAAATCAGACATGGCAAGAGGGCCTGCAGCGGAAATGTCCGGGAAATTATACGTGGTCGCCACGCCGATAGGGAATCTGGCCGATCTCAGCTTTCGAGCCGTCGAGGTTTTGAAGTGCGTCGATTTGATCGCCGCCGAGGATACCCGCCACGCCAAGCTGCTGATGCAGCACTACGGCATCGGCAAGCCGTTGCAATCGCTGCACCAGCACAACGAAGAGCATGCCTCGGCGGGCTTGATCGCCAAAATTCAAGACGGCCAGTCGGTGGCACTGGTCTCGGATGCCGGCACGCCGCTGATCAGCGATCCTGGCCTACCCTTGGTTCAACTGGCGCGACGCAAACACATCGATGTCGTGCCCATTCCGGGCGCTTGCGCGTTGATTGCCGCGCTCTCGGCCGCCGGCTTGCCGACCAGTCGCTTCAGTTTCGAAGGGTTTTTGCCGCGCACCTCGTCGGCCCGCAAAGGCTTTTTCGAAACCAAATTAAGCGATGCCTCGACCTGGGCCTTTTACGAGTCCAGCCATCGGATCGACGATGCGCTGGCCGATATGCTGACGGTGTTTCCGCCGGAACATCCCATCGTCGTGGCCAGGGAAATCACCAAATTGCACGAGACCATCGTCGGCGATCGCTTGGATAAGGTTGCCGAACGCGTCAGAACCGACGACAACATGCGCAAGGGCGAGTTTGTGGTCATTGTCGCCGGCTATCAAGCGCCGGAAACCGCCGGCGAAATCAGCGGCGAAGAGCGGCGGATTCTGGCCTTGTTGTTGAAGGAGTGCTCGACGAAAACCGCCGCCGCGTTGGCGGCGGACATCACCGGGCAGCGTAAAAAGTTGCTGTATCAAGCGGCGTTGGCGATGCAGGGCGGCGCCAACGCCGCCGATTAACCTACGTTGCCACGGCTCAGCTTCGACGGATTAGGGGTTTCAGATCGAAGGCCGCGACGACCGCCAGATAAATCGTCAAGCCCAGGCCGCCACTCAGCCAGGCGTTCCAATGGAATTCGCTTAGGGTCCAGCGATTGGCGACGTACAAGCCCAACCCTAGGATCAAGTAACTGAACATCCGCGCCAACGGATACGGAACCGGGTAATAGTGCCGTCCCAGCAGCCAGGAAGCCGCCGCCATGAAGGCATAGCAGGCCAGCGTGGCCCAGGCCGAGCCGACGTAGCCCCAAAGCGGTATCCAATAAAGATTCAAGACTATTGTCAACGCAGCACCGGCCAGCGATACCCAGGCACCGAGGCCGGTGCGGTCGCCGAGTTTGTACCAGACCGCCAAATTCACATATATACCTAGCAACAGATTCGCCATTAACAGGACGGGCACGACTTCTAGGCCGGCTCGATATTCCGCGCCGATAAAATACTGGAAGAAGTCGATAAACAGCGTCACCAACAAAAAGATAAATACCCCGGCGATGACGAAGTAGCGCATCACCAGCGCGTAAGCGCGCTTGGCGTCGGCGCGGCCGGCGTAGGCAAAAAAGAACGGCTCGCCGGCGTAGCGGAAGGCCTGCACGAATAGGCTCATCAGAATCGATAGTTTGTAACAGGCGCCGTAGATGCCCAGCAGTTTCAGGTTGGTGGTCAGATCGTAAGGCAGCAGGATTTTCAGGATGGCCCGGTCCAGCATTTCGTTGACCATGCCGGCGAAGCCGATCACCACCATCGGTAGCGAATAGCGCAGCATGGGGCCGAGCAGCGCCGGATTCAGGTTGACCGGTATCCGGCGGAATTGCGGCATCAACAGCAGCCATTTTGCCAGGCTGGCGATCAGGTTGGCGATGAAGATGTAGCCCACGCCCACGTTGGGGTCGTAAAAGCGTAACCATGCCGCGTCCGGCCAGCGTTGCGCCAGTTTCGGGCACAACAACAGGAAAAATAGATTCAGCGCGATGGTTATCGCGATTTCGCTCAATTTGATGCCGGCGAAACGCCAGGCGCGGTTTTCGGCGCGCAGGCGGGCGAACGGTAGCGCGGTGATGCCGTCCAGCGCCAAAATCGCGGCAAACCAGACCAGATACTCCGGATGATCCGGATAGCGCAGCCAATCTGCCAAGTCCTGGCGCCAGTAAGCGACGGCGGCGAGGAATCCGGTATTGGCCAAGGTCAGCAAACTAAGGGCGTTAGCATAAATCGCGTCGCTGGCGTAAGCGGGATTTTGCCGAAACCGAAAGTAACCGGTTTCCAGGCCCAACGCCAACACGACCGCGAAGAAGCCGGCGTAGGCGTAAAACTCGGAGACCACGCCGTATTCCGCGGCGCTGTAGGTGTAGGTGTAAAGCGGGACCAACAGATAATTCAAGAAGCGGCCGACAATGCTGCTGAGGCCGTAGATGGCGGTTTGGGAAACCAGTTGGCGGAGATTCACTTGATGAAACCGGGGAAACGAGGGCGGCGCTTATTGTAATCGTTGCAGGCGCGAGCGAAATGGCTCAATCGCGGGCCGATGCGATCAGGATTTCGGCGGCCTCGCGCGCCAAGCGCATGTGTTCGGTGCCGCGCCGCATTTGCTCGCCGACCATCGCGCCGGCGATCAACATCGCCAACTGTTTGGATAACGGCTCCGGATCTCGGACGCCGGCCCGAGCGGCTAAATCGGATAACAGCGCGCGAAAGCCTTCCGAAAATTCGGCGGCGGTTTGTTGAATCGGACTGCCGGAGTCGGCGAATTCGGCGGCGGCGTTGATAAACGGGCAGCCGCGAAACGCCGGGTTGGCCTGCAAATCCCCGAAAGCATCGAAAACCGCCAGCAGTTGTCGCCCCGGATCGGTACCGGCCTTGAACAAATATTCTTGGATGTAAGCCTGAAGTTTGGCCCGGCTCTTGCGCAAATGCGCCAACACCAGATCGTCTTTCGACGGATAATATTTGTACAAACTCATTTTGGTGGTGCCGGCCGCTTTGACGACGGCATCGACACCGGTGGTTTTTATGCCCTGGCTGTAAAACAGCTCCGAGGCGACATTCAGGATATGTTCTTGCAGATTGCGGGTCATGGCGGCGAGAGAAAAACGATGTTGCAACTATACCGACCGGTCTGTATTATTTCAATAGACTGACCGGTCTGTTTGGGTCGGTCGTTTTTCAACCAAGGGAGACAACAGCATGATTACTCTGTACGGTTTTGCGATCAGCAATTATTACAACAAGGTCAAATTCGCGCTTTTAGAGAAAAACCTGCCGTTCAATGAAGAATTGGTGCGGCCTAGTCAGGACGAAACGGTATTGAAGCGCTCACCGCTCGGCAAAATCCCGTTCATTAAGACCGCCGACGGTTATTTGTCGGAATCTCAAGCCATACTCGAGTATTTGGAAGACGCCTTCCCCGAGTATCCTCTGTATCCGGCCGATCCTTACCAACGCGCGAAATGCCGCGAATTCATTCAACATATCGAATTGAACGTCGAACTGATCGCTCGCCGCCTCTACGGCGAAGTGTTGTTCGGCACCGCCGTGTCCCAGGAGGTTAAGGACGAGGTAAAAACCAAGGTGGAAAACGGTTTGAAAGGTCTGAACCGCATCATGCCCCGGAGCCCTTACGCGCTGGGCGAGCACTTCACGTTGGCCGACGTGATCGCCTGGCCGCACTTGCAATTGGTGGGGTTCGTGACGCAGAAGATTTACGGCGTCGATTTAGTGGCGGAGCATTTGCCCGACGTTGCCGCTTACATCGCGCTGATCGAAAGTCGTCCGCATGCGCAAACGGTGTCGGCGGGACGAGCCGAAGCTCTGGCGAAGTTTTTCGCACGTTAATTGTCGGGAAGACGGGCTGGCCTTAACTCAGATGTTCCCAGGCGACGTCGGCGCTCAAAAACGCGGAGATGGCCTGGGGCGAGTCGAAATTGGCGAGCGCCAGTATGAGTTTGGCGTAAGCCGCTTCCAGCGATATATTCCAAATCATTTCGGCGCCGGCCGAAAGCAATGCGCGGGTCGAGGCGTAAGCGTCGTCCGAATACAGCGCCGGGGCCAGATACAGCGGAATGCCGCGCTGCCGGCACGTGGCGGCGAACTCGATAAGGGTGTATTCGGCGCCAGCCTCGGCCGATACGCAGGCGGTGCCGGAGTGGTACAGGTCGTGCAGCACTGCATCGCAGCCATCCAGACGGAAGTCGCGGTAATTCAAGCCGGGATAGGGGCGGATCACCAGCAATTTTTTCGAGAAGTCAGGTTTTAGCGCGTACGGGCTACGTGGCGACAGCGGATGATGGAATTCGAAACCGTCGAATGAATAGGTCGCGTAGGGCCGGGATTGAGCGCTGATGAAATCGCTACCTAGCGGCAGACAGGAGGCTAGGCGACTGGCCAGATGCAAGTGCATCGCACCGCCCGGATTGCGATACGCCGCAAACACGCCGGCCGTGCCGATGTCGCGGATATAAGAAACCGCGCAACTGAAATTATCCAGCCCGTTAGCCCGCGGATCGGCAAGCGGTTTATCGCTGGAGACCAGTACCAGCGGTATCGGCAAACGGTTGAAGTACAGCGCCAGCATCGCGGCGGAAAACGCCAGGGTGTCGGTGCCGTGGGTAACGATGATGCCGGCGAAACTCGCCAGATCCAGGGCTTCTATCGCGGAGACCATGGATCGCCAATGGCTGGGGTGTAGATTTTCCGATAGTATGCCAAACGGCTGCATACTGGAAAACGTCACGGTTTCGGCAATGTCCGGGTGGCTTTGCCGGTAGCGTTGCAACAACGCGAAGCCGGCGTCGGCCGAGGTGTCTATCGTGCCCGCCTCCGATTTGGAGCCTATCGTGCCGCCGGTAAATACCACCAGTATGTTTTTCTTCATGGGCTGATGTCTAGTATCATCTTCGGTTTGAACAAGGCTAGCCATCTTAACCCACTCCATGAAAATTTCACTGATCGTCGCGATGTCGTCCAATCGGGCGATCGGCTTGGACGGCCGTATGCCCTGGCATTTGTCGGCCGACTTGCGGCGCTTCAAACGCATCACGCTGGGCAAACCGGTTTTAATGGGGCGTAAAACCCATCAGGCGATCGGCCGGCCGCTGCCGGGTCGGGAAAATCTGGTGGTCAGCCGCGCGAGCGATTACCGGGCCGAGGGTTGTCTGGTCTTTACCGGCATCGACGCGGCGCTGGCGCATTGCCGGGACAATGACGAGGTATTCGTGATCGGCGGCGCCGAACTTTACCGGGCCTTGCTGGACCGGGCCGACTGCTTGTATTTGACCTGCATAGACCGGGATTTCGCCGGCGACACGTTTTTTCCGGAAATCGATGCCGAGGCTTGGCTTGAGGTCGAATCCGAGGAAGTCGACGACGACCCCGCCGTCGATTTCGGCTATCGGTTTTTGACTCTACGCCGCGCCGTAGCCGATAGCGCGGTTAGGCGCGAATGACGCCGGCGGCCGGCTAGGCCTACAATTCGCCGGCAATTGTCACAAAACTGTCATATTCGCTTCATACTATTGTCACGCTTGCTTGGCAAACTGTTTGCAAGTTTTAAAACAAACCTTTTCGAGATCATTTATGAAAAATACTTTCGCGCTGAAGTCACTGGCATTAGGATTCGGGTTCGTATCGGCAACGCTGACTGGAGTCGCGGCCGCCGCGCCTGCCACCTTAGATCCCGCTCTGCCCGAATACGCGCCGGCCAGCGGCGTCTCCGGTAACATTTCCAGTGTCGGCTCCGATACCCTAGCCAACCTGATGACACTGTGGGCGGAAGAATTCGGCAAGATTTACCCTAACGTCAATATTCAAATTCAAGCCGCCGGCTCGTCGACCGCGCCGCCGGCGTTGACCGAGGGAACCGCGAATCTAGGTCCTATGAGCCGGAAGATGAAAGACAACGAAATCGACGATTTCGAAAGCAAATACGGTTATAAACCAACCGCTATCCCGGTCGCGATCGATGCGTTGGCGGTATTCGTCAACAAGGACAACCCGATCAAGGGTTTGAGCATTCCGCAGGTCGACGCCATCATGTCGTCCACCCGAAAATGCGGCTATGCGAACGACATCGGCACCTGGGGACAAGCCGGCCTGACCGGCGGCTGGGCGAGCAAGCCGATCCAGTTATACGGCCGCAACTCGGTTTCCGGCACCTACGGCTTCTTCAAGGATGAAGCGCTGTGCAAGGGCGATTTCAAAAGTAACGTCAACGAACAACCCGGCTCGGCTTCGGTCGTGCAATCGGTGACCACGTCGAATAACGGCATCGGTTATTCCGGTATCGGCTATTCGACTTCCGGCGTAAAAGCCGTGCCGCTGGCCCGCAAGGACGGCGAAGCCTTCGTCGAAGCGTCTCCCGAAAACGCCACCTCCGGTGCTTATCCGTTGTCGCGCTTCCTATACATTTATGTCAACAAAAAACCCAACGAGCCGTTGGCGCCGTTGGAAAAAGAGTTCTTCAAGATGGTGCTGTCCAAAGCCGGTCAGCAAGTCGTGATTAAGGACGGCTATATTCCGCTGCCGGCCAAAGCGGTCGAAAAAGCCCTGTCCTTGGTACAGTAATCTAAGTTTCAGGGATGGACGATACATGGATTTCGTTGCAGGGATGCAACCAAGGAACGGCGACTTGCATCAATGCCTATTCCCCACTCCCCCTTTCTACGGGCGTTGATCTTGTATAATGCTCAAGCCGATAATCCCTAAAGGTTATCGGCTTTTTTGTTGGCGCCGCGTCGTTTCCGAGCGGCGCAACCCAAGTTAACTACACATGCCTTGTTATGACTGAAGTCCAATCGATTCCGGCGAAACCTACGTTGCTGCAGAGCGCCTCGAGCGAACGTCATCAGCGTTGGCGGCTGTTAAAAGACAAAATCGTCGCGCGCGGCGTGGTGGCGGGTGGTCTGAGCATCATCGTCGCCGTCGTCCTGATTTTCTTCTATTTGCTGTATGTGGTGTTTCCGTTGCTGTTGCCGGCGACACTGCAGCCGGCCGGCGGTTATCCGGTGCCGGAGTCGGCCTTGGGCAAGACTCGTTTCCTGGCCACCGAAGAGCAAAACGAATTGGCCGTGCGCTTTACCGATACCGGTAATGCGGTATTTTTTCGGGTCGCGGACGGACAGACAGTGAAAGCCCAGGCGTTGCTTGGCGCCGACGCCGCCAAGATTGCCAGTTTTAGCCACGGCAGCCCGGACAGCGGCGTCGTCGGCTACGGTCTGTCCGACGGTCGCGCGGTAATTATGAAGCACGAGTACAAATTAAGTTACCCCGACGGCAAGCGGGTGGTGACGCCGAATATCAGTTACCCGCTCGGCGAGCAGCCGTTGACGATAGACAACTCCGGTCAGTCCTTGCTGCAATTGACGGTCGCGATCGGCGATGAGCATAGCCTGCTGGTTGCCAAGACCGCCGATCATCGTTTGATTCTGGTTAGGCTCAGCAAGAAAGAGTCGATGTTCGACGACGAAGCCACGTTGGATAGAAGCGATGCAACGCTGGATGTACCGGGCGACGATGTCGAATTCATGTTGTTGGATAAGGAACAGCACAACCTTTATCTGCTCTCCAAACAGAGCCTGACGGTGGTCGATGTTGGCGAATCGTCGGCCTTGGCCGTCAAGCACAAAATGAACCTGGTCGATAACGGCCGGCAAATTACCGACGTCGAGTTTTTGAATGGCGAAAATTCGCTGCTGGTCGGCGATTCCAAGGGCGAATTGGCGCAGTGGTCGATGGTACGCAACGAGCAGAATTACGTTAGCTTGCAAAAATTGCGCAGTTTCAAGCTCGCCGACAGCCCCATCGTCAAAATCAATCCTGAGCAGCGCCGGCGCGGCATGCTGGTGGTCGATAACAGCGGTATGCTGGGCGTGTTTAATTCCACCGCCGAGCGCGAACTGATCAAACAGCCGGTAATGCCCGGCGCGCCGATGGCCATGTCGTTGTCGCCGAAAGCCGACCATGTGCTGGCCGAGGACGCCGACGGCAACCTCAAGGCCTGGAAGCTGACCAACGAACATCCGGAAATTTCGATGAAATCGTTGTGGCGGAAGATTTGGTACGAGAGCTATTCCAAGCCGGATTATATTTGGCAATCCTCGTCCGCCAGCAACGACTTCGAACCGAAAATGAGTTTGACGCCGCTGGTGTTCGGCACATTGAAGGCGTCGTTTTACGCGATGTTGGTCGGCATTCCGCTGGCCTTGTTCGGCGCGATTTACACCGGCTACTTCATGTCTTCGGGGATTCGTCAGTACGTCAAGCCGGGCATCGAAATCATGGGGGCGTTGCCGACCGTGATATTGGGTTTCCTGGCAGGTTTGTGGTTGGCGCCGTTCGTCGAAGCGAATCTGGCGGGAATCTTCGCACTACTGATGATCGTGCCGTTGGCGGTAATGCTGTTTGCCTACGCTTGGCAGTTCCTCCCAGAGCAAAAACGGCAAAAAATTCCGGACGGCTGGGACGCCATTATATTAATCCCGGTCGTGGTTTTTGCCGCGTGGCTGGCCTTTCAAGTCAGTCCCGGTATCGAAGCCTTATGCTTTAACGGTGATCTGCGTACCTGGATGCGCGAGGAATTCGGCATCGCTTACGATCAACGCAATACATTGGTTGTTGGTCTGGCGATGGGATTCGCGGTCATTCCTATGATTTTTTCGATCGCCGAGGATGCGATTTTCAGCGTTCCCAAGCACTTGACCACCGGATCGCTGGCCTTGGGAGCGACGCCCTGGCAAACCTTGACCAAGGTGGTGTTACTGACGGCCAGCCCCGGTATTTTTTCGGCGATCATGATCGGCTTCGGCCGGGCGGTCGGCGAGACGATGATCGTGTTGATGGCGACCGGCAACACGCCGGTGATGGACCTGAGTATTTTCCAGGGCCTGCGGACCTTGTCCGCGAATATCGCGGTGGAAATGCCCGAGTCGGAAGTCAACAGCACCCACTATCGGGTTTTGTTTTTGGCCGCGCTGGTCTTGTTCATGTTTACCTTCGTGGTCAACACCTTGGCTGAAATGATTCGGCAGAATCTGAGACAAAAATACAGTTCATTATGATGAAAGAATGGTTCAAAAGCGGCACGCCGTGGATTTGGTTTACCGCCGGCGCGGTCAGTATCAACCTGGTTCTGGTGATCGGTTTGCTATTGTTGATTGCGGTGCGCGGCCTGGGGCATTTTTGGCCGGCCGACATCGTCGAATATCACTACCGCGATCAGCAAGGCTTGGACAGCGTTATCGTCGGCGAGCAGGTCGCCACCGCATTGCTGCCGACCGCGCAAGCCAGGGCCGCCGGTCACGAAGTCTTGAACAATGCCGAATACTTGGAACAGCATCTGGTCAAGACCGGGAATCGGGATATATTAGGTAGCGATTTCCGTTGGATATTGCAGCAATACATTACCGGAATAGCGCATCCGGACGATCTGGCGTGCATCGAGCGCCGCGAGTGGGGTAATTTTTACGGCCGACTGGTCGCGGTCAAGGAGGACGGCAACGTCCTGGCGCAAGGCGGATCCGCTTGGTCGGTAGCCCAGCAAAAACTGAATGACGCGCTGGCCTTGCATGAACAGATCGACCGTTTGCAAAACAAGGACATCGGCGCGATTAATTACAATCTGGAGCGCCTGCGCTTGCGGCAACGCAAGCTGGAGTTGGAAGGTACCTGGAGCGCCGACACCGAGCGCGAATTCGCCGCCCAAAAGCAGGCCTATCAGGTGCAATATCAGCAAATTCAACAACAACTCGCACAGCTCAACCGGGAGATCAAACGCGTCAATCTGGTCGTCGCTGAAGCCGGCGGAAGAGAAGTCAATCTACCGTTGCATCGGGTCGTCAAACTGACGCGGCCCAATGCGATGAGCACCTTCGACAAATCGATCGAATACGTAGCGCGCTTTATCGACTTCATCAAGGAAGAGCCGCGCGAAGCCAACACCGAGGGCGGCATATTCCCGGCCATTTTCGGTACGGTGCTGATGGTTTTGCTGATGGCGGTGGTCGTGACGCCATTCGGCGTGATTGCGGCGGTTTATTTGCGCGAATATGCCAAGCAAGGTTTCATCACCCGGGTGATCCGCATCGCGGTGAACAATTTGGCCGGGGTGCCGTCCATTGTGTATGGCGTGTTCGGTTTGGGCTTTTTCGTTTATATCATCGGCGGCAATATCGACCGGCTGTTTTATCCGGAGGCGGCGCCCGCGCCGGTGTTCGGTACGCCGGGTCTGCTCTGGGCGGCATTGACCTTGGCGTTAATGACCCTGCCGGTGGTTATCGTCGCCACCGAGGAAGGTTTGTCGCGGATACCCAAATCCATCCGCGAAGGCAGTCTGGCGCTCGGCGCGACCAAGGCCGAAACCTTGTGGCGCACGGTGCTGCCGATGGCGAGCCCGGCCATCATGACCGGTTTGATCTTGGCCGTGGCTCGTGCCGCCGGCGAAGTGGCGCCGCTGATGCTGGTCGGTGTCGTCAAGCTGGCGCCGACCTTGCCGCTGGACGGCAATTTTCCCTATCTGCACTTGGACCGCAAGTTCATGCATTTGGGTTTCCATATCTACGACGTCGGTTTTCAAAGCCCCAACGTCGAGGCGGCCCGGCCGCTGGTATACGCGACATCGCTGCTGCTGGTGATGGTCATCGTCGGTCTGAACATGACCGCGATCGCGATACGCAATAACTTGCGGGAAAAATACCGCGCCCTCGAAAACTAACAGCCATCGATATCCCGATGTTCGGACCCGATAACATGACGACACTACAAAAACGCACTCACGGCATTGACATTAATGCGCTGAATCGAGAAGAGAAGCCCGATGCCGGCAAAATCGAAACCTGCATCAAAGTTGAAAATCTGGAATTGTTTTACGGCCAAAAACAAGCCTTGCACAGCATCAACATGGAAATGCCGCGCAAGAAGGTCACGGCCTATATCGGTCCCAGCGGTTGCGGCAAATCGACCCTGTTGCGTTGCATCAACCGGATGAACGATCTGGTTGACGGTGTCAGCATCCGCGGCAAAATATTGCTGGACGGCGACGACGTCTACGACAAATCGGTCAATGTCGCGGCCTTGCGGCGCCGGGTCGGCATGGTGTTTCAAAAACCCAACCCCTTTCCGAAGACCATTTACGAAAACGTCGCTTATGGCTTGCGCATCCAAGGCATCAACGACCGACGGGTTCTCGATGAAGTGGTCGAGAAATCGCTACGCGGCGCGGCGCTGTGGGACGAGGTAAAAAACCGCTTGAACGACAATGCCTTGGGCATGTCCGGCGGCCAACAGCAGCGCTTGGTGATCGCCAGAGCCATCGCGATCGAACCGGAGGTGATTCTGCTCGACGAACCCGCTTCGGCCTTGGACCCGATTTCGACCCTGAAAATCGAGGAACTGATCAACGAATTGAAGGAACAGTACACCATCGTCATAGTGACCCATAACATGCAACAGGCGGCGCGGGTATCGGACTACACCGCGTTCATGTACATGGGCGAACTGATCGAATTCGGTGAAACCAGCGAGTTGTTTACCAACCCGGCTAAGAAACAAACCGAAGATTACATTACCGGCAGGTACGGCTAGGAGGTAAACATGGATAACAGCAAAATCAAACAACACATCTCCCAGCAGTTCAACCAGGAAATGGAGGAGCTGCGTAACAAAGTGATGATGATGGGCGGGTTGGTGGAAGAGCAAGTCGATCTCGCCACCAAGGCCTTCATGAGTTACGACATGGAAAGCGCCGATCAGGTGGTGTTGCAGGATCATCAGGTCGATACGCTGGAAAAGGAAATCGACCACGAATGCACCGATATCATGGCGCGCCGCCAGCCCGCCGCCTACGATTTACGGATGCTGATCGCGACGATCAAGATCATTACCGACCTGGAGCGGATCGGCGACGAAGCTACCCGGATCGCGCGGATGGTGATGCGTCTGGAAGGCACCGACTACTACCAGGACAAATACTACGAAATCGAGCATTTGCTGAATCTGGTCAAGGGTATGCTGAACGGCGCGCTGGATGCCTACGCCCGCAACGACGTCGAGGAAGTCATCGCGATCACCGCGCAAGACGCCAAGGTCGACCGCGAATACAACAGCATCACCCGCCAGCTGATCACCCAGATGATGGAAGATCCGCGCAATATCACCCGCGCGTTGGATATGCTGTGGACCGCCCGCGCCCTGGAGCGGATCGGCGACCATTCTTGCAACGTCTGCGAACATGTGATTTACATGGTCAAGGGCAAGGATGTCCGCCATCTCAGCCGCGAGGAAATGGAACGCACCATCAATTCCGTGCGTTAGCACCGAGCTCGGCCGGAACCCGCGAGCCAGGGGGCCGGCCTTGTGCCCTTACGGTTACCGGTGAAGGGAAGTTCCCGGCCTACCCTTGACTGGACTCAGGGGTCACGCCGTATCCGGTATAAACCCCTGGCTCCGACTGGTCGGCGTTGGTGGAGGCGACCGGCAGTAAAATCGTGAAGCGACTGCCCACGCCGGGCCTACTTTCGACCAATAATTCGCCGGTCATCAACTCCACCATGTGTTTGGTGATCAAAAGACCGATCCCGGTGCCTTCGATGGTTTCCTGTTCCAAATGAAAACGGGTGAAGGGTTGAAACAGCAGGGGCATATTCTCGGCGGCGATGCCGCGGCCGCTATCTTCGACGGCGATTGCGACTTTGGTGTCGGCCATGAAGATCGACACCTGGATCGTGCCGTCGGCGCGGTTGTATTTCACGGCATTCGACAGCAAATTCAACAAGCACTGTTTCAAACGCAAACGATCGGCGCTCGCCGGCGGTAGCGCTTCGCCGCCGCTGAGGCCGATTTGCAGTCCCGCTTGATGAACTTGCGGGGTGACAAGTCGGACGGTTTCCTCGACCAGCGATCGGCAATCGATCGGTCCGGGTACCAGATTCAGTTTGCCGCTTTCCACGGTAGCGAGGTCCAGCAACTCGCTGATCAGCGCCAGCAAGTGATTTCCGGAATTCAGGATATGCCGCACCGAGTCGTGTTGCTCCTCGCTTAGCGGGTGTTCGGGGTCCGATTCCAGTAATTGGCCGAAACCGATAATGGCGTGCAGCGGTGTGCGTAGTTCGTGGCTCATCCTCGACAAAAACTCGGATTTGGCGCGGCTGGCGCGCTCGGCTTCCCATTTGGCGTGAGATAGTTTGACGATCAGGGCATTCTTGTTGTGTTCCTGTTGTTCGAGTCGGTCTAGCATGTTGTTGAAACTGTGGATTAAAACGCCGGTTTCGTCGCGGCTGTCGGTATTTAGGCGCGTGTTGAAACTATGATTGCGGCTGACTTGTTCGATGCTACGGGTCAGACGTTGCAATGGACGGCTGACCCGCCGCCCCAGCCAGCGGGCTAGTAATACCGAAAATAGAATGGCGATCGCTAAGCCGGAAACGGCTTCGTGGACCGTGCGTCTGAAATGTTCCGAAGTTTCCGCCAGCGACAGATGCAGGTCGATGAACCCGACCCATCGGCTGTCCAGTCGAATCGGTACGACGACGGCCAGACAATCGTCGTTAAAGCGGTAGGTCGCGTCGTCGCTGGATAGCGTGTCGACGGTGTGGGAACCCGCTGAAATCCCTTGGTCGATTTCAGCCAATAACGCCATGTGTTGGCTTAAGCGGCTGCGATATTCCGCGAAAACCTGGCGGTCCGGTGTGAATACGTGGGCCGAGATCACGTCGGACTTTTCCTTCAGCGCGGCCAATACCTCGGTCGCGGTGGCCGGATCGTGGTAAATCACGGCGGCGGCCACGTTACTGGCTAGGATGCGCGAGAGTAATTTGCTTTGCTCCAGCAGGGTTTGTCGCTGCTGATGAAAATCGGTAACCAAAAAAAACGACAAGGACAGGATTCCGGTCAGCAAGGCAGTGGCAAGCGCCATCGCTAGAATTTTTTGTCTGATGGATGGCGTGCCGCTGAACATAATGCCGCCTACTCGACCAGATGGGAGCTGCGCAACAACTTGGAACTGATCCGCAGGTTGCCGTTCGAGACATTGCGCAGTTGGATCACGGGTACTATCCGCCGACCTTCGCTAGCGAGTCGAATCATGCCGCCGCGTTGTTCGAAATCCGGTATGTCGCTAACCGTCAACACCGGGTATGGCTTGATTTGTTCCAGCGCGGCGGCCGTTATGCGCTCCTGTTGCAGCGGAATGAACAAAATCTGGCATTCGCTCAGTCGATCGGAACCCGGGTCGACAATTAGCCGGAACGGACGGTTGTGCAATCGTTCGCCGTCAACCAATCGGGCCAACACCGGCGTCACCGGCGAGGCGGAATAGCTGCAAATGTTGAAGTTCGCATGGATGTCGTCATCGGGCCAGCTGGCGAAATACGCGAAGTTGTATAAGAACGCGGCTTTTAGTTCGTGTTCGCTAAACTGGTGTTGCTCGGTGGCGCAAACGATGCCGGAAAGCAGCCAGCCCAGCAGCCAGCCGCGTCGCGGCCCCTTGGCGGGACCCGGAAGTCCGGGCTTGCGGATGCGGAAGCGTTGCTTCGCCGGCATTTAGTAGCGCACCGTGGCTTTAAGATAAAAATTGCGTTCGATTTCGCTGGCAACCAGGGCATTGTCCGGGCTGGGTGCGAACTCTAAGTGCCGGTTGTCCAGCAGGTTCTGGGCGCCGAGTGCTAGTTCGAGATGTAAATTAGGCTGCCAGCCCAGTCTCGCGTCGAAGCGGTGGTATCCGTCAATTTGGCTGCGCAAGCGGCCGGTGTAGTACCAGTGTAGGTCCAATTCCAGTTGATGGGGCAGGTTCAAGTACGAGCTGATGTTGAAGCGGTTGGAGGGGCTAGCGGTCTCGGCGGCTTCTGCGGCGCTATCCAAACTGGCCGGACGCTTGTGCAGCGCCATGCCGAACAAGCTGTAGCTGGCTTGCAACCGCCAACTTTGCGCGAGTCGCCAATTCACAGCCGATTCCCAGCCGTAGGTTTCGCCATAAGCCTGATTGTCGATCAATAGCGGGATCGTTATGGTCCGATTCCCGTTGATGGGATCGAGCGGTTCGGTCGTGGTCAGTCGGCTATAGTCGCCGTAGAACAAGGTGGTGTCCAGACTAAACGCCGAATTGGGAAAGAAGCGATAGCCGATCTCGTAATTGACGACCGTTTCGGCAGCTAAGTTCGGGTTGCCGCGAATGTTGGCGGTCGTGCCCGGTCCCAACGAGAAAAAGGTATTCAGGTCATGTTCGACGCGCGTCGGAACGCGGACGGCCCGCGAAACGCCGGCCCAAGCACTGTGATGGGGTGCCGGTTGCCAAAGTAGGCGGGCGGAGGGTTGCAACTGGTAACCGCTAAAATCGTTATGTTCAAGACGGCCGCCCAAAACCAGGCGCAGTTCTTCCGCCAGTAAGCGCCACTCGTCTTGAGCAAACAGGTTGAACCAATGCCGGTCTCGATGCGTTGGGCATATCGTCAACGACGGCGACTTAAGTTGGAGCATGTCGCCGACGTAACGATAGCCGGCGCCCCAAGTCAACAGATGGTCATGCCAGGGGAAATCGTGCTGCATGTCCAAGTCGAGGGAGTCGCGGCTGTAGTCGAGTAATGACTGGTCGCGGGTGGCATGGTCGAAGTAGCCGCGAATTTGCAGGCGAGCGTCGTCGGCCAGCGCCTGCTGCCAGCGAAGCAGTAAGTTGCCGCCGTAGGATTTACCGGGATCGGCCGAGATGCTCATACCGTCCAGCGGATTGCTTAGAGTCTGGTCGGTGTTACCGTTGTAATAGTCGCCTTGGGCGATCAAGCTATGGCGAGCGTCCAAACTCCAATCGCTACGAAAACCGGCACGGCCGATGTCCAATGCGTCGTAAGCCAGATCGCCGCCGTTCAGATGCAAACGGTCGCGGTGGTTGTATTTGCCGTATACGCGATAATGCAAGTCGTTGTCGAGTTTTCCGCCGTAGCGGACACTGACGAAGCCGGGTTCTTCCTGGCTCGTGCCGGTACTGACCAGCGTGCCTTGGGTCTCCTGCGCGGAGCGAGTGACGATATTGATCACGCCGTTAACGGCATTTGAACCCCACATTGTAGCGGCGGGTCCGCGAATCACCTCGATACGGTCGATATCCTCGAGCGGATAATCCTGTTCGTTCCAAAACACGCCGGAGTTGAGAGGATCGTAGACGGTGCGGCCGTCCACCATCACCAACAATTTATTGGCGTAAAGTCCGTTGAAACCGCGACTGGTGATAGCCCAATGATTTCCGTCCACTCGGGCGACTTCCAGGCCGGGCACTCGGCGGAGAATCTCCGGGATAGACTGCAAACCCGAACGGCGGATTTCTTCCTGATTGACCACGAATACCGCGGAGGGTGTTTCGCCGACCGCCTGGCTGCGCTTGGCGGCGATCGCCACGGTACTGCTGCTTAGCGCCTGGAGAGACAGCGATTTAAGCTCCGAAATCGCTTCCTCGCCATGGGTCGGTTCGGCGGTGACCGCCAACAGCAGTAAGAGGCGCGCTCGCGCGATGATATGTGAAAGTGGCATAAACCCAAAGCCGATTGCGTTAGCGTCCGGCCATTTTAGACCGGGGGGCGCAAATGGTAAAACCGGGATGCCGTTGGACTACTTGACCGCGCGGATCAGTTTGATCATGTCGCCGCTGGCCGGATCGACGTAGATATGCCGGAAGGGGCAGGATTGGACGTTTTTGACGGTCTCTCGGTTGATGTTGGCACCGAACAGACGGACGGTTAATGGATTGCACAGCCGCATCAGTGCTGCCATGATCCGGTTCGCGCTTAATACGTGTTCCAAAAGCAGCACTTGACCGCCGGGCTTGCAGACTCGGTAAAGTTCCTTCAAGCCCTTGCGCGGACGCGGTACCGAGCAGAACACGAAGCTGGCGATCACGGTATCGAAACAGTTATCGGCGTAATCCAGAGCCTGCACGTCCATCAACGCCAGTTCCGCGCTCAGGCCCTTGCGTTCGCGCTTACGTTGGGCGATCGTCAACATGTTGGGGCTGAAGTCTATCGCGGTCACGCGAGCGTCGGCCGGGTAAAACGGAAAATTCTTGCCGGTACCGACGCCCACTTCGAGTATGTGCTGCCCTTGGACCTCGGCCCAAAGTCGCTTGCGCCAGCGGCGGAAGAAAAGCCCTTCCAGGACGCTCTCCAGGCCGTCGAACCACGGCGCCAGCCGGTCGTAGCGCCGCCGAATCTCGCGACTGTCGGCCGCCATGCTCAATTCTCGATTTGCTGGATACCGTCCAGATACCAGCGCGGCTCATTACTGAATTTCGGTTTGGTAAAATGCCAGGCTTCCCTTACGGGGTTCGCTTGACCGCCGTTTTCGCGGATCGTGGCATCGAATAGCACCGAGGCTTCCAGTTCGCTACCGACTTCCCGGACATCCAGTAATTCAGCGGTCAGCGCCAGCACTTCGGTGCTGTGGGTTTCGCCGGAAGCGCGCAGCTGCTCCTGTATCTCGGCGAACACTTTATCGGTAGTGAGGCTGCGGATTTCCGCCAGATCCCGGTTGTCCCAGGCCGCTTGCAAATGTCGATAGACGTTTTGCGCGCCGTTCAGAAAGACTTTCGCGTCGAAACCGGCCGGCAGGTTGCCGGCGTCGAAGGCTTGCGGCGCCGGAGCGCTACCGACTGCCTTGCCCTTGCCGAATAATAAATCGGTGTTGAAACCGGCCGTGCTTTGCGCGGGTTGTCGGTAGTCCGCCGGATCTGCTTGGGGCGGGTAAGCTTCGCGGGCATGCGCGCCTTCAACGGCGGGCTGGCGCGCGGATTTGGCGGCGAACAGCCGGTACAGGAGGAAGGCGAAGCCGGCGAATAGCGCGATATCCATCAAATTGAGACCCTCGAAGGCGCCTCCGAAGAACATCGAACCGAGCAAGCCGCCCAACGCCAATCCGCCCAGCATACCCATCAGGCCACCACGTCCGGCCCAGTTTTGCCGGGCGGCCTGATTTTGCGCGGCGGCTTGTTGCTGAGCCGGCGAGCGGATAGGTTGGCTGGTCGGCGCGCTGGGTGTGGGACGCTGGTACGGCGTGCTGTAACTGGGTTTACTGCCGAACGATTTGCCGCCGCCCATGCGCTTGGCGTGGGCCGCGTCAATGCCGCCGAACGCCAAGGCCATTGCGATCAGCAAGCCGGCTAAAGTACGCGTTTTGTTGTTCATGTTGTGGTTTACCTGGTGTTGATTGAAGTCTATGCCGATAGTCGGGGTAAGATCGTCTTTTTCAAGTAGAATAACGGTTCGTGCCAACGGCAACAACCCGAGCTTACCTGAATCCGCCATCATACAGAGTATTAAACATTAAAATGGTTGCATTCTTGCGTCGGTTTCTCGTGGTGTTTTTGGTGTTGCTGCAATTGGTAGCCCCGCTGGTGCATGCGCATGTCGGCGATGAAGGCGGTGTCGGCGGCTGGCATTTGCATGAATTCGAGCAATGGCGTGCCGCGAACGCCGACGAAGTGCTGGCCCATATCCATCACGAGCTCCATGCGCAAAGTGCCGTGGTTGAAGTCGGTTCGGCAATTAAGCTCAATTTACCGTTATTTTACGCCGATAACCTTTCCCATGCGTTCGACACGTCGATATTCGGCCCAGCACCGCTAGCGTCTGCGACTTTGGTATTCCGTCGTCTCGATCCCCCTCCGGAACTCATCCAGCCCGGTGTTAGTCTCCATTCTTCTCGCGCGCCTCCCTGTTGATTAGTCAAACGTCGCGCTGACGTCCGGCTTGCTTCGGCCAAGCTCGGTATTTTGGCGCTCACCCGTTTCAAATCGGGTATTCTGGATTTCTGCATACCTACATTTTCGGAGAAAAATATGACCGGATTTCGTCATATTCCAAACGCGTTGTTCGGCGCGTTGTTGTCAGCTGGCGCGTGTTGGGCGGAGCCGCCGGCCACTGAGTTACCGCCGCCCGTTCACGCAATGTCGGCGGGGCCGATGATCGTCGAGCATCTCGATCCGATAGAAACCGATCCTCAACTGAGTTTACCGGGCTTGATCGAACAAACCTTGGAAAAATACCCCGACCGCTTGATCAGCGAGGCCTTGAGCCAGGAGGCCGAGGCTCTGACCGAGCGTAGCGACAGCTGGGTGGCGGGTTCCACCGCCTTGCAATTGGGTTACATGGACGACCGGATCGCCGACGATCTGGGTTCGCGGGAAGCGTCGGCCCAAGTGGAGATCACCACCTGGAAATGGGGGCAGCGCGAAGCGGGTCAGGTCGTGGCGGATCGCGCCGGCGCGGCCGCGCAAAAACAACTGGCAGCGGTTAAGTTGGAAGTCGTTCGGCTGGTGCGCGATGCCTTGTGGAATATGGAAATTGCCAACATCGGCTTGCAGCAGGCGCAAAACGCGCTGTCGATCTCCGAGCAATTGATGAAAAAGGTCGAGCGCCGGGTCGAGCTGGGCGATTTGCCGCGCGCCGACTTGCTTTTGGCCAAGGGCGAATATTTGCAAAATCGGGCGCTGGTGACGCAGGCGGAAGCCGAAGTCATGCACAGCCGCAAGGCCTACACCAATCTCACGACACTGACCAAGGTGCCGAGTAGCTATCGCGAACGCCAGAGCGAGATTACCACGGTCGCCAACGATCATCCGATGTTGGATGCCATCAACGCCATCATCGAGCGGCGGCGCGCCGAGGTTGAATGGATACGCACGACCGATCCGATCAACCAGCCGAAACTAGGCGTAGGCGCAAAGAGCCAACGCGACGGCCGGGGCGGGCAGAATGTCGAAAGCGTGGGCGTGAACGTCGTCATGCTGTTTGGTGGCGATGCTTACAACGCGCCGGAAATCGCCAAGGCTAATCTGGAGTTGAACAATGCGATGGCCCAACGCGAACATTTGTACCGGCAGCTCGAAAAGAATTTGCACGAAGCCGAGCATGCCCTGGAAGTGACCCGCGCGGAATTGGCCATTGCCAACGAACTGAAAGACATCGCCGAAACCCATTTGAAGATGACCGAGATCAGTTTCTCGGCCGGCGAGATCAACCTGCTGGATTTGTTAAAAATTCAAGCCAGAGCCTTGGAGGCGATTCGTAACGCCAAGCTGCAAGAGGTCAAGTTGGAACGCAATATCGCCTTTTATAATCAGGCAGTAGGAGTAGCACCGTGAGATTGATGTTTTTGTACGGTCTTTTTATCGTGTTTTGCGGACAAGCGAGCGCGGAACTCTCGCAAATTCGCATGTCCCAACAGCAAATCGACAATCTGGATGTGCGAGTGGCGCCTCTTGCCGCCGGCTCGGACATCCCGCTGTTTTACGCGCCGGCGCGCGTGACTGTGCCGGCCGATCGCGAAGCGCTGGTCGCCAGCAGCGTGGCGGGTCTGGTCACTAAAATTCACGTCAATATCGGCGATCGGGTGGTCAAGGGGCAGGTGCTGGCCACGTTGAACAGCCCGGAGTTGGTTGGTTTGCAACAGGCTTATTTGACGGCCGGTAGCGAGCATAATTTGGCCGATATCGAGCAAGGGCGCGACCAAAAGTTATTGCAGGAAGGCGTGATCGCCGAACGGCGTTTGCAAGAAACCGAAGTGTTGCATGGCAGCAAATCGGCCAAGGCCGATGAAACCAGACAATTGCTCGAGCTTGCGGGCATGTCGGTTGGCGAAATTAAGCAACTGGCGAAAACCAAGCGCTTGAATAACCAACTGGCGATCCGCTCTCCGCTGGATGGCGTGGTATTGGAACGGCTGGTGGTGTTGGGCAGTCGATTGGATATGCAGACGCCGCTGTTCCGGGTCGCCGATCTCTCGCAATTGTGGCTGGAAATCAATATTCCGCAAGAACGGATGGGGCAGGTCAAGATTGGCGACAGCGTCGGCGTCGAAGATAGCGGTATCGTCGCCCGCGTTGCTTTGCTGGGCCAAAGCGTCAACCGAGATAACCAAACCGTCGCCGCCCGGGCCGTGCTCGATGGCAAGGCCGAGGGCTTACGCGTCGGTCAAAGCGTCAACGTCAAACTGCTGGGCGGTGGTCAGACCGGTTTCCGGGTACCGAATACCGCGTTGGCGCAAAACGAAGGCCATAGTTATGTATTCGTGCGCAATGCCGAAGGCTTCGCGGTGACCGAGGTCAGCGTGGCTGGTAAACAAGCCGATGTGACTTTGGTTAACGGCCCGTTGACCGGTAACGAGCAAATAGCCGTCAAGGGCGCGGTGGCGTTGAAGGCTAACTGGTTGGGTTTAGGGGGCGACGAATAATGGCCGGCTTGATCCGCTTTGCGCTGATCCAGCGCCTGTTGGTCATGCTGGCGGTCGCGTTGCTGACCGGCGGCGGCTATTACGCGTTCACCAATATCCCGATCGACGCGTTTCCGGAGGTGTCGCCAACTCAGGTCAAAATTATCGTCAAGGCCAACGGCATGACACCGGAAGAGGTCGAAGCCAGAATTACCGCGCCCGTCGAAGTCGAGTTGCTGGGCATTCCCCACCAAGTCATGCTGCGCTCGCTAGCCAAGTACGCGATCACCGATATTACGCTCGATTTCGAGGAAGGCACCGATATTTATTGGGCGCGGCAACAGGTGGCGGAGCGGCTGAACGGGATTTGGGGCAACTTGCCGGAAGGGATTCAGGGCGGTATCGCGCCAATGACGACGCCGCTCGGCGAGATGTTCATGTTCGCGATCGAAGGCGGCGATTTGACTCTGATGCAGCGCCGCGAGCTGCTCGATTGGACGATACGGCCGGCCTTGCGGACCGTTAAGGGCGTGGCGGATGTCAACGCCTTGGGCGGCGAGGTTCGCAGTTTCGAAGTGGTGCCGGACAACATTCGAATGGCGGCACGCCATATCGACATCGCACAACTCAGCGCGGCCTTGAAGAAAAACAATGCCAACGATGGCGCGGGGCGCTTGACCGAGGGCGAGGAGGCACTGATCGTCCGTGCGGAAGGCCGGATTCGCGACGAGCACGACATCGCGACGATCGTGGTCGCCGAGCGCGACGGTCTGCCGGTCAAAATCGAAGACGTCGCCGAAATCAGGATAGGCGCGCTGACTCGTTACGGCGCGGTCAGCAAGGATGGGGTCGGCGAGGCGGTCACCGCGGTGGTGCTGGGCTTGCGCGGCGCCAATGCTCGGCAGACCATCGCGCTGCTAGAGGAAAAATTGGGGCAATTGCAGCCCAGTTTGCCTGAAGGCGTCAGGATCAATGTGTTTTACAACCGGGGCGTGTTGGTCGGCAAGGCGGTCGCGACCGTATCCCAGGCGCTACTCGAAGCGATCGTCCTGGTCGTAATTCTGCTGATTGTGTTTCTGGGCGATTTGCGGGCCGCGGTGACCGTGGCCTTGGCACTGCCGATGGCGGCGCTGATTACGTTTATCCTGATGCAGGCCTTCGGCATGTCGGCCAATCTAATGAGTCTGGGCGGCTTGGCGATTGCGATCGGCATGCTGGTGGACGGTGCCGTCGTGGTTGTCGAAAACATCATTACCCAACTCGCCGACCATCGTAAAGCCGAGCGTTTGCCGCGCCTGCACCTGATTTATCGGGCGACCCGGGAAGTCGCCGCGCCGGTGACGTCGGGCATCCTGATCATTGTCATCGTATTTTTGCCGTTGTTGACGCTGCAAGGGCTGGAAGGCAAATTGTTCGGCCCGGTCGCGATGACGATCGTGTTCGCGCTGAGCGGTTCCTTGTTGTTGTCGCTGACGGTGATTCCGGTGTTGGCCTCGTTTCTGTTGAAGAATGTGTCGCACGAAGAGCCTTGGCTGCCGCGTAAATTACTGGCTTTGTATCAGCCGGTGTTGGCGTGGTGTTTGGCGAACGCCAAAACGGTGTTTATCGTTGCGGGAGGATTGTTGCTGGCAACGCTACTGGTTTTCAGTCGAATCGGCAGCACTTTCATACCGACGATGGACGAAGGCGACATTATCGTGCAACTCGAAAAATTGCCGTCGATTACGTTGGCGGATTCGGTGGCGCTGGATGTGCGGGTGCAGAAAAACATTCTCGAGCATGTTCCGGAAGTGGCTCACGTGGTGTCCAGGGTCGGCACCGACGAATTGGGTTTGGATCCGATGAGCCTCAACGACACGGATACCTTTTTAATTCTGAAACCGAAAGCCGAATGGCGGATGCATACCAAGGAAGCGCTGATCGAGGAAATCCGCAAGGTCATGCCGCACACGCCGGGTATCGCGTTCGGCTTTACCCAGCCCATCGAAATGCGGGTTTCCGAGATGTTGACCGGCACGCGCGGCGACGTGGCGATCAAGTTGTTCGGCAGTGATCTGAACGTGTTGAATCATAAGGCGGAGGAAATCGAAGCGGTATTGAAGACAATACCCGGCGCCAGCGACGTCTTCACTCGCAAGAACGAAGGCATGCAATTTCTGCAATTGAAAATCGACCGGTCAGCCGCCGGTCGTTACGGTTTGGATGCCGAAGGCATCGAGAATCTGCTCAGAGCGCAGATAGAAGGTTTGCAGCTCGGCATCGTTCAAGAAGGCGTCAAGCGCACACCTCTGTTACTGCGCGGCGCCAGCAACACCGCGAATTTCGATAATTTGCAAATCACGCTGCCGAGCGGCAGCCACATACCGATTTCGGCGGTAGCGAAAATCGAAGCGGTAGAAGGCGTGGTGTCGATAGATCGGGAAAAAGGCCAGCGCTTTGTCGTGATTCGCTGCAATGTCGAAGAGCGCGATCTGGTCGGTTTCGTCGAAGAGGCTCGCAAGACGGTCGCGGAACGTGTCCGACTGCCGACCGGTTTTCACGTCGAATTCGGCGGTCAGTTCGAGAACCAACAACGCGCCGCAGCCCGGCTCGGTTTGGTGATCCCGTTGGCCCTTGGCTTGATCTTCCTATTACTGTTTTCGACCTTCGGTTCGGTGCGGCAAGCCTTACTGGTGTTGTCTAACATTCCGTTGGCGATGGTGGGCGGCGTGTTCGGACTGTGGTTATCCGGGGAATATTTGTCGGTGCCGGCCTCGGTGGGTTTTATCGCGCTGCTCGGTATCGCGGTATTGAATGGCGTGGTGATGGTCAGTTACTTTAATCAGCTATGCGCGACCGGTATGGAATTGTCGCGCGTCGTGATTGTCGGTTCTTGCCGTAGGCTGCGTCCGGTGCTAATGACGGCTAGTATCGCCGCGTTCGGCTTGATTCCGCTATTGTTCGCCTCGGGGCCTGGCTCGGAAGTGCAACGGCCCTTGGCCATCGTGGTCACCGGAGGGCTGGTGTCGTCGACGCTACTCACGCTGATTTTGTTGCCAATACTGTATCGTGCTTACGGGCGCGGCGAGGAGACCGCTGAATGAATCATGAGGCTTATCTGCTAATGGTCGACGTTCCACCGGATTTGGAGGAGCAATTCGTGGACTTTTTATTGGCGTTGGCGTGGCGGCAAAGTTTTTCCTGTATGCCGGCGAATATCCACGACGCGGACGACCAGGGCCTGTCGCTGGCCGAGCAGGTCAGCGGTTATCGGCGCAAGGTCCGCTTTCAAATTTTTATCGAAAAAACCAACATTTCCGGGTTATTGACTAAGCTAAAAGCGGACTTCGCGGGCGCCGGCTTAAAGTATTGGTTGTTGCCGGCATTGGAGCGCGGAAAAATCTGACCGCGAGGTATGCAGAATTCAGTACGGAATGCTACAGTTGTCTCGTATGTTTAAAAAACCGACCCTGTCACTTTGCAAGCGAACCGATGAACATATTTCTGAGAAGAATTCCGGCCAACACCAGACACTCTGAAATTACCGAATTCATTAGTCCGGCCTTGAAAAGCGGCTTTTTCCTGAAGCCGGGCCGGATAGTGGACGTGCAGATTCTGGCACTGCAAGACAGTCGCTTCGGTTCCATGGAGTATCACGGCTTGGTGACGCTGGATTCGGAGTTGACCGTGCAGCGGGTCATCAAGGGTTTGAAAAACCGGCGCTTTAACGGCCGGATGGTGGTCGTTAGACCTTATTACCATCGCAGTTGGTATAACGATCCCCGGCAGCATCAGCGAGCCGATAATGAATTTGTCGAAAAACGCAAGGGAGACCGGCGGCGCGGCAAATTTCTGCAAGTCGTCAAAAATGCGTCGGATCGATTCAATAGCGAGGACGACTTTGTCAACACGCTACAGCATCAGCAATTTTCGATTTCGTTTGTCGTGCCCGGCGATATGGAAGCGGCGGTGATGGAGTGTTTGGACGAGTTCGAAACCATGCGCTTGAACGGGGACGCGGCCAGTCACAAAATCGTCAAGCTGCCCAGCGAGCATGACGAAGCAGAGCCCAGAAATACCAGTTTTCAGATTTACTCGGAAAAAATTGTGATTTCCGCGCTTTTGGAGCGCTTAAAGGCGGAGTTCGCCGGCTCGGGTATCCATTATTGGATCATGCCGGTCGTCGAGAAAGGCGAGATTTGATGCTTTAAAGCGTTAGCCTACGTTGTTGGCGGGGAGCGCCAGCGATGTCGCGGCGCTCCCTGTATCCCGTAACGGATTATTTTTCCAGCAATTTAAATTTGTCCGGCTTGCCGTTCCATTCGTCGGCGTCCGGCATCGCGTCCTTGACTTCTGTGATCAACGGCCAGGTTTTGGCCAATTCGGCGTTCAACGCCGCGAAGTGCTCTTGGCCTTCCGGCAGCTCATCTTCGGCGTGAATCGCACCGGCCGGGCATTCCGGTTCGCACAGCGTGCAATCGATGCATTCGTCCGGATCGATAACCAGAAAATTGGGTCCTTCGTGAAAGCAGTCGACAGGGCATACGTCGACGCAATCGGTATATTTGCATTTGATGCAGTTTTCGGTAATTACAAATGCCATAGTGTTCTCCCAAAGTGGGGTGCGGGATTAAGCTGACGTACATCGCGCAAGCTTTATCGTTAAAGAGACGCCTGAAAGACAGGCGGCCAAATCGCAAAAAAGGCTGCTCGGAGACCTTGCGGTCTCGGGGCAGCCCCACTGTTTACTTGTCTTTGTTTTTGTTGCGTTCGTTGACTTCCTTGATCACTTCGTCGGCCACGTTTTTCGGGCAGGCGATGTAATGCGAGAATTCCATCGAGAATTGGCCGCGACCGGAGGTCATCGTCCGCAAGTCGCCGATGTAACCGAACATGTCGCTCAGCGGTACGTCCGCTTTGATGCGAACGCCGGTGACGCCTGGATCTTGGGATTTGATCATGCCGCGGCGGCGGTTCAAGTCGCCGATCACGTCGCCCACGTGTGCTTCCGGTGTGAACACGTCGACTTTCATGATTGGTTCCAGCAATTGCGGACCGGCTTTCGGAATCGATTGACGATACGCGGCGCGGGCGGCGATTTCGAACGCGATGGATGACGAGTCAACCGCGTGGAAGGCACCGTCGGTCAGGTTGACTTTGAAGTCCAAGCAAGGGAAGCCCGCCAATACACCTTTCTCGATACTGGCTTTGAAACCTTTTTCGACGGCTGGCCAGTATTCGCGAGGTACGTTACCGCCGACAACCGAGGATTCGAATTGGAAGCCGCTGCCGGGTTCGCCGGGTTCGATGATGTAGTTGATTTTCGCGTATTGGCCTGAACCGCCGGATTGTTTTTTGTGGACGTATTCGTCTTCGATACGTTTGGTGATGGTTTCGCGGTAAGCCACCTGTGGTTTACCGACGTTCACTTCGACACCGTGGGTCCGTTTCAGGATGTCCACTTTAATATCCAAGTGCAGCTCGCCCATGCCTTTGATGATGGTTTCGCCGGATTCCTGGTCGGTTTCGACGCGGAATGACGGGTCTTCGGCGACCATTTTGCCGATCGCGATACCCATTTTTTCGTTGCTGCCCTTGTCTTTCGGCGAAATCGCAATCGAGATAACGGGGTCAGGGAATACCATCGGCTCCAATGTGGCCGGTTTGTCAGGATCGCACAAGGTGTGACCGGTTTGCACGCTTTTCAAACCGATCAGCGCGACGATGTCGCCGGCTTGCGCGGTTTCGATTTCGTTACGGTCGTCGGCGTGCATTTCCACCATCCGGCCTACCCGCTCGGTTTTGCCGGTGTAGGTGTTCAAGACGGTGTCGCCTTTTTTCAGTTTGCCGGAGTAAATACGTACGAAGTTCAGCGCACCGAAACGGTCGTCCATGATTTTGAACACCAGGCCGCGGAATGGGCGCTCGGGGTCGACAATCGCGTGTTCGCCGGTTGGCACGCCTTCGATGTCGGTTTCCGGTTGCGGATTGACTTCGGTCGGGTTCGGCAGGTATTCGACGACGCCGTCCAATACCAATTGCACGCCTTTGTTTTTGAACGAAGAGCCGCAAAAGGTTGGGAAGAAATCCATCGCGATGGTGCCCTTGCGGATACACTTTTTGATTTCTTCGATGGTCGGCTCTTCGCCTTCCAGATATTTTTCCATGATGTCGTCGTCTTGATCGGCGACTTGGTCGATCAGTTTGGCGCGCCATTCTTCGACTTGCTCGACCATATCGGCCGGCACGTCTTGGATTTCATATTTCAACGGGTCGCCGGAGTTATCCCAAATCCAGGCTTTGCGGGTCAATAAGTCGATCACACCGACAAAGTTTTCTTCCTCGCCGATCGGCAGGGTCATAACCACTGGTTTGGCACCCAATACGTCCTCGACTTGCTTGACGACGCGATAGAAGTTCGCGCCCAAACGGTCCAGTTTGTTGACATAGATAACGCGAGCGACTTTGGAGTCGTTCGCATAGCGCCAGTTGGTTTCCGATTGCGGTTCAACGCCGCCGGAGCCGCAGAATACGCCGATACCGCCGTCCAACACTTTCAGCGAACGATACACTTCGATCGTAAAGTCGACGTGGCCCGGGGTGTCGATGATGTTGAAGCGGTGCGGCGGAAATTGGTTGGTACTACCCGGCCACATACAGGTGGTCGCGGCCGATTGAATGGTGATGCCGCGTTCTTGCTCTTGCACCATGAAGTCTGTGGTCGCCGCACCGTCGTGTACTTCGCCGATTTTGTGGATTTTTCCGGTCAGCTTCAAAATCCGCTCGGTCGTGGTGGTTTTACCGGCATCGACGTGAGCGAAGATCCCGATGTTTCTATAAAGCGATAGATCAGTCATGGTTATACTCTAAAAATGGACATAAAAATTCTTTAACCCCAGCACCATTGCCACGGTTTTAGTGGGTCACATAGCTGCTGTTCTAGCGAAGTATGCGGCCGGACTCCACTTTCCAAGCAACTTGGAAGTCAGCGAGCGGCTTCTTCAAAGACAAGGTCAATGAAAATCTTCACATTCTAACCGAAAAATCGGTAAAAACGGAATGTCAATTGTGTGACGGGTGTTTTCCGCCCAGGCCCGTCGCCGACTGTTGTTCCCGTAAGCGCATCAACGCATATAAGGATTGCAGGCAAGGCACATCCAAACCCAAACGTTCGGCGGCGCGGACAGTATTGCCGAGTATCGCCTCGGTTTCCATACTCTGGCCGGTTTCGAAATCCAGCAACATACTGGTTTTGTAGGGCGGCATGCTTCGAGTCATCGCGATATTTCGCTCGATAATGTCGGCAGGCAGGGGATGGCCGGCGGCTTCGGCGATGGCTTGGACTTCCGTCATGATACGTCTGACCAGTGATTCCTGATTCTGCAGGATGGTCTGAGTCGCCAATCCGCCGGACAGCACCGACAGCGGGTTGAACGGCGCGTTCCAGACGCATTTTTGCCAACGGCCGCCGACGATGTCTTCGCAAGTTTCGGCCTCAATGCCGCTGGTCCGGTACAGGTCCGCCAGGCGGCGGGTTTTGTCCGAGACTCCGCTCGGCATATTGCCTAACAGCAGCCGGCCGTAGGCCAGATGTTGAATTTCGCCCGGTGCGATCCGGTTACAGCAAACGAAGGCCAGGCCGCTGATCAGTTCGTTATCGGGAAACGCGGCCTGCAACTCCGCTTCGATGTCGATGCCGTTTTGAATGAAGACGATCGCGGTATTTGGGCCAACCGCGTCGCGAATCAATTCGGCCCGGTCCAAATCGGGTTTGACCTTGGTACACAGCAGCAGGAAATCCGGCTCGCCGCCGTATTCGCCGGCGCGTTGCACCAGGCGCCGCGGAAAAAACCGCCAACTGCCCAGCTCCCGGCTGTCGATTCGGAAGCCTCGCCGTTTGACGGTCTCGAAATCCGAGCGGCAGGTCATCGTCACGTCGGCACCGGCCTTGGCCAGTAAGGCGCCGTAAAAGCCGCCGATCGCGCCGCTGCCCACCACCAATACTTTATTGCTCATAGCTCACCCGCCAAAATTTGTTTCAGGAACGGCACGGTCAGTTTGCGCTTCGCCGCCAGCGTCGCTTGGTCGATTTTGTCTAATAGCAGCCAAAGCGCGGGCAAATCGTGGACGTAGTGGTTCAGTAAAAACCGTCCGACCGATGCCGGAATGTCGAAACCCAGAAAATGCGCCTTGTGATTTAACGCCGCGATTAATTGATCGTCGCGCAAACTCTGGATTTTTAGCGTCAGTCCCCAACCCATTCGGGTTTTCAAATCCAGTAATTCGAAAGGCAGAAATTTAGGTGGACAATCGGCGGCTAATACCAGCTTGTTTCCGTTTTGGCGGTGGCGATTGTAGAAATTGAATAAAGCTTGCTGCCAATCGGCACGCCCTGCTAAAACAGGCAGGTCATCCAGGCAAACCAACGCCATGTCATCCAGGCCCTCCAGCACGGCCGGCGGCGGCAGACGGGCCGCGGTCAGGCACAGGTAAAATGGGTCCATGCCGATCGCCTTGGCGTGTTGGCAACATGCCTGCAGTAGATGGCTCTTGCCGCTGCCGGTATCGCCCCAAATGTACAATTGCTGTTCCCCGTTCGGTGCCGCCAAGCTTTGCAGTTGTCCGACGATTTCGGCGTTCTGGCCGGCGTAATAGCTCGCGAAGGTCTGATGGCTCTGGAATTCGAACTGAAGCGGCACTTGCATCGCGGCTAGCCTCTGATTTTCTCGGCTTTATAGACGTAAAGCCCCGCGCCGAAACACAGTAACAGGCTGAAGCCGACCTCGGCCAGTGCGTAGGTCCGGCTAGCCGGATCGACATAGGCTTCGATAATGCCATGCGCGAAGTACGGCAAACTCAGGTAGCTCATCCAGGTGCAGCTTTTCAGGTCGCGGTTTAACAAGCCGCGCATCGGCAACAGCAATGGACCGGCGCTGACCAACAATACCAGTGCCGTTGGAATGTGCTTGGGCGGCGCCAGCAGCGTGGGCCAGGCCATCAATAACAAAAACAGGCCGAAAAATCCGGCCAGGCCGGCGTAGTAATAATGGATGCGTTGCATGAACGGGACAGGGCGTTGAGCGATTCGACAGGCGGCTATTATCACAGACTCGGCTCGGGAATGTTGGCCGGCTACCTTCTGCTGCCCGGGCGGCGCTAAGAAATCTTCGGTAGCAGCGCGTATAATCCCGCCATTTTACGACAAGGCAGATCCAGATGAGACCCAGCGGACGCACCCCCGAGCAACTGAGAGAAATACGCTTTACCTGCAATTACACCAAGCATGCCGAAGGCTCTGTGTTGGTAGAGTTCGGGGATACTCGGGTCTTGTGTACCGCCAGTGTCGACACTAGCGTGCCGCGCTTTCTGAAAGGCAAGGGCGAGGGCTGGATCACCGCCGAATACGGTATGTTGCCGCGTTCCACGCACAGCCGGATGGAGCGCGAAGCCGGTCGCGGCAAGCAGGGCGGGCGTACCCTGGAAATTCAACGCTTGATCGGCCGGTCGCTGCGTGCCGCTATCGACCTGAAAGCCTTGGGCGAAAACACGATCACCATCGATTGCGATGTGTTGCAGGCCGACGGCGGCACGCGCACTGCGTCGATTACCGGCGGCTTCGTGGCCTTGTCCATCGCCATCGAACATATGCTGAAAACCCAACGAATCAAGAAAAATCCGCTGCACGGCCAAGTGGCCTCGGTTTCGGTCGGAATCTACGGCGGCGTGCCGGTACTGGATTTGGATTATGCCGAGGATAGTCAGGCCGAAACCGACATGAACGTTGTGATGAACGATGCCGGTGCTTTCATTGAAATTCAGGGCACCGCCGAGGGGCATGCGTTCCGCAAGGACGAACTGAATGCGATGCTGGAGCTGGCCGAACTCGGCATACGCGAGTTACTGGACAAGCAAGCAGCGGCATTGCAAGCCGCCAAGACGCCGGCCGCCGCATGAGTTCCATCGTGCTGGCCAGTGGTAATGCCGGCAAGATTCGGGAAATTCAGGCGATTTTGCAAAACGATTTGATTCTGCCGCAATCGCAATTTCAGGTCGTCGAGCCGGAGGAAACCGGTTCGACCTTCGTCGAAAATGCCATCATCAAGGCGCGCAATGCCGCGCGGCATTGCGGGTTGCCGGCCATCGCCGATGACTCCGGCTTGGTCGTCGATGCGCTGGGCGGCGCGCCCGGTGTGCTGTCGGCCCGCTACGCCGGCGCGGCTGCGTCGGATAGCGACAACAACGCCAAGTTGCTCGATGCTCTGTCGGCTGTGCCCGACCACCAGCGCACGGCCCGCTTTGTCTGCGTAATGGTGTTCATGCGTCATGCCGACGATCCGACCCCGATCGTCGCTCAGGGCGTTTGGGAAGGGCGTATCCTACGCGAACCGCTCGGCGGCAACGGCTTTGGCTACGATCCGTTGTTTTGGGTGGAGGCCTTCGCAAGTTCTTCGGCGCAACTGGCGCCCGAGCAAAAAAATGCCGTCAGCCATCGCGGCCAGGCCCTGCAAGACCTGCGCCGCCAACTCGGCGGCTTGTGAATAACCTACGCGGCATCGCCGAGCATTTTGCCGGCGGGCAGTCGGTGTTGGCCGTCGAATCGCTCGGCAATGGCCTGATCAACGATACTTACGCGGCGGCAACCGCAACCGGGCGGTTCGTGCTGCAGCGCTTGAATTCCGAGGTGTTCGCTCGGCCCGATTGGGTGATGGCCAACTTGCGGTGCCTGACGGCTCACGCCGCACGGTGCGCCGAAACTAGCGGCTTGCAAGTACCGGGCTTGTTGACCGGTGCGAACGGCGCCGACGTTCTAATCGACGATCAGGGATTTAGCTGGCGAGCCCTGGAGTATCTTGGCCCGTCGGAAAGCCGAGAGGCGCTCAGCCGTCCGGCCGAAGCGACAGCCGTCGGCGAGGCGCTGGCCCGGTTTCACCGCTTATGCGCCGATTTGCCGGGCGAAGCGCTGCACGATACCTTGCCCGGCTTTCACATTACGCCGACCTATTACGAGACGTATCTGCAACGTCTCCAGCTGCCGTTACGGGTGGCCGCCGACGCCGACTTTGGTGAATGCGTTGCTTATATCGAGCGCCACGCCGCCGCTATTCCGGTGCTGGAACAAGCCAAACAGCGCGGCGAGCTGGTCGAGCGAGTAATCCACGGCGATCCCAAGCTCAATAATTTTCTGTTCCGGCCCGGTAGCGATAGCATTATCGGCCTGATCGACCTGGATACCGTCAAACCCGGCCTGCCGCACTACGACATCGGCGATTGTTTGCGCTCTTGTTGTCATACGGACGGCGACCGTTTCGATCTGTCCACCGCGAGGCGCGTTCTCGGCGGTTATTTGACGGTCTGCGGCGATCTTATCGATGCCGCCGCCGACGAAAGCCTGTATGCGGCCATCTGGTTGATTCCGTTCGAGCTGGGTTTGCGATTTTTCAGCGATTATCTGGACGGCAGTCGCTATTTCAAGGTGAGCGATCCGTTGCACAACTTGCGGCGCGCCCTAGCGCAGTTTCGGCTGTGCGACAGCATCGCCGAGCAGCGCGCGGCGTTGGAAAGCAGCATTTCGAAAGCGCGTCGCGGGACGGTTTGACAATCCGCAAGGCGCGGGAACACTGGTTTATGTCAACAATCCGCCAGGAGACGATTATGACAACTACCGTGGTTTCCGGACTGCCTTCCGCCCGTTCCGAATTCTCCGACGCCGTGCTTGTCGGCGCTATCGTCGATCGCGTTTGCGAAAAGATGCTCGACGATTATCGGATCAACCGATTTTTCAACAATCGCCCGGTTGCCGAACACGCCAAGGCACTAAAGGCCTATTTGAACGTAGCCTTATCCAGCGACTTTGACGCGTCCAAGCTGTTGGATGCTTATTTCGCGGTGGCTTTCGGACGCGACAGTCCCAAGTCCAGGACGTCGGCCGGTCAGAATTTCGTGCCTTTGCCGGACGTCGTCCGCGCGGAGGAAGCAAGCGCGAACAACTTGTTATGTCCGGCACATCGGTGTTTGATGAAATTCCATCCGGACGACGCGCATTACGACGTAGCGATGGCGCATTTGGCTGCCGTCTTGGGCGAGCTTAAGGTTAGCGAAGCCGGCACCTACCGCCTGACCATGCTGGCGGAATCCGTCAGGGATGCCGTGTTGGGGCGGCGCGTTTATGACCGTAAAGTGGCCTAGAATTCGCTTGAGCGGCGGCCAAAGCCCTGTCCTGATTCGGTCCGGTTCCCGCCGGGCGATTTTTTTTCTTTGGCGTCACCGCGGGAGTAAGATACGCCGCCCCGGACCGCGCGCAGCATTGGTCTCGGTCCGAAATCCACGACTCCTGGTGCTTTGCCATGGCCGTTGCCAATCTAAAATTTGCCGATCTTGTCGATGTCGCGAGTTTGCAGACATTGATGGACGGGTTATGCGAGCTGATTGGCATCGCCAACGCCGTCATCGATACCGACGGCGTCGTTATCACCCACTCCGGTTGGCAAGACGCCTGCGCGCTCTATCATCGCGTCGATCCCCGCACTCGCGGCAATTGTTTGGACAGCGATACGGTATTGGCCGCCAGTTTGCTGAAGGGAGAGGCGTTTGCGATTTACGCTTGCCTGAACGGTTTGGTGGACTGCGCGATGCCGATTATCGTCGACGGTTATCATGTCGCGAATATTTTTACCGGCCAGTGTTTTACCGAGCCGCCCGACTCCGATTATTTCCGGGAGCGAGCACAGAATCTGAAATTCGATGAAGAAGCGTATTTGCGTGCCATCGCCAAGATTCCGGTGGTGCCTCGAGAGCGTTTGGAGAAAATCACCCGCATGTACGCCGATCTGGCGCAAATTCTCGGCGCATACGGACTGGATCGCTTGCGCCAGCGGCAGACCGCCGAGGAATTAGTGACGTTAAGTCAGCGGCTGGCTGAAAAAGTCGAGGAACGTACCCTGGAGTTGCACGAACGCAATAGTCAGTTGCAGCGCGAGAAGCAGGCATTGACGGATAGCGAGGCGCGCTTGCAGGCCTTATTCGAAAACATGAGCAGCGGTGTTGCCGTGTATTTGCCGATTGACGCCGAAGCCAGCGATTTCGTGTTTCTGGCCTTTAACAAAGCGGCCGAGGCAATTGACAAGATTCAGCGTGACCAAGTGATAGGTCGCCCGTTGAGTCAGGTGTTTCCGGGCGCCGCCGAATTCGGTTTGGCGGCGGTATTGCGCCGGGTTGCCGCGACGGGTCGGGCCGAGGCGTTTCCATCCGCGCATTACCGGGACGGACGAGTCGACGGCTGGCGCGACAACTACGTTTACCAATTGCCCAGCGGCGAATTGGTGGCGATTTACGACGATGTGACCGAACTTCGCGAGCGCGAAACCGTGCGTCAGGAACTGGATGCCCGCTTCCGCTCCACCTTCGACGCCGCCGCCATCGGCATGGCGTTGGTTTTACCGGATGGTCATTTCATGCAAGTCAACGCCGCGTTGTGCAAGATCGTCGGTTACAGCGAGGCGGAATTGCTGGGTCTGACTTTTCAAGACATCACCCATCCCGACGATTTACAAAGCGATTTGAGTCAAGTTCAAGCGCTGTTGGACGGTGACGGTACCGGCTATCAGATGGAAAAACGTTATTTTCATAAGGACGGCCGGCTGATTTGGATTTTGCTGAGCGTTTCGGCGGTTCGGGACGGCGAAGACCGGATTTTGTACTTCGTGTCGCAAGTACAGGACATCACCGATCGCCGACATTTGCTGGAACAATTGGAACGACAGGCTCATCTGGATTATCTGACCGGTATCGCCAATCGGCGGTACTTCATGGAGCAGGCCGAACTGGAACTGGCCAGGGTACAGCGTTACGGCAACCACTTGTCGGTGTTGATGCTGGATATCGATCGCTTCAAGGCCATTAACGATACTTACGGCCACGCGATCGGGGATAGGGTTTTGCAGAAAATGGGGCAAATCTTCATCGAGACGCTCCGCGAAATCGACATTCCCGGCCGCTTGGGCGGCGAGGAATTTGCGGTGTTGTTGCCTGAAACCGGTTTGCAAAAAGCGGTCGAAGTGGCCGACCGCTTGCGGGTCATCGTCGCCGCCAGCAAAATTGCGCTGGCGTCGGGGTTGCCGTTACGGTTCACCGTGTCCATCGGTATCGCTACGTTGCGCGAATCCAGCGTCAACATCGATACCTTGCTGAATCTGGCGGACCAAGCGCTATACCAAGCCAAGCAAACCGGGCGTAACAAGGTGTGCTGCCTCGAGGAATAACGGCAACGACAAACGAGAGTCGCGTCTCGCGCTAAACTTACCCGGTCCGACTTGACTTGCGTCGGTACTCTTATCGCGGATTTCGCATGTACCGATGCCATGGATCGCGACTAGCGGAATCGTGCCGGCGATTTGATCGGCGACAATTCCGGCCAATTTTCCGGCGATGTGATCGGTGCTAGCATGTCGGCGCTTAGTCATCGTTGCCAACTCGAACCCAAGGATGTCATGAATTCGGAAATTTTCAGCAAGCTGCATATCGACGTCGCCCGCAACTCCACCGACGACTTCAACCTGTTTCACGACAGTAAGAAGTGGGGTCGGATCAGTCGGAATCCGTTCGCCGGCCCGATCGTGATGGGGTTTCAGTTGGAATCGCTGGTCGAGGGCAAAGTGGCGGATTTCCGCCGCGAGCTGGGTGAAGAGCGGTTGATTGCCGAGCACGGTCTGCATTTCAGCAATTACCAGTTTACTTTCGCCAACGCGGTCAAGCCGGGTCAACACGTGGCGGTCGAGATCAAACAGTCGCAATTCAAACTCGAACCCGAGCCGGTACTGAGCAACCGGATCGCGGTCAAGGCCGATGGCGGCCTGGCGTTGATGGGCTTTAAAAAGGAAACCGCCCGGCCGTTGGTGACGGGCAAGCCGGATTTGCTAGGCATCGGCGAGATGCGGATCCAGCCGGATCGCTGCTTTCTGCCGAACGGCTATTTCCTGAAACGCAAGTTCATGATGAACAGCAATGCCAAGAATTTTCTGTGCGGCTCATTGCGGGATCAATCGGAATACATCGACGAAATTCAGGATGTCGTCGGTTTTCCGGAGTTGTTTCCTTGCGCGCTGTTGTCCAGTGCCTTATTGGAAAAAGCGTTGAAATGGCAGCACGACTTCGAGCGTAATCCGATGGTGTACACCTCTCACAAAATCAGCATCGACCGGCGGCTGTTGGCCGAATTACGCAGTAACGACGCTTTACATATTCTGATCAAACCGGCCGCCAATTGCGCCGAACACGATTTCGGCGATCTGCGCGCCACACCGCTGGATTACGAATGTTACGGGCTGTTTCGCGCGGACAACGCCTTGTTGTTCAGCGCCGAAATTTCGTTGGTGCCGCTGGAAACCATCTTGCAGGCCATGGCCGCTTCCGCTTGAAGCCGTATCCCGTCCAACGCCATTTCACCTCTCGAGGAAATTCAATGAAGTTTTTGTTTGCGATGTTGCCGCTGCTGATGTTGATCGGCTGCGAGCAACCGGTGCCGCCGCCGCCGCCGCCCAGGCCGGCATTGGTGACGACGGTGGGGGAACGCACTGCCGAAGCGCCGACCACGCTGGTCGGCGAGGTTCGTTCGCGATACGAAAGTGTGCAGGGTTTCAGGATCGCCGGCAAGATTATCGAACGCAACGTCGACGTCGGCGCCGTGGTCGTGGCCGGTCAGATGTTGGCGAAGTTGGATGCGGTCGATACCGGCTTGTCCACTCAGGCCGCCCAGGCCGAAGTGCGGGCCGCCGAAGCCGATCTGGCGCTGGCGCAGGCCGAATTGGACCGGCAGCGGCAATTGTACGCCCGCAAGTTTATCTCCAATCAGGCCTTGGATATTCAGGAAGCCCAGTACAAGGCCGCCGCCGCCCGCGCCAAGCAGGCACGCGCTCAGGCCGCCGTGACCGGTAATCAGTCGCGCTATACCCATCTATTGGCCGAACGCGACGGCGTGGTGACCGAGATCCGCGCCGAGCCGGGGCAGGTTGTCGCGGCTGGCGAACCCATCGTTCGGATCGCGGTGGCCGAAGCCAAGGAGGTAGCGATCGCGGTACCCGAGTCGCGGATGGCTGGAATTGCGGTCGATACGCCGGCTGAAGTCCGCTTATGGGCGTATCCGGGGGTGACGTATCAGGGCCGGGTCAGGGAGGTGGCGCCGGCCGCCGATAGCGCCACCCGCACCTTCCAGGTGCGGGTGGCGCTTCAGAATCCCGATGCGGCGGTACGCTTGGGCATGACGGCCGGGGTGCGTTTTTATCGGCAAGATACCGCCGCCTATTTGCTGCCGACGCCGGCGTTGACCGAGCGGGACGGACGGACGGTGGTTTGGGTCGTCAATCCAGCCAATGGCGAAGTGCGGCCCAGACCGGTGCGGGCCGGCGATTACCGTGAGGATGGCGTGCTGATCCTAGAGGGTTTGCAAAGTGGGGAGCAAGTCGTCGCGGCGGGTGTTCAGACCTTGGTGCCGGGCCAGATCGTCAGAGCGGTGCCGTCGCGGAGTCGGCCATGAAGGGATTCAACCTGTCCGAGTGGGCCTTGCGCCACCCGGCGCTGGTACTGTACGCGATGCTGGTAATGACGTTGGTCGGGATGGCGTCTTATACCAAGCTGGGGCAATCCGAGGACCCGCCGTTTACGTTCAAGATCATGGTGATAAGAACCGGTTGGCCTGGAGCTAGCGCGGAAGAGGTCGAGCGGCAGGTCACCGATAAACTCGAGAAAAAACTCCAGGAAGTGCCGTGGCTGGATACCTTGCGCAGCTACTCGCGAGCCGGCGAATCATTGATATTTCTGTCGGCCCTCGATTCGACGCCGCCCAGCGAAGTCCCCAATATTTTTTATCAGGCGCGGAAAAAGGTCGGCGATATTCGCTATACCCTGCCCGACGGCGTCGAAGGGCCAACCTTTAACGACGAATTCGGCGATGTCTACGGCAATTTATACGCGTTGACAGGGCCGGGTTACGACTACGCCGAATTGAAACGGCACGCCGAAACGGTACGCGCCGAATTGTTGCGGGTGCCGGACGTCGTCAAGGTGGATTTTTTCGGCGAGCAAAAACAGCGTATCTACGTCGATTTGTCGAATGCCAAGTTGGCGACGATGGGTATCGATGTGGTCAGCATGCTGCAGACCCTACAGGCCCAAAATCTGGTCACCGGCAGCGGCAGTTTCGACTCGCCCGACGAGCACGTCCGGATCGCCGTATCCGGTCGCTACGACCAGGTGGAGGCCTTGAGGGATGTGAGACTCCGGGTTAACAATCAGGAATTTCGCCTCGGCGATGTCGCGACAGTCGGCAGGGGCTACGAAGATCCGCCCAAGGACAAGGTGCGTTTTAACGGTCAAGAATCCTTATTGCTCGGTGTCGCCATGCGTGACGGCGGCGACATCATTCGGCTGGGCAAGGCTCTGGACGCCGCGGTCACCCAAATTCAAAGCCAGTTGCCGGTCGGTCTGGAACTGCATCCGGTTTCGTCTCAACCTAAAGCCGTGCAGCGATCGGTCAACGAATTCGTCAAATCGCTGGCGGAAGCGGTCGTGATCGTGTTGGCGGTTAGCTTGATGTCGCTGGGATTACGTACCGGCATCGTCGTGGCCATTAGCATACCGGTGGTATTGGCGATCACCTTTTGGCTCATGCATTTGTTCGGCGTCGGTTTGCATAAGATTTCGTTGGGCGCGTTGATTTTGGCGCTCGGCTTGCTAGTGGACGATGCCATCATCGCGGTCGAAATGATGGCGTCGAAAATGGAGCAGGGCTGGGAGCGTACCAGGGCGGCGGCCTTTGCCTATACCTCGACCGCGATGCCGATGCTCAGCGGTACCTTGGTCACCGCCGCCGGTTTTTTGCCGATCGCCACCGCCGAATCTTCGACCGGCGAATACACCCGCTCGATTTTCCAGGTGGTGGTGATTGCGTTGTTGGTGTCTTGGGTCGCTGCGGTGGTGTTTGTGCCTTATTTGGGATTTCGGCTACTGCCGAATTACCGAGATCGCCACGCCCGACCGTCGGTGTTTGCCCGCTGGTTGGCGCGCGCCGGCATCGGCAGCGAGGCGACCGGTCACGACGATTTGTACCAGACGCCTTTTTATCGCCGGTTTCGCGGGTTGGTGGCCGGCTGCGTCTCGCATCGTTGGTTGGTGATTACGATTACGTTGGCAATGTTCGTCGGGGCGATCGTCGGTTTTAAATTCGTGCAACAACAATTTTTTCCGGATTCGACCCGGCCCGAACTCGTCGTGGATCTACGTTTGGCCGAAGGCGTATCTTACGCGGCGACCGAAGCCGAGGTGAAAAAACTGGAAGATTGGTTGAGCCGGCAATCCGGCATCGAAAACTACGTGGCCTATGTGGGCAACGGCAGTCCGCGCTTTTATCTGCCGTTGGATCAACAGTTACCGCAGCGCAATTTTGCCCAATTCGTGGTTTTGACTCAGGGACCCGCGGAACGCGAGGCGCTGCGGCTTCGCTTGATTCAATTGTTCGAACAGGATTTCCCCAATTTGCGGGGCAGCGTTCTGCGTTTGGAAAACGGCCCGCCGGTCGGTTTTCCGGTGCAGTTTCGGGTATCCGGACCGGATTTGAGCGAATTGCGCCGTCTGGCTCGACAGGTGGCCGATACGATGCGCGCCACCCCTTATTTGTCCAATGTGCAATTGGACTGGGAGGAACCGGTCAAAGTCGTCAGGGTCGATGTCGATCAATCCAAGGCTCGTCTGCTCGGCATTGGCTCCAACGACATTGCCAATCTGATCAACGGCGCTTTGCAGGGATTGTACGTCACCGAGTTTCGCGAGGACATCGAGCGCATCGATTTGCTGATTCGCGGCACCAAGGTTGAGCGCCAGCATTTATCGCTATTGCAACATCTGATGTTGCCTACCAGGAGCGGGCATAGCGTGCCGCTGTCGCAAATCGCGATTCTGGAATACGGCTTTGAGGAGGGCGTGATCTGGCGCCGGAATCGGATTCCGACCGTGACCGTGCGGGCGAATCTGTACGGCGACATCCAGGCGCCGATGGTTTCGGCCCGGATCGAGGCCGATCTGGCCGAATTCAAACGTAAGCTGCCGGTCGGGTATCGCTTGGAAACCGGCGGCGCGGTCGAGGAGTCGGCGAAAGGCGGCGAGTCGGTGGCTGCCGGTATGCCGCTGTTCGTCATCAGCGTCTTGACGGTGTTGATGATTCAGTTGCAAAGTTTTTCCCGAGTCGCGTTGGTCGTATTGACCGCGCCGCTTGGCATGATAGGCGTGACACTGTTCTTGTTGCTGTTTCATCAGCCGTTCGGCTTTGTGGCGATGTTGGGCACGATCGCGTTGTCGGGCATGATCATGCGTAATTCGGTAATCCTGGTCGATCAAATCGATCAGGATAAAGCGGCCGGCCGCGCCGATTTCGATGCCATCGTCGATTCCACGGTGCGGCGTTTTCGCCCTATCGTGTTGACGGCGGCGGCGGCGATATTGGCGATGATTCCGCTGACGCGCAGCGCGTTTTTCGGCCCCATGGCGGTCGCCATCATGGGCGGGCTCACTGTGGCCACGTTGCTGACCCTATTGTTTTTGCCAGCCCTATATGCCGCCTGGTTTCGAGTCGAAATGCCGGAAGCGAGCGATTAGTCGTCGCATCTCCGTGTGCGGCGATCCTTTCAATTTTCAATGATAAACCGATTGCATGAGCAGAATTGTATCTTCGTTGCCTGGACGAATCAGAATACGCGACAAAGGCTTGCGGGACCCGGCTCGACAAACTCAACTTAGCCGGGAGTTGGCAAACATCACGGCGATTACCCAATGGCAAGCCAATCCACGCACCGGCAGTGTCGTCGTGAGTTTCGATCCCGGGGATACACCGATGGCAGAGCTGGAAGCCAAACTCGATGCCGCCGTCGACAATGTCTTGGGCGACGCGTTAACGCCGCCGCTGTTGACCAAGAAGCGCATTAACCGTTACAACAAAATCGCCATGTTGGGGAGTCTGGCGGCCTCGCTGGCACTTACTGCGGTGCGCCGAAAACGCTGGCGGCACTGGCATGCGGCGACGGGCTACCTGTTCGTCGCCAATTTAGGCGTGCATTTATATCTTTACCGGAAATCGCTATTTCGCTAAGTACCGCGCTCGCGGTTCTAAAAGGTGGAGCGTGTGACCTTGGAGTCCGCCGGCGACTTGGCTGGATTGCCACAGTGATGGTGGCAATCGAGGCTGCGGGCTTTTGTATCTGAAAAAGGCATAATAGTATTCATTTTTATCATTAAAATGCCGACCGGTAACACTGGCATAATGTCCGCGCTTATCTGAATTAACGAAATAGAAGGCCGGAAATTATGAATTTAATGTATACGCTGTCGGGTTTTGTAGTCGGTTTGCTGGTGGGCGTGACCGGCGTCGGCGGCGGCTCTTTGATGACGCCGTTGTTGGTGTTCCTTTTCGGTTTCAAACCAGCCGTCGCGGTCGGTACCGATCTGTTATACGCGGCGATTACCAAAACCGCCGGCGTTTTTGTTCATCACGGCAAGCACAAGTCCGTGGATTGGCGCATCGTCGGTTGGCTCGCGCTGGGTAGCTTGCCGTTCGCGGGTATGACGCTTTACGTGCTGAAAAATCTGATGGCGGTCGGTAAGGAAACCACCGGTATGATTACTTTCACGTTGGGCGTGGCTTTGTTGCTGACGGCCTGCGCGTTGCTGGTTCGTAGCTGGATGCTACGTCATTCGGCGAAAGAAGAAATCGACGACGAGCATAGCAATCAGGATAACAGTGGCCGGTTTTCGCCGAGTTGGGAGCGATTTGCAACGGTGTTGACCGGCGCGATATTGGGCGTGTTGGTGACCCTGTCGTCGGTGGGAGCCGGTGCGCTGGGTACCGTCGCGCTGCTATTTCTATATCCGAGAATGACGACGCTGAAAATTGTCGGCACCGATCTGGCCCATGCGATTCCATTGACCGCAGTGGCCGGGCTTGGGCACTTGAGTCTCGGAAACTTCGATTTGCAATTGCTGTTGAGCTTGTTGGCCGGTTCTCTGCCGGGTATCTGGCTGGGTAGCCACTTGAGCGCGAAGATTCCGGAGCAATTTCTCCGTCCGGCCCTGGCAACCTTGTTGCTCGTGATCGGTTTGAAGTTTGTGCTGCAATAAACCGAGGTTCAACGCGTGCGGCAATACCGGTTGGCGCGTGCCGATTTTTGTCGATGATGCTGTTTGGCTGGATTGACTGAGTGCGGCAAGACGGCGTGGCGGGTCGTGGATTCGCCGGTCCGGCAATAGCGGGGTTCCGGACCACTCGATCAGATCGCCGGCCTCGAAGCGAGAAACCGGCGATTTTCAGGTTTGCGCGTGCTGGTTTATTCAGCTGAACGCGAGGCGCGTTTGCGGTCGTTCTCGGATAGCAGCTTTTTACGCAGGCGTATCGATTGCGGCGTGACTTCGACCAGTTCGTCCTCGTCGATGAATTCCAAGGCCTGTTCCAGCGTCATTTTTTGGATGCGGGTCAGGATCAGGTTTTCGTCGGTGCCGGCCGCGCGGATGTTGGTGAGCTGTTTGGCCTTGGTCGGGTTCACAACCAAATCGTTGGCGCGCGAATGAATGCCAACCAGCATGCCTTCGTAGACTTCGTCGGCGTGAACGATGAACAATTCGCCGCGTTCTTGAAGGGCGAACAGCGCGTAGGCCAATGCCTTGCCTTGAACCATCGAGACCAATACGCCGCGCTTACGCACGCCGAAGGTACCGGGTTTGACAGGGCCGTAATGGTCGAAGACGTGGTAGAACAAACCGGACCCGGAAGTGGCGGTCATGAATTCGGTTTGGAAGCCGATCAAGCCGCGCGACGGTACCATATATTCCAAGCGGATACGGCCCTTGCCGTCAGGGACCATGTTCAGCAAATCGCCCTTGCGCTCGCCGAGTTTTTCCATGATCGCGCCCTGATGTTCATCTTCCACTTCGATGGTGACCATTTCGAACGGTTCGGTGGTGACGCCATCTTCTTCCTTGAAAATCACTTCCGGACGCGACACGCCCAATTCGAAGCCTTCGCGACGCATGTTTTCGATCAAAATCGACAAATGCAATTCGCCGCGGCCGGACACTTTAAATTTGTCCGGATCGCTGGTGTCCTCGACGCGCAATGCGACGTTGTGCTGCAATTCCTTGTGCAGCCGATCGCGTATTTGCCGCGACGTGACGAATTTGCCTTCCTTGCCGGCGAACGGCGAGTTGTTGACCTGGAACGTCATGCTGACGGTCGGTTCGTCGACTTTCAGCGGCGGCAAGGCTTCGACCGCGTCCTGCTGACATAACGTGTCTGAAATTTCCAGTTTGTCGATACCGGTGAACGCGATGATGTCGCCGGCTTGCGCTTGCGGCACTTCGATACGTTCCAGCCCCTTGAAACCGAAGATTTGCAGCATTCGGCCGTTGCGGGTGGCGCCTTCTCGGTTGATCAAGGTCAGCGGTTGGTTGGTTTTGACGCTGCCGCGCTGGATGCGGCCAATGCCGATCACGCCAACATAGCTGTTGTAGTCCAGGCTGATGACTTGCATTTGGAACGGGCCGTCGATATTGACCGGCGGCGGACTCACCTTGTCGACGATGGTTTGGAACAGCGGGGTCATGTCACCGCCCTCGACGGTGCTTTCCAGTTCCAGACCCGCGTAACCTTTCAGCGCCGAGGCATAGACGATCGGGAAATCCAATTGTTCGTCGGTGGCGCCGAGCCGGTCGAACAAATCGAAAGTTTGGTCGATGACCCAGTCCGGGCGGGCGCCGGGGCGGTCGACTTTGTTGATGACGACGATGGGTTTCAAGCCCAGGGCGAAGGCTTTCTGAGTCACGAAGCGGGTTTGCGGCATAGGGCCGTCCACGGCGTCGACCAGCAACAATACGCAATCGACCATGGACAGCACCCGCTCCACTTCGCCGCCGAAATCGGCGTGGCCCGGTGTGTCGACGATGTTGATGTGATAGCCGTTCCAGTCGATCGCGGTATTCTTCGCCAGAATGGTGATTCCGCGTTCTTTTTCCAGCGCGTTGGAGTCCATCACGCGTTCGTCGACTTTTTCGTGGGCGTCGAAGGTGCCGGATTGTTGCAGCAATTGATCGACGAGGGTGGTTTTGCCATGGTCAACGTGAGCGATGATGGCGATGTTTCTAAGTTTTTCTATCACAGGATTGTCGGATTTTTAGAGAATAGGGAAATCGATGTAGGTAGAGGCGCTTGCCTCGATACTGAAAAATATTTGCGACGGCTTAGCTTTGTTCCCAGGGCAGGCCGTGGAAACGCCAGCCGCCGAGTTTTCCGCGGTGTTTTTGCTCGTCCAGCGGGCCTTCGAAGCCTTCCAGGATGTTGACCAAATGCCGGTAGCCGGCCGCTTCCAGAGCTTTGGCGGCTTCGACCGAGCGGACGCCACTGCGGCATAACAACAAAATCGGCGCCGATGGGTCCGGGGCGTGTTGTTGCACCTGCTCCACGAAGGTCGGGTTGAGTTGCATGCCGGGGAATTCCTTCCAGGCGATGTGTATCGCTTTGGGAGGATGGCCGACGAAACCGTGTTCGATCGCGGTTCTAACGTCGATCAGTACCGCGGATGGGTTGTTCTGCAGTAAGGCCCAGGCTTGTTTGGGGTCGAGATTGTCTATCATGGTGTCGAGTCAAGGTTGGTATTCTGTCCGATGAAGGCCGCTTCGTTGCGTGGTCCGCGCCGCAAGTCGCCGGTGCGGGCGTATTCCCGGTAATATACCGGCGTCAGCGGGGCAAACAGTTGTAACAATTCGTTGCGGTTCAGCAGGAAAGCGGGGTTGCTGGGGCCGATCGGTTCCGGTTTGTCGCGGATAAAGGTTTGATAAAACAACAAGCCTTCGGGCTTCAAGGCCGTCATTATCGCATTACACAGGGTGCGGTCAAGAAAACGACTGATGACAATTACATCGAATAGCTGATTGCGCAAGCTGTCGGCTTCGATACGGTGTTGCCGGCAGGTGATGTCGAGCGATCTTAGCTTGGCGTGGGAGGCTAGTATTTCCAGTGCGCGCGAGGAGATGTCCCAGGCTTGGACGCGCAGGCCTTGCTGGGCTAAAAACAAAGCATTTCCGCCTAATCCGCAAGCCAGATCCAGCGCAGAGCCCTCGGCCGGTAACAGGAAGGGGTGTTCAGCCAGCACTTCGGTCGGCGGTCCTGGTTGGTGGGCGGCTTGATAGATCGCGTCCCATTTTGCTTGCAGGTCGTTCACGGCGGATCCATGCCGATGCGATGCGGCAGCCAAGCTTGGATGAAGTCCAGAAACGATCGCACTTTGGCCGACAAATATTTGCGGTGCGGATAAACCGCGTAAATTTCCAGCGGGGTGATACCGTATTGCTCCATCACCACTTGCAAGCGACCTTGTTCGATGTCGCGGCCGACGATGTAGCGCGGCAGCATGATCAGGCCAAGGCCGTTGACGGCGGCATTGCGGATCGGGTCGGCCATATTGGCCTGCATCCGGCCGGTCACTGTAACTGTCCGTTCGCCGAGAATGCCTTTGAAACGCCATTTATTGCGTGGTGGAATCGCCCAGTTGATCAAGCAGCTATGATCCTCCAGGTCTTCCGGGTCTTGAGGAGTGCCGTGCAGCTTCAAATATTCCGGCGAAGCGCAAACCACCAGCGACGAGGTGGCGATTTTGCGGGCGACCAAGCTGGTGTCGTTAAGTTGGCCCAGGTAAATCGCCAAATCGACGCCTTCGTCGATCAGGTCTACCTGGCCGCCTTTTAGCACCATATCGACCGACAGGTCCGGATAGTTTTTCAGATACTCGGTCAGTCCGGGCGAAATGTGGCTGGCGCCAATGACCGGCGGCGCCAGGATTTTCAACATGCCGCGCGGTTCGGTTTGCAAATGGGTGACCGCCGACTCCATCTCGGCGACGTCCAACAGCACCTGCTGACAGCGTTCCAAATAGGCTTCGCCGGCCTCGGTTAGACTTAGGCTGCGGGTGGTGCGGTTGAACAAGCGGGTGTTCAATTCGCTTTCGAGCTGCATGATGTGTTTGGTGGCCATCGCCCTGGAAATGTCCAAGTCCTTGGCGGCGCCGGCAAAGCTACCGGCTTTGGCGACGCGTACAAACACATTCATGCTGGTCAGTTTATCCATCGAAACCTCCTTGGTCGTCTGGGGGGGGTAGGCGTGCTAATACGCTAATTGTTTCTCTAATGGATACAATTTATTTAATAAATTCCGAATTGTAAACTTTTTTTTGTACTGTATAGTATGCGGCAACTGAAAAGCAAACAGATGGAATCTTGTCAAGGGCAAGGTTGAGAGGAGATGAAAGCGATGCAAGACATGAAAAAAGATATTCTGATCGGTACTTTGTTTTTTGCCGGGATTTGGAACTTTATGTCCGGTTTGTTTTTGGTCTCGACGGTTCTGTTTGCGGCGACGTCGATGTTTAGCAATATGTCCAAAGCTCAGTCCAACGGCTGATCCCGAATTTGTAACTACCTCCTGGTGTTGTAATAACGAGCGGTAACCTCCTTCTTAAGTACTCCGCTTGGTTTTTTGCCTTCCACCGCGCAAGCGCTGGGAGGTTTTTTTTGCCCGTCGGTTTTTGCGGCGGTCGTGTTATGATTTTGACTTTATTAACCATTGTCCCCGGTTGAATGAGCGACGTTCTGCACCAACTTGCCGAAGTTCTCGAACAGCGCAAGCAACAATCCGCCGATCAGTCTTATGTGGCGGGTCTTTACGCCAAAGGTCTGGATCAAATCCTAAAAAAGATCGGCGAGGAGGCCACCGAGACGGTCATGGCCGCTAAAGACGGCGATCCGGAAAAGATTGTCTACGAAGTCGCCGACCTCTGGTTTCACAGCATGGTGTTGCTGGCGCATCAAGGGCTGGGCCCGGATGCCGTGTTGAACGAGTTGCGCCGGCGTTTCGGCTTGTCCGGACTTCAAGAAAAAGCGCAGCGTCAATCTTCCCAAACGAATTAATTAGGAGCGAGTCATGGGCTTCAGTATTCCGCATTTGTTAGTGGTGTTGGTGATCGTGGTTCTGGTCTTCGGTACCAAGCGCTTAAAAAACGTCGGTGCCGATCTGGGCGAGGCGATCAAGGGTTTTCGTTCGGCGGTCAAGGAAGGAGGTGAATCCGATAAGTCGTTAGCCAAGGAAAATGGCGAAACCCTGGAAGGCGAAGTGACTCATAAAGAAAAAGATCAGGTCTAAGCCATGTTCGAAGTCGGTTTTTCCGAGTTGCTGATGATAGGGCTAGTGGCCCTGCTGGTGCTGGGGCCCGAAAAGCTGCCTAAGGCCGCGCGCATTGCGGGTTTATGGGTGGGTAAGGCGCGCGGCATCATTTCGACCGCCAAGGCCGAAATCAAACAGGAATTGCAGGCCGAGGAAATGCGGCAATTGTTGCAACAGCGAATCGGAGCCGACGAATTGCAACAGGCCTTGAGAGACACCCAGTCCGCCGTGGACGACATCAACTTTAGCTTGCAGGCGCCGACCGAGACCGATCAGCCCAATGACCCGCACAAATCCGCAGGATAGCGAACAATCTTTTTTCAGTCATCTCGTCGAATTGCGCGACCGCCTGCTTAAGGTGGTGTTGTGCGTACTGTTGGTGTTCATCGGTACCGCCAGCTATGCCAACGAGATTTACGCTTATTTGGCGGAGCCGCTGTTGGCGCACATGCCTAAAAACAGCTCGATGATCGCTATCGACGTCGCTTCGCCGTTTTTCACGCCGTTCAAGCTGGCCTTCGTCGTCGCGGTGTTCGCCGCTATTCCGTTTATTCTCTATCAGTTTTGGGGCTTCGTCGCGCCGGGTTTATACCGTCATGAAAAGCTGATGGTATTGCCGCTATTGGTTGCCAGTACCTTGTTGTTTTACGGCGGCGCGGCATTTGCGTATTTTCTGGTGTTTCCGTTGGTGTTCGGTTATTTGACCGCGACCGCGCCGGCCGGGGTCGCTGTGATGACCGACATCGCCACCTATCTCGATTTTGTATTGGGGATGTTTTTTGCGTTCGGAGTTTGCTTCGAGGTGCCGATTTTTACGATCGTACTGGTTTGGGCCGGCATCGTTTCGCCGGAAAGTTTGGCCGAAAAGCGTCCTTACGTCATCGTCGGTGTGTTTGTGGTTGCGATGTTTTTGACGCCGCCGGATGCTTTGTCGCAAACCTTGTTGGCCGTGCCTATGTGGATGCTGTTCGAGTCCGGCTTGTTGTTTTCCCGTTTGTTCGTGGGTAAGCGGAGCGATGAGTCGTCATGACGACGATAGCAGAGCGTTTCGCGGCGGTGACCGCCGAATTGCGTGCCGCCGAGATCGCCGTCGGCCGGGCGACCGGGTGCGTGCGTTTGTTGGCAGTCAGTAAAACCAAACCCGCCGCCGACGTGGCCGCCGCCTATCGTTGGGGGCAGCGCCATTTCGGCGAAAATTACCTACAGGAGGCTTTGATAAAGCAGCAGGCATTGTCGGCGTTTGCGATCTCCTGGCATTTCATCGGTCCGATTCAATCCAATAAAACCAAGCCGATCGCCCAGCATTTCGCCTGGGTGCATAGCGTCGATCGACTGAAAATCGCCGAGCGGCTCAGCGAGCAGCGCCCGGATTATCTGCCGCCGTTGAATGTTTGCTTGCAAGTCAACATCAGCGGTGAAGCCAGTAAATCCGGTGTGGCGCTGGCCGAGCTGCCGGCGTTGGTCGAACAAGTGGCGAAGTTGCCCCGGTTGAGGTTGCGCGGCGTGATGGCCATACCCGAGCCGCAATCCGACTATGCCGCGCAATGCCAGCCTTACCGCTCGCTTTGCTCGGCGGTTCAGGCGTTGAATCTGCCTGGGTTGGATACCTTGTCTTACGGCATGAGTGGCGATTTGCGGGCCGCGGTCGCCGAAGGCTCGACGTTGGTGCGGATCGGCACGGCGCTGTTCGGCGAGCGTTCTAGCCTTCGCTAGGGTTTTCGTGGATAATGGCGAACATTTTTCGACGAATCCGCATCGACCGACGCAATGAAACAAACGCTGGAATCTCTGTTACAACAATCCGTTAACGCACTGAAAGCGGAAGGCCTACTCGACAGCGATTTTGAAGCTCAAATCAATCTGGAGCGGACCAAGGACGCCCAACATGGCGATTTCGCGACCAATCTAGCGATGTTGTTGGCCAAGCCGGCCAAATCCTCTCCCAGAGTTCTGGCCGAGAAAATCGTGGCAGCGTTGCCTGTCGATACGTTGGTTAGCAAAGTCGAGATCGCAGGCCCCGGCTTCATCAATTTTTTCATTAATCCCGACAGTCAGTTCGAAGTCGTCAAACAAGTCCTGGACGCCGGCGCCGGTTTCGGCTTGAGCACGATCGGCGCAGGCCAGCGGGTACAGGTCGAATTCGTTTCCGCCAATCCGACCGGGCCCTTGCATGTCGGGCACGGACGGGGAGCCGCCTACGGTTCGGCGGTGGCCGATCTGCTCGAAGCGGCCGGTTTCGAGGTCGAACGCGAGTATTACGTTAACGATGCCGGCCGACAGATGGATATTTTGGCCACCAGCGTCTGGCTACGCTATTTGGAGGCCGTAGGCGAAGTCTTGACGTTTCCGAGCAACGGCTATCGCGGCGAATACGTTCGCGACATCGCGGCGAATCTGCAGCGAAATGCCGGCGAGGCCTACCGTCGGCCAGTGGAGCAAGTGCTGGCGGATTTGCCCGCCGACGAGCCGCAAGGCGGCGATAAGGAAAAGCATATCGATGCGCTGATCGAACGCGCTAAAAGTTTGTTGGGTGCCGAGGCTTACGGCGCGGTATTCGATGCCGGCCTGAATGAGATTCTGGCTGACATCAAGGACGATCTCGAAGAATTCGGCGTTGGTTACCAGCACTGGTTTTCCGAGCGCTCGCTGATGGACGACCAGTCGGTGCAAACCGCATTGAAGCGCTTGGAAGACGCCGGGTATTTGTACGTGCAGGACGGCGCCACTTGGTTCGCGTCCAGTCGGCTCGGCGACGAGAAGGATAGAGTGGTGGTGCGCGATAACGGGCAGACCACCTATTTTGCCTCCGATATTGCCTACCACATGAATAAGCTGGATCGAGGTTTCGACCGGATCGTCAACATTTGGGGTGCCGACCATCACGGTTACATTCCGAGGGTGAGGGCGGCGATGCAGGCGCTGGGCGCCGACGAGGCCAAATTGAAAGTGCTGCTGGTGCAATTCGCGGTGTTGTATCGCGGCGACGAGAAGGTGCAAATGTCCACGCGATCCGGCGAGTTCGTCACGCTACGCCAGCTTCGCGGCGAAGTCGGCAGGGATGCCTGCCGCTTTTTCTACGTCATGCGTAAGTCCGAGCAGCATATGGATTTCGACCTGAAATTGGCGACCTCGAAAACCAACGAAAATCCGGTGTACTACGTGCAATACGCGCACGCCAGGGTGTGCAGCGTGTTACGGCAGTTGGACGAGAAAGGCCGCCGCCGCGATCCGCAATTGGGCCTGGCCAATCTAAACTTGCTGACCGAGGAACAGGAAAGCGCGTTGTTGACCACCTTGGCTAAGTATCCGGAGGTGCTGGAAAAGGCCGCCGTTCAATATGAACCGCACCAATTGATTCAGTATCTACGCGAGTTGGCCAACCAGTTCCACGCTTATTACAACGCCCACCAATTCCTGGTCGATGACGAGCGCTTATGCAATGCCCGCCTGAATTTGATTTGCGCGGTCAAGCAGGTGCTGGTTAATGGTTTGACCTTGCTGAAAATTAACGCTCCAGAAGCGATGTAAATGGCCAGAGATTACAAACATCGCGTCCAGTCGGCCAGTTATGCCAATAGCCGCAGGCGCCCCCAGAAAAAAGGGATAGCGCCGTGGCGTTGGTTGGTTGTGATCGGCTTGGTGGCGGCTTTTGTGGTGTTTTTGAATATGATCCGCAAAATGGTGCCGGAACTGACCGCCGCCAAGCCGGAATCGGCGACGCCGCCGGCCGCCGAGATCGTCAAGCGCGAATTGCCGGTGCAATCGCCGACGCCGGCCAAGGCGGATTCGAAAGAGACCAAGCCCGAGGAGGCTAAAGCCGAAACGGCCGCGCCGGCGGAGCCGGAAGAGCCGCGTTACGAGTTTTATACCATCCTGCCGCAGGCCGAAGTCGTGGTCCCCGATTACGAAATCAAGACACGGGTGCGCGAGCAGTTGGTCGGCAAGACCAAGGCGACCAAATACGTGATGCAGGCAGGCTCGTTTCGAGAGGCGGCGGAAGCGGAGCGGCATAAGGCCAAGCTGGCTTTGTTGGGGATAGAATCTCGCGTCGAGAAAGCGAAGGTCGGCGAAACCATTTGGCACCGTGTCAAGATTGGCCCCTACGATAACCCGGCCAGCGTATCGACGATCAAGGAATTGCTGCAGAAAAACGGCATCGGCGTGATTGTGACCGAGAACGGTCATTAGTCCGTTTATTTATTCAGATGCCGCTGCCGGCGGCGCGGCGCGATAATGCCGGTCGCCAGTGAAATTTCCCGCAAAAAGCATAACAATCCGGCAATCAATGCCAGCATCGCCGCGACGAATAGCGTCGACACCAAATTCGACAGATCCACCGTGACCTGGACGCCTAGGAACATCGTGACGATCGATAAGCAAATCAATAGCGCGCACACCGTGCACAACGTAATCGCCCAGCGAATCCAGAGGCCGCGTCTGGCCAGTGTTTGCATCTCGGCATAGTGTTTGTCGCCTTCCTCTCCGGCCAGCTTGGACAGCGTCCGAAACCGGTCTACAGCTCGGCCAAGCCGGTTAGTTAGGACACTCAACAAGCCGGCGACACCGGTCAGCAGAAACACCGGGGCAACCGCCTGTTGGATAACGTGGGCGACGGTGGGGATATTGTCTATGGCGTCCATCTGATTTTTTCCGCGAATGAATTGTATTTTGACCGAAGGTGGGGCCTGAACTATTCGGTCGGCTAAGCGATCGAACAGCTATCTTGTGGCCCGCGCATTGGTTTGGGGATTTTACAAATCCTGGTTGCATTTAGGCCAGTGCCGACTACATTGGCGGTTTAGCTTTACTCGTCGGCAGTCGTCTTTTCTGGAGTTCCCCGGTGTCCTATCTTCGAATCCTCAACTTGGCGTTAATCGCTTTATTGGCGAGCGGCGTATGCTCGCGGGCCGGGCTGGCGGCGATTTCGCCGCTCTATCAGCCGTCGCCGGCGCTGGAGGCGGCCGATTTGGCGGTCATTGTAAATGACGCCGATCCGTTGAGCCGGCGCATTGGCGAATATTATCAGGTCAAGCGGCGTATCCCGGCCGATCAGATCATTCATGTCAGCTTCGCGCCGAATCGACCGGTCATGTCTAAGCAGGAATTCACGGCGCTGAAACAAAAGCTGGACCAGCGGACTCCGGAAGCCGTGCAAGCTTACGCGATCACTTGGTTGCAACCGTTCCGGGTTGAATGCATGTCGATCACGACCGCGCTGGCGGCCGGTTTCGATCCGGCGTTTTGCGCGAAAGGCTGTCAGCAAACCCGTGGGAATCCGTATTACGCGTCCGAAACCGATCGTCCTTTTAAGGCGCACGGTTGGCGACCGACGATGGCGGTGGCCGGTGCGACGTTCGAGGAGGCCAAGCGCTTGATCGATACCGGTGTCGCCGCCGACTACAGTCAGCCCAAGGGCGCGGCCTATTTGCTGAAAACCTCGGATAAGGCGCGCAGCTCGCGGGCCGTTTTGTTTCCGGAAATCGCCAAGGGTTTGAGCCAGTTTTGGCCGGTGTATTATTTGGAACAGGATTACATTGCCGGTCGGCAGGATGTGATGTTCTATTTTACCGGCTTGACCAAAGTGCCGCATATTGCCGATAACCGCTATTTGCCCGGCGCGGTGGCCGATCATTTGACGTCGTCGGGCGGCGTGATGTCGGGCAGCGATCAAATGAATATTCAGGAATGGTTGCGGGCCGGGGCGACCGGCAGTTACGGCGCGGTGGTCGAGCCGTGTAATTTTCCGGCCAAGTTTTCCAATCCCGGCGTACTAATGTACTTTTATTTACGCGGCAGCAGCCTGATCGAGGCTTATTGGAAGAGCGTCGCGCAACCCGGTCAAGGCATTTTTGTCGGCGAGCCGCTGGCCAAACCGTTTGCCTACCCGCCGCGCGTCGGCGCGGAGCATTGAGTACTTTGCGTCAATCCGCGACGACAACCCGGTTGCGGCCGCCGTTTTTGGCCAGATACAGGGCCTGATCCGCGCGGGTAATCAAATTCAGGCGGTTATCGCCGTGCTCTGGATAGAGCGACATACCGATCGAGGCCGTGACGCTCGTTCTGGTCCCGGCTTCGGTTTTGTAAGACAGGCTTTCCACCGCCGACCGTAGCGAATTCAGGCGTTCGACGGCGGCGTCCACGGCGATTTCGGTCATGACGATGACGAATTCCTCGCCGCCGTATCGGCAGACGATGTCGTTGCCGCGCCGGAAGCGACTCATCAATTGCGCGACTTGCCTTAATACCTCGTCGCCGGTGTCGTGTCCGTAAGTGTCGTTCAGCCTCTTGAAGTGATCGATGTCCAGTATGGCGATTGCCAGCGTTTGGTCGGCTCGGTGCATACGGACCAGCTCCCGATCCACTGCTTCTTCTAGAAAACGGCGATTGAACAGTCCGGTCAACGGATCCCGTATCGATAGCGCATGCAATTCCTCGCGCAAGGTCAGATTGGCGAGCGCCAGACGGGCGCTGTCGGCCGCGGTTTCGGCAATCGAGAATTTGCGCTGAATTTCTTCCGGGTCCATACCGCCTAAGTGGTACTCGATGTGAATCAGGCCTAATCCGTGAGAGTGGGCCAGTAGCGGAATGCAAATATAAGCGGCGGTCGTTTGCTTAACGTGCCGGCAAATTGGATTGATGGCGCGTCCGTCGCCGGCGATATGAATTCGGCCGCGCCGCATGCCCCAGCAATCGTTCGGCATGAACAGTTTTTCCAAGTCCGTCCGGCCCCATTGATCCACCAGAGTCAGTGCGCGGGATTGCGGTTCCATGATGTAAACCCCGCCTTCGGTGTTGGGAAACAGTGCGACCAGCGCCGTTTTGATAATCGGGTAGGCTTCGTCCGTTTTCTGGCAGCTCTGCAACAAGTCCGTCATTTCCCGAATCAATTGCATTTGGGCGATCGCCGATTCGAGTTCCCGTTGGGCTTTTTTCAGCGCGGTGATGTCGCGCGCCGCCGCGAATAGGCCGGCAACATTGCCTTCCTCGTCCCGGTATACCGACGCGTTATAGAGCACCTCGGTGATTTTGCCGGAGGCGTGGCAGATTGCTAGCGGGTAGTCCATCACCGTGCCTTGCGAGAAGGCCAGCTGATAACCGTCTCGGGCTCTCTGTGGCTCGGTGAAGTAATTGGAAAAATCGCTGCCGATCAGGGCTTTTCGTGGGACGCCGGTGACTTTTTCGGTAGCTCGGTTTACATTCATGATTTTGCCGTCGGCGCTAATCGTTACCAAGGGGTCCAAACTGGCTTCTATCAGGCTGCGGGCGTAAGAGCTTCTAGAATGTTTCATGGCATGGGCTCCGGCGACGACGATATGGCGCTCCCTGCGACGCGCGACATAAGGCGGCTAGACGCGCGCTTGGTCTGGACGCGCGAAATCCTTGAGGTTAGATTCTTCGAACGGCGATTTTACCCGCCTGGCGCCGGGATTATTCGTCCCAGTGGCCGAAGTATGCACGTTGCCGCAGTTCAGCGCGGCTCCGAACCGCCAGTTCGGCCGTTCGAAATTCCTCGGGAAGTTCCTCGGCGTCCGCTTGATAACCGATCGCCAGCATCGCCATCGGCGTGCATTGCTCGGGTAGGCCGAAAGCTTGCCGGGCCGCCGCCGCGTCGAAACCGCCCATTTGATGGCTCGCCAGGCCCAGCGCACCGGCTTGCAGGCATAGGTTTAAGGCCGCCGCCCCGGTATCGTACATCGCCCAACGGTTGGCTTGGCCGTTGTGGTTGAAGTTCGCCATCGCGACCGATAGGATTAGTACCGGCGCGTGGCGGGCCCATAGCCGATTTTTGTCGTTGATGATTTCCAAAGCCCGCGCCCAAGCGTCCGGGTGGGTGGATTTGTCGCAAACCACGAAGCGCCAGGGTTGATCGTTGAAGCAGGAGGGCGCCCAGCGCGCGGCTTCCAGTAACGCGGTCAGGTCTTCGGCCGATACCGGACGATCCGGGGCGAAAGCTCTGGGACTCCAGCGTTGGGCGATCAGTGGGTGAATGGCGACCGAGGTGAGGGCGGGTTTGTTGGACATCTCGACTCCTTGCTGCAGGTGTAGGGAAGTGACTTGCAAAAACCGAAATTAGCGCTAATATAATAGCGAATCAAAATTATAATAACGAGAAGGGGGTTCATCATGCCAAAAAGCACTCACTTTTGGACCATGATTTATTTCGGTATGGCCTTTATTGTGGCGCAGTTTGCCGAATCCGCCATCGCGATAACGGGGGATTCCGCCGCATTGCGAATGTCCAACCTTTTGGATTACGACCATCCGTTTACCGCGGTCGCCGTCAGCGCCTTGATTGCGGGCGTCTACTGGCTGTACTGGTTGCGACACAGGGTCTGACACGACTCTCTCTTTGACATCCGCGTCAAGCGGATAGCGCCCGTCGGATTCCGGCCGTCATTCGGCTGGATAACCGCAGTCCACGCTTTCTAGCGGTCAGTTAATGATGCTAGAATCGCTCGTTCAATTATGCCATTTAATTCATCAGGCTAATCGATACCGGCGCTTTTCGCTCGCTCGGCGTCGATTCGCCCATCCAGATACGAGCATGGACTACAAACAAACCCTGAACCTCCCCAAGACCGAGTTCGCGATGAAAGCCAATCTGGCCCAGCGCGAGCCGGAGATGCTGAAACAGTGGAACGAAAACCAGCTGTATCAAAAAATTCGCGAGGTTTGCGCCGGCCGGCCCAAGTTCGTGTTGCACGACGGCCCGCCGTACGCGAACGGCGCGATCCACATCGGTCATGCCGTCAATAAGGTCCTGAAGGATATCATCGTCAAATCGAAGACCCTGGCCGGTTTCGATGCGCCCTATGTGCCGGGCTGGGATTGCCACGGCTTGCCGATCGAATTGATGGTTGAAAAGTCGGTCGGCAAGGCCGGCGTCAAGGTTTCGCCGGCCGAATTTCGCAAGGAATGCCGCGCTTACGCCAAGAAACAGGTTGGCATTCAAAAAGAAGAGTTCATTCGTCTCGGGGTATTGGGCGATTGGGACAATCCCTATCTGACCATGGATTTCGCGTTCGAGGCCGACATCGTCCGCGCCTTGGGTCGCATCGCCGCCAAGGGCCATCTCAGCAAGGGTTTCAAGCCGGTGCATTGGTGTACCGATTGCGGTTCGGCGCTCGCCGAGGCGGAAGTCGAATACGAGGACAAGCATTCGCCGGCGATCGACGTGCGCTTTGCCGTCGTCGACGAGCATGCCTTCATGGAAAAATGCCATCACGCCGGCGACCGCGAAGGTAAAGGCCCGCTGTCGGTGGTGATCTGGACTACCACGCCGTGGACCTTGCCCGCCAACCAGGCCGTGGCTTTGAATCCGGAGCTGGAATACGCCGTGGTGCAATGCGAGATCGACGGCCAAACCGAACGCCTGCTATTGGCCGAGGCCTTGTTGAAAGACGCCGTGTTGCGTTACGGTATCGGTGAGCACCACATCGTCGGCTACTGCAAGGGCAACGCGCTGGAAGGCTTGTTGTTGGAGCATCCGTTCTATGACCGGCAAGTGCCTATCATCCTCGGCGAACACGTCACCACCGATGCCGGTACCGGCGCCGTGCATACCGCCCCCGGCCACGGCCAGGAAGACTACGTGGTCGGCATGAAATATGACCTGCCGGTCGATAATCCGGTCGGCGGTAACGGCGTGTTTCTGCCCGGTACCGAGTTATTCGCCGGCCTACACGTATTCAGTGCCAACGACAAAGTACTGGACGTGTTGCGCGAACGCGGAAAGCTGTTGCACCACCATGCCTTGCTACACAGCTACCCGCATTGCTGGCGGCACAAAACCCCGATCATCTTCCGCGCCACGCCGCAATGGTTTATTTCGATGAACCAAAATGGTCTGCGCGACACTGCATTGAACGAAGTCAAGCGCGTCGATTGGGTGCCGGATTGGGGCCAGGCACGCATCGAGGCGATGATTTCCAATCGCCCGGACTGGTGCGTCTCGCGCCAGCGCACCTGGGGTGTGCCGATTGCCTTTTTTGTGCATAAAGAAAGCGGCGAGCTGCATCCGCGCAGTGCCGAATTGATCGAACGAGTCGCGCAGCGTATCGAACAACACGGCATTGATGCCTGGTTCGAGCTGGATGCGGCTGAGTTATTGGGTGCCGAAGCGGAAGACTACGAAAAAGTCGCTGACACGTTGGATGTCTGGTTCGACTCCGGCGTGACCCACGCCGCCGTGTTGGAACGGCGCGAGCAACTGAAATTTCCGGCCGATTTGTATCTGGAAGGCTCGGACCAACATCGCGGTTGGTTCCAGTCGTCGCTGATGGCTTCCGTGGCGATGAACGATGTCGCGCCTTATAAAGAGGTCTTGACCCACGGCTTCACGGTCGATGCCGAAGGCAAGAAAATGTCCAAATCCAAGGGCAACGTGGTGCTGCCGCAGACGGTGATGAAATCGCTGGGCGCCGACGTGCTGCGGCTTTGGGTGGCCAGCACCGATTACCGTTACGAAATGTCGGTCTCCGACGAAATCTTGAAACGCACTTCCGACGCCTATCGCCGCTTGCGCAATACCGCGCGCTTTTTGCTGGCAAATCTGGACGGCTTCGACCCGGCTCAGCATTTGGTCGGTAAAAACGACCTGCTGGCACTGGACCGCTGGGCGGTCGACAAGGCCTGGCAGTTGCAGGAAGAAATCAAAACGGCTTACGACGATTACCAATTCCAGGTGATCTATCAAAAAGTGCTGAACTTCTGCAGCATCGACTTGGGCGGCTTTTATCTGGACATCGTCAAGGACAGGCAATACACGGCCAAGGAAGATTGTCTGGCGCGCCGTTCCGGCCAAACCGCGATGTATCACGTCGTCGAGGCGCTGGTACGCTGGCTGGCACCGATCACCAGCTATACCGCCGACGAAATCTGGTCTGTCATTCCCGGCCAACGCAGTGAGTCGGTATTCCTGGAAACCTGGTACCAAGGGCTGTTCCCGCTGGAAGCGAACGCGACGATCAACCGCGACACCTGGGACAAGGTCATGGCGGTGCGAGCGGCGGTTTCCAAGGAGCTGGAAGCTCTGCGTAAAGCAGGAGCCATCGGTGCGTCGTTGAATTCCGAAGTCGAACTTTACTGCGACGAGGTCTACGGCGCGGAATTGAACAAGCTGGGCAAGGAGCTGCACTTCATCTTCATTACGTCGAACGCCGGCGTTTCCGATATGCGATTCTGCCCGGACGATGCGGTCGCGACCGACATCGACGGTTTGAAGGTCAAGGTCGGCGTTTCCGAACAACAAAAATGCGTGCGCTGCTGGCACCAGCGCTACGACATTGGCGAGCATCCGGAGCATCCGGAATTGTGCGGCCGATGCGTCGAGAATGTGGCGGGCGTAGGCGAGACGCGATTGTATGCTTAAGTGGTTATGGGTTTCCGTATTGGTGTTGGTGCTCGATCAGGCCAGCAAACTGGCGATCGACGCCCACTTTCAGCTCTACGAATCAATTCCGCTGTTGCCGAATTTCAATTTGACTTACGCCCGCAATACCGGCGCCGCGTTCAGTTTTCTGGCCCAGGTCGGGGGATGGCAGCGCTGGCTGTTCGCCGGACTGGCGGTAGTGATGAGCGGTATTATCGGCATTTGGCTGTACAGGCTGAAACGGCACGAAACCATGATGGCCTGGGCCTTGTCGCTGGTGTTGGGCGGCGCGATAGGCAACCTCATAGACCGAGTGGCCTATGGTTATGTGATCGATTTTCTCGATGTTTTTTACCGGGATTGGCACTGGCCCGTCTTTAATATTGCGGATTCGGCGATCTGCGTCGGCGTTGGCTTGATGGTGTTGGAGAGCTTCGGCATCGGGCGACGAACGGCGGAGGTTCTGGAGTAGCGTTGCGCCAACCAGTTGACTTGCCGCAACGAACCCTATCGGTTGCGCGATTGGTATCGGTAAATTGCGGCGTCGGTTGAGGATCTAAGGCTCGCCAGTTTGGCGAGCCTTTTTTGTATCAAGCTTTCCGTAAGCGTTTGTAAGCGTTGATCAAACCATTGGTAGAAGAGTCGTGGTCGTCGATGACATCCTCATTCTTCAATTGCGGAAGAATGGCGCGAGCCAGCACTTTGCCGAGTTCCACGCCCATCTGGTCGAACGAATTGATGTTCCAGATCACGCCTTGCACAAAGATTTTGTGTTCGTAAAACGCGATCAGCATCCCTAGCGTTCTCGGCGTCAGCTTTTTGAATAAAAAGGCATTGGACGGTTTATTGCCTTCGAAAATTTTCGAGGCAATCAGCGCGTCGTCCAGATTAGGTTCGTGACTTAGATCGTTACGGACTTCGGCTTCGGTCTTGCCGCGCATTAGCGCTTCGGCCTGCGCCAGGAAATTGGAAATCAGGATGTCGTGATGATCCGGCAAATCGTACTGGCTCTGAGCCGCCGCCAAAAAGTCGCCGGGTATCAGTTTGGTGCCTTGGTGGATCAACTGAAAAAACGCATGCTGGCCGTTGGTGCCGGGCTGGCCCCAGATGATGGGGCCGGTGTTGTAATCGACTTTGTCGCCATTGACCGTCGCGCTCTTGCCGTTGCTTTCCATGTCGCCCTGCTGGAAATAGTCGGCGAAGTATTTTAGCGATTGCGCATACGGTAGGATTGCGTAGGTTTCGGCTTCGAAGAAGTTGTTATACCAAATCCCAAGTAGGCCCATGATGACCGGGATATTTTGCTGATAGGGCGCGGTACGAAAATGTTGGTCGGCCAAGTGCGCGCCCATCAACAGCTCCTCGAAGTTGTCCATCCCGATGTACAACGCGACCGACATGCCGATCACCGACCACAGCGAATAGCGGCCACCGACCCAGTCCCAGAATTCGTACATATTCCGCGGGTCGATGCCGAATTCCTTGACCTTTTCTTCGTTGGTGGAAATCGCAATGAAGTGTTTGGCCATGTGTCCGGGGTCGCGCGCGGTTTTGAGAAACCAGTTGCGCGCCGAACGTGCGTTGGTCATGGTTTCCTGGGTCGTGAAGGTTTTGGATGAAATCAAAAACAGGGTGGTTTCCGGGTTTAGCGGCGCCAGGGTTTCGACGATGTCGGTTTGATCGACATTCGAAACGAAGTGGGCTTTCAAGCCTTCCTTGCCGTAGGGGGTTAACGCGGTATCGACCATTTTTGGCCCTAAATCGGAGCCACCGATACCGATATTGACGATGTCGGTAATCGCCTTGCCGGTATAGCCGGTCCAGGCGCCGGAACGGACTTGTTCGGTGAATACCCGCATGCGCGACAACACGGCGTTGATTTCGGGCATGACGTCCTCGCCGCGAAAATAAACCGGCGTGTTGCTGCGATTTCGTAGCGCGGTATGCAAGACAGCGCGTTTTTCCGTGGTATTAATGATGGAGCCGGAGAACATCGCCTCGGTTTTTTCCTTCAGCTTGGCGCGTTCCGCAAGCTGAATCAACAGCGGCAGCGTTTCCTCGGTGATGAGATTCTTGGAGTAATCAAACAGTAAATCATTGAAGGTCACCGAGAAGTTGTCGAAGCGATGTTTATCCTTGTCGAACGCATCCTTCATGCAAAATTTGCCGGCAATTTGTTGGTGGTGTTGTTTGACGGCTTTCCATTCGGCGGATTCGATTAGTTTGGACATATATTAGTGAGACAGGATGAGAGATTCTTTCAGCTGATCAGAACAGATCGGCGCAGTTTGGGAGAGAATTCATAACCCCATTATAAAGATTGTCTTTGATTGCTGACAAAAAAAATTGAACATAGCCGGTCGCCAACTATTGCCTTTCTTTGGATAGGGTGATGTGCTAGAGTTAGCGCCGGTTTAAGGCCGATTCGAGCGGATTTCTTGCACGGCGGCTTTAACGATATTCGTGCCTAAGCGCATGAATTATAATAAAAAATGATATTAGAACACGGGAAGGGTGTATATGAGAAACTCACGCATAGTTAGAAAAGGCTTGCTGGTATTGTGGGGTCTGTTTTTTTCCTCCGCGCTTTGGGCGCACGGTGGCGCGGCCGGTACCGATACGGACCAATGTAAATTCGAGCTGGAGAAAGACCACTGGATCCACTACACAGCCTATCAGCCCCAAGCTTATCCCGCCGAAGAATTCTGCGGCAATATCCCCGATACTGCTACGTTGACTCAATTGGTATTTGACTATCAAGATCAACGCTATCGCGGTATGGCGGTGGAATTCGAAGTCACCAAGGAGCCGGAAGGCAAACGGGTGTTTTTCCAAGGCGCCGAGAAACACAAATCCGGTACCGTCGTTCTGTCGTTGCCGCAGGGCGTGCCCGAGCAAGGCAAATACCTGATTCATATCACGCTGCTGCAAGATAACGGCGAGCGTTTGGATGCTCACATGGGCTTTAAAGCCGGAGCAGGTCAACCGACTAGCAAAGGTAGCATGGGGTTGTACGCCTTGGTTTTGTTTGCCGGTCTGTACATTCTTTATCTGTCCAACGCCGGTTTCAAACGTCAAATCGACGGATTGTTGGGTAAAGCCAAGGAGTTTTAAGGCTTGCGGTATCCGCCATTCCGTCGGTGCTACGCGGCGGAATGGCTTGGGCATTACACACGAGTATGCCCGCGTCGGAACAGTAGATGGACAGTATTAAGATTCGCCCCTCAGAGGTAAACCCGCCATGTTCGAAAAGAACAAACTCGCATTCCTAGCCCCGTTAATCTGCCTGCTCTCGCTATCCACGGCCCGCGCGGTCGAGATCGAGGATCACAACCAGATGATGAATCACGGCGACGGGCATCTGATGGACATGGAAGGCGCCATGGTGATGGGACAAAACACCGATACACTGCCCGGCGGCTGCGAAAAAATCGCCGCTACCAAAGAAATTACGGTTCGGGCTGGGCACAAGTATTCGGAGAAATTTCCTGGAACGATGTACGCGTTCGATCAGCAGGAGTTTCACTTCGAGCCTTGTACCAAACTCACCGTTCACTTCATCAATGAGGACCAAATTCGCCATCAATGGATGATGCACGGTCTGCCTAAGTATTTGTACCCGAAAGGCATGTTTCACCTGGAGGTCAGTGGTCCCGGTAAAGTGTCCGGCACTTTGATTTTGCCGCCCGGCGATAAAACCTATCTGGTGCATTGCGACATTGCCCAGCATATGGAAAAAGGCATGAAAGGCCAGTTGAAAGTCGGCAAGGGCAGTGAAGATTTGCCGAGTATTCCCGGCGTGACGCCAGCGGTGTTTCCGGACGATTACAGCGGAAAGGTTTACGATCCTAAAGTCGACGCTCCTGTGACGCCGGTTGCCGTCGCTCAGCCGCCGGCACAGCCTGCCGCGCCAGTCGCCGCGCCCGCTCCGGAGCCCGGCTTTATCTCCGGCGGCTCCGTGATCGGCTTGGCAATCGGTCTGGTATTGGCCCCCTGGCTGGTCAAGCGCTTTAAAGGCATGTCGGCCGGCGAAATCGTCGCGACATTGATTGAGCAAGCCGCTCATTTAGTGAGTGTCGCGATAGAGTTTATCGCTAAATTGATCAAATTGGTCGGTGGCAAAAAAGCGATTCCGCTCCCCGATAAATAATTCGTTACTTATCAAGCCCCTGAAACTTGCGGTTTCAGGGGCTTTTTTGCGGGACAAAACACCATGCCGTTCGATTCCTGGGGCCTGATCGGTTTATTCGCTAGCGCCTTTATCTCCTCGACCGTCGCGCCGGGCGGATCCGAAGCGGTACTGGCCTATTTGGTGAGCCGGCACGGCCACTCGGTGCTAGAGCTGGTAGCGATCGCGAGTGTCGGTAATACCCTGGGGGCGCTGACCACCTGGTGGCTAGGACAGTGGGGGGCGCAAAAATACCCGGCTGAATCCCTGGTCAAAGATCGGCAAAGATCGTTGCAAACGATCCGGCGCTGGGGGGCTTGGGCCTTGCTGCTTTCTTGGTTGCCTTTAATTGGCGATGGCCTGTGTTTTGCCGCCGGCTGGTTGAGGTTATCCTTTTTGGCCTCGCTGACCGCGATATTTTTCGGTAAAGTGCTGCGCTATATTGCCGTGGCTTACGTTTTCGTTTGATCGCCTATGAGTTTTTTCTCGCTCCCTCATTTTCCGTCGGTCGACTGTCAGGCTGAACACCGCTCGCGCGACTACCAGATCGCCGCATTCACGTTCGTGACTACCACGATCTGTCTGACCACCGACGGCTTCGCGCCGCAATTCATGCAATATCTACTGGCGTTTTTCGGCTGGCTGTTTTTGTTTGCCTGGTTGCGCGGCGAATGTAAATACGTGCGGACCCAGGTTGCGGTCGCCGTGACGTTTGCGGTGATTGGCGAATATTTCGCGTCGGTCTACATGAAGGGCTACATCTACCGTTTCGGCAACGTACCGGCTTACGTGCCGGCCGGGCACGGTCTGGTCTACTTGACTGCCGTGGCTTTGGGGCGCTCCGGATTGTTTCAACGCCACGCTCGTCGGATCGCCGTGTTGGTGGTCGCTGCTTGCGGCGGTTGGGCGGCGGTCGGTCTGAGCGGCTTGGTACGGCTGGACATCATCGGCGCAGTGCTGTTTTTGGTGTTTTTAGCTTATCTGTTTAAAGGTCGCTCGCCGATGGTTTATCTCGGCGCGTTCTTTATTACCTCATGGCTGGAAATTGTCGGTACCGGCGCGGGCACCTGGGCTTGGGCCGAGATCGACCCGGCCTCGCATTTGCCCCAAGGTAATCCGCCCAGCGGCGTCGCGGCTTGGTATTGTCTGGTCGATGCGGTTGCGATTGCCGGCGCCGGGCCGGTACTGCAACTATTCGGCAAGACCGCGCAAGCCTTACAGCGGCAACGAGCTTGACGTAGTTCGGCGCGAACGTCTAGCCGAATTTATTGATTCGCCGATTCGGTCCGCACCTGGATCAAGTTAACCGAATCGCCGACGCGAATTTTGCCGCCCGTCAAGATCCGCGCCGTGACGCCGCCATGCCCTCGCAGCTCGTTATAACTCCCCATGCCCAACTCGGCCGCTATCTTTGAACAAGGATCGCAAGGACCGGTCACTTGCATGCGAACTTCCTCGCCTATCGCCCATTCCAACCAGACACCCGGAAACAGTGAGCGCATTCCGATCAGATTTATGCCGGACACCAGCAGATTTCGCCGCAAGCGAATCGGGTTCAATGTCGCAAGATCGCACCAGTTGGCAACGAGAGGCAAGTGTTCAGCTTGGAACAACGTCAATTCGCGCTTCGATGCCTGCCGGCGGGTAGCTCGGTGGTCGCCGAGCAAGCCTCGTCCCGGTTCGGCGATGGCCTCGCCGACCGATAGCGCCGGTTCCCGGCGCAACGGGCGTAAGATGATCGCTTCGATACGGCCCGTGGCGCTGAATTGCTGGCTGAGATCGCGGAGAGTCGTTATGGAGATCGGCGCGGATAAATTGGATGGCATAAGCCTTTGGTATTGGGGTTTCGGTAACCGGCGAGTGGTTCAGTCGGCCGTCAAGCGCTTTTTTGATATTCCATCGTCTATTCGTCGGCGCTTCTGGTAAAAGCTGCCGCAGACGGGTGAGTAACTTCATTTCTTTTTCGGTCCGGTTAGGTTAGATTTTATCGGTCTTTATCGGCCGGAGCACTTAGGATGTTTCATTCGGTTGCGATAGTAGCGTCGAACCTCACTCCCATCTCCATCGACCGAGAGTTGCCCCATGCCAGTCCGCTCAGTTTTGACGCCGCTCGATGTATTTTGTACCGTTTTATTGGTGGCATTGCTAGGCGCGGTGATCTTTTTGACGCCGGTCGACATACCGGATGGCTTTCCATTCCGGGCCGAGGCCATACCGACATCCCAATTGGTCAAGGCGGCGCATCCGTCGGCGGCGACGTTCGCCGATCGGACCTGGGAGTCGGGATTGATGTTTTCCCATCAACAAGGCGACGAACATCTGGCCGGCATCGACGAGTCTTTAGGTTCGGGAGCGTGCGCGGCGGATTTTAATAACGACGGCTATGTGGACTTGTTTCTGGTGAACGGCTCCGGGCAAACCCGTTATTACGGCAAAGCGTATTGGTGGCAACAGGCCGAGGGCAATGCGCTTTTTTTGAATGAAGGCGGTCGTTTTAGAAATGCCACCGAAGAGAGCGGATTGGTCAGGACAATCTGGGGTATGGGCTGTTTGGCGGTTGATTTGGATAACGATGGCAACACCGATTTATTGGTGACCGGCAAAGACGGCAACCTGCTCTACCGCAATAGCGGCGCGGGGCGTTTCGTCGACGTGACGGCCGATGCCGGGTTTGCCGGCGACGGGTGGGCGACGTCGGCCGCGGCGGCCGACTTTAACCGCGACGGTCTGTTGGACCTCTACGTCGGCCAATTCGTCGATTTCGAGAAAGGTAAGAAAACCTTCGAAGCCAACAGCCAATTTGTCGGCGAAAAAAAAGGCGTGTTCGACGCCAGTCTGTATCCGGCGCTACCCAACCGTCTGTATTTGAATGACGGCGGCTTTAAATTCCGGGAAATCGCCGAGGCCGCGGGAGTTCGGGATGCCGACGGCCGCACCCTGGATGTGAGCTGGCAAGATTTGGATAGCGATGGTTGGCCGGATTTGTTGGTGAGTAACGATCGCGGCACCGGCTCTAACAGCGCTTATCTGAACCGGAGTGGTGAGCGGTTCGAAGCCGGAGGCCAAGCCTTGGGCTTGCGGTCGGCGTTGGGCAATCGCGGTATCGCCTCCGGTGACTTGGATGGCGATGGGCGTGGTGATCTGGCGGTGGCCAGCGCCGCCGGTGAAAATACGGTTGCGTTAATCCGGGAAACGGCGGCGGATGGGAGCGAGCATTTTAAGGATAAGGCCAAGGAAAACGGCATCGGCGCCAATCGCTATCTCAGTCTGTCCGGTTGGTCGCCGTTGATTCACGATTTCAATAACGATGGGTTTGACGACCTGCTTCTGGCCGCCGGACATTTGGAGCCCGATCCCGACACCACCCGAATCAGCCAAGGGCAAGCCAAACAACTTTGGCTAAACGACGGCAACGGTCAATTTGTAGACGCGGGTAGCGAAGCGGGTTTGGCTCTGAAAGACGCTCAGTCGGCGCGCGGCGCGGTGGCCGCGGACTTCGACAACGATGGGGATATCGACGTCTACGTCAGTCATAACAACGATTTGGGCCAGTTTTTAGCGAACGAGTCGCCGCCTCGGCATTGGTTAGGCTTGAAATTGGTCGGCGAAAAATCCAACCGCGATGCGCTATGTGCGGTTGTCCGTGTGTATGCGGCCGGACGCGTTCGAATCAAATCGGTGCTTAGCGGTGAAGGATTTTTGTCCGATAGCGACAAGCGTTTGGTGTTTGGGTTGGGAGACACCGCTGCGGTCGAAAGATTGGAAATCGCGTGGCCGAGCGGCCTTCGCCAGACTCTGCGTCCAACCGCTATCGATCGTTATTGGTTGATACGCGAGGGGAGCGAAGAACTCGTCGCATTGGGCGGATCGCAATCCGGTCCACCGGTGCGGCCGCAACTGAGATTGAAATTGGGGGCCGACCGTCCGGAACTGCGGATTCGCTATTTGCACCTGCTAGAGCATCGCCAGTCCGAAGCCGATATTTGGCCGGAATTGACGGCCGGCGTGCGCGATCCGGAGCCCGCAGTGCGACGCGCGGCTATCGATATCGCGGCTCGAGCCGGCAATGGGCGGGGATTAGGCCTGCTGATCCAGGCCCTGGAAGATTCCGAGCCAGCCAATGCGGTCGCCGCGGTCGCCGGCCTGCGAAGTCTCGAGGACGAAGCGTCGGTGCGCTGGCTGCTCAGGGCGTTCTCGCGGGACAGCGCCGAGGTCAAAATCGCACTCGCCGATACCTTTGCCTATTTCTTTCAGGAAGAAGAGGCGGTGGTTTACCGCAAGTATTTGGCGGTGCCGTATTTGATTCGCCTGCTGGAGGACGCCGAGCCGAGCGCGCGCGTCGCCGCCTCGCGGGCCTTGGCGAATGCTGAACGCTTTCGGGGTGTGCATGCCTTGCTTGCCGGCTTGAGCGACAGCGATGCCTCTGTCCGGGCGGAATTCGTCCGCGCCTTGGGATTGATAAGGCAGACCGAGGCTAGTCCAAAACTGGCTAAGCTACTAACCGATGAAACGCAGGAATCACAGGTCGTCGCCAATGTGTTCGTAGCTTTGAAGAGATTGGGCGATACGGAAAATGCCGGCAGATTGTCGGATTACATTGGTGGACGTGGCGATTTCTCGGGCTTGGCGCAAGACAAGCGGTTGGCGACGCTCGAATGTTTGCTGGCGCTTGGCGACGAAGCGGCGGTATTTAATGCCGATGAAATCAATTCGTTGGTTCGAGAAAGTTTCGGGCGAACGAAGCCGACTGAAACCGCGTTGCGCGCGCGTTGGATTTCTATTTGGCGGTATGTGGCCGACCCGGTGGGTTCGGCTTGGTTGGTGGCTCAAACCCGGGCCGCCGAAGCGGATTTCCGCGCAAGGGCTTTCTCGGCGCTATCGATTCAAAACCCGCGGGACAGCGAGTTGTTGCGACAAGCCTGGCGCGACCCGGACGAGTCGATTCGCCGATGGGCGCTCATCGAACTTTTGAAGCGAAAAATCGACTTGACTCGCGACGAGTACCAGTCGATTTTAAAGAATTCGGACTGGCGAGAAGTGGCTGTGGATGCCTGGATGGAGCAGGGTTTGCCCGGAGATTCGTCGCGCTTGCTAGAGGCGCTGTCGGTGGTGTTTCCAATGGCCGGCAAACCGGCGACATTGGCATCGGTTTGCGGCAGTCCCGACATGCGAATTCAAGCGCTTTGCCCGGTATTGTTGCTCGCCGATTCGAACGCCGAAAGCCGTCGGCTTGCCGGGCAATTGTTAGCAGACCGTTCGACGGCCTTATCCTCACGTCAGGCGGTGTTGGCGCGGTTGACGCCGGTCTTCGAGCCGGATGCGCTGAATGTCGTGTTTGCTCTGGCTCAGGCCAAAAAAGATCCGTTACGCCACGCGGCAATAGAGAAGTTGTTGACGTTTGATGGGGAATCGTTGGTCGCCTTTGCGCGGAAAATCGCCGACAATCCTAGCGAAGACCCTGAAATTCGATTCCTGGCCGTCGAGTTTTTACTGCGCAACGGTGATCAGGCTGCGCTGGACATACTGTACAGATAACACCACGCGGGGAAGCTTATGAACGTTTCGAATAGCCAAATGATCGCCGAGCGCCGCTTCGCCCGGCCCTTGGTCGCCGTGACGGCCGTGTTGGCGTTGAGCGGATATATCAGTTGGTGCTGGCCTGGGTTCTCGGTAACCGAGCAATGGCTGTATTTGCTGCATACCTTGTTGGGCCTGGTGGTCGCGGCGTTGCTGGCGCCATATTTGATCTTGCATTTTCGGCGCACGATAGGTCTCAGACGCTCCTGGATTGCGTTTTCCGGCATCTTGACCGCGCTGCTGTTTTTGGCGCTTGCGCTGACCGGAGTTCAGATTGCTTGGCAAGGCCAGTCGGAAGCCGGACGCTGGATTTTCGAATCCCACGTAGGCTTGTCGGTCGGTGTGTTGCTAATGACGCTTGGACATGTGTCGTTTCATGTGGTGTCTTTGCCGGAACGCAGAAAGAGAAACGAACCTAGCCGATTTCCCTCGCTAATCGGCGGAATGACAAAGGCGGTCATCGGCTCGGTGGTTGTCGCGGCGATAGCGGTGCTGGTGGCTAGCGCGGCTTATCAATGGCGCACAAGCCCTTATCGGGACGCGCCGGCCGTCGAGCCTTATCTCTACAGCTACGGCGAACATCCTTTTCGGCCCAGTCAAACCGAGACCAGTACCGGCGGTTTTTTCGATCCCCGGCGGATAGGGGCTTCCGAGCGGTGTGCCAGTTGTCATCGCGAGATCGCGGAACAGTGGAAGGCATCGATTCACTCCCAGGCCGCTTCCGACAAAACCTACCAAACCAATATCAAGCTGCTTTCAGAGCGCAAAAACATGGAAGCCACTCGCTATTGCGAAGGCTGCCACGCGCCGGCGGCATTGTTGAGCGGACAACTAACCACGGGCGGTAAGCTCGATACGCCAGGCCATCTGCAGGAAGGCGTCAGTTGCATGACTTGTCATGGCATCGAGCGCATTGAGCACTTAAAAGGCGTCGCCAGTTATCGATTCGCTCCGCCCCAACCATATTTGTTCGACGGCGCCGAGCGAGCGCTGCCGGTGTTTTTGCATAATCTGCTGATTCGCTTGAAACCCGAGCAGCACAGGGCCGATTTGGCCAGAAATGTGTTGTCGACGCCGGAAATGTGCGCGACGTGCCATGCTCAGTTTATGGATAAGGATTTTAATAACTGGGGCTGGGTGAAAATGCAGGACGATTACACGGCTTGGCTGAACGGACCGTATTCCGGCCAAACCCGACAGACTTTCGCTCATGCGCAACAACGCCGCTGTCAGGATTGCCATTTTCCGTTACAGCCGGGTAGCGACCCTTCCGCGAGTAGCAGCGGATTGATCAAGACCCATTTCAACGTCGGAGCCAACACGGCCATTCCCTGGGTGACTCGAAATCAGGCGCAACTTGAGCGAACGCGTCGATTTTTGACGGCCGATCAAGTCAGGATCACTATCGACAAGCCGAATCGTAGTGACGCCGTTGAAAGCGCCCGTCATGTCGACCCGGCCTTGATCGCGTCTTCCGAGGCGCCGGCGTATTGCTACTTGGGCGAAGCCGTGACCTTGAAAGTCGCGGTGACTAATGCCCAAGTCGGTCATGCCTTTCCCGGTGGAACTACCGATATCAACGAAGCGTGGATACACTTTTTGGTTAAAGACGGTCAGGGCCGGACGGTCTACGAATCCGGACAATTGGATGCCGGCAACAATGTCGAACCGGCCGCGTATTTTTACCGCTCCATTCCAATCGATCGGATCGGCAACGCGGTTTGGCGCCACGACTTGTTCAACATGGTCGGCGACAGTTTCAAGCGCATCATTCCGCCTGGCGGTACCGATGTGACGAGCTATGCATTCAACGTGCCGGACGACATTAAAGGACCACTAACCATCTCGGCCGGCGTCAATTACCGCAAATTGAATAACCGCTATGCGCGTTGGGCGTTGAAGGATGAGCAAGTCGAGCTGCCCATCGTCGAAATGGCTTCGACATCGCTGGTTTTACCGGTGCGGATTAAACCGGAAGTGGTGAATAACCTCCAAGTCGGTTCCGGCCGGTAAGTCATTACCGTGGCAGGGAGTTGTTGGTTTTTTTTACACTTTTTCTATATGGTTATGGTCTTCGTCTCTGTTTGAATATATAAGTTATTATTTATTCTATGGAATATTTTGAATGGAACGAAAATTGAGTGCCATTGGCTTCAACAAATTTATTCAGGATGTAGGACTATGCTGAAAACACGCCTATTCTTTTCAAGCTTAATACTCGCGGCATTGAGTTCCGCCAACCCTGCGGTGGCCGGCACCATCGTGAATGGCAGTTTTGACAACGATCTGTCCGGCTGGACGGCATTGACCAGCGGAGGGAGTGCGCAATGGGAAGCCGGCGCCGCCGTTTTAGCGGGTGGACAAGGCGCAAATCCGTTCGCGGCCAGTCTGGTACAAGGCGATGACGGTAGTTTTAGTTTTACTTCACCGATCATCCTTAGTGCCGGTAACGACTGGTTAAAGTTTGATGTCAGTTTCACTTCGCTAGGCGTTGATGCGCTGGAGACCCCAAGCGGATTTACCGACAATTTGACGCTTACCTTATACGACGCGGACGATATTACTGGCGCCAGCGATGCGTTGATCGCATCAATCGATTCGACGACCGTTGGAGTGGCCTCTATCGCTTTCGATCTGTCGGCGTTTATCGGTCGATCCGTCGCGTTTTCCTTCGAGTTTAACGACGAGAACGATGGTTTCGATTATTCGGCGGCCATAGACAACGTGCGTTTTGAAGCCAGTCCGGTACCCGTGCCGCCGTCGGTTTTATTCGAGGCTACAGCACTAGCCGGTTTCGCGGTTGCCTCTATCCGCCGCCGCAGAAACGCTTGATTTGATCTAGAAAGTTTGAATTGCCTCAGGTGTTGGCCGCTGATAGACTCGGCGGCCAATATTCGCGGGAAGTGTCGGAAGATTTTACGGATATAAATCTTCTCAGACGGCTAAGGTCGCGAATCGTAAACGACAAAGGTTCCCCTTGTAATGGGTGTCTAAGCGATCGATAAAAATTATAAAAGGAGTGAGGGATGTCGCCGAGCCAGCGAGCGATCAAGTCGAAAGTGGAGCTTGATCCAAATACGCCGATTCTAAAGTCAGGCGAGAAGATGACCGCAAATTCGGCAATCTGGCTGTTGTTGCCTTTGCTCGTGCTGTCTTTTTTTTCCAAAACGGCTTTGAGCGTCGCGGCGACGAACTGGGAACCAGTCTCGACCAGCCAAGTGACTGTGAAGGTAGCCAACCCGGTGCGCAACCGGCGTGCGGCGGACGCGACGGTGGCGGTGACACTGAACAACGTCAGCGGCCAAAGCCTGAAAGGCCCGTTCCGGCTGGTCATCGTCGGCCTGAGCCCGGCGGCGAAAGTGGCTATCGGCAACGCCAGCGGCACCACCGCGGCCGGCGAAGCCTACTACGACCTGACCGGCTATCTCGGCAACGACATCACGCCCGGCGGCAGCGGTCTGGTCTCGGTCATCGTCACCGGCGGCGGCCCCAATACCTTCAGCTTCACGACCCGGCTGGAACGCCAAGTGCAAAGCCCAGCGCTGGCCGTCAAAATCACCAGCCCGGCCACGCTCTTGACCGTCGGCCACACCCCGCAAACCGTCAAAGGCACCGTCAACGACCCCAGTGCCCAAGTCACCCTGAACGGCGCGCCGGTCACCCACGGCAACGGCAGCTTTCAAGCCGACGTCGCACTGGAAGAAGGCCACAACACCATCACCGCTCGGGCGGTCAACGCCCAGGGCGAAGACGTCAGCGACACCATCTCGCTATCGCTGGACATGACCCCGCCCTACCTGACCGTCGAATCGCCGAAAAACGGCGACACCGTGCGCACCGACCACATCGCCGTGTCCGGCCTGATCAACGACATCGTACGCGGCACCGTCGCCGCCGGCCAAGCCAACGTCAAAGTCAACGGCATCGCCGCCACGATCGCCAACCGCAGCTATCTGGCCCAAAACATCCCGCTCGCCGTCGGCACCAACACCCTCAAAATCGACGCCGCCGACAACGTCGGCAACACCAGCAGCCTCAGCCTGCAAGTCAGCTACCAACCGCTGGCGCCGCAACACATCGAACTGCTCGGCGGCCAAAACCAAAGCGGCAAGATCAACAGCGTGCTGGCCCAAACCCTCAAAGTCAAACTGCTGGACGGCGCCAACCAAGCGGTCGCGGGCAAACCCGTGATCTTCCGGGTCACCGAAGGCGACGGCATCGTCGGCGCCGGCGGCAACGACCAAGGCCAAGGCGTCCTGGTCCAAACCGACGCCCAAGGCATCGCCGCCACCGCCTTCAAACTCGGTAGCCGAGCCGGCAGCGGCAACCAACGGGTCCGCGCCACCTCGGTCGGCTTCGACGGCGAAGCCCTGTTTTATGCCAGCGCCACAGTCGGGGCCGGCGGCAAAGTCACCGTCAACAGCGGCAACAACCAACGCGGCGCGGTCGGCCAAGCGCTGCCGCTACCCTTCGTCGTCGCCGTGGTCGACGACGGCGCCAACGTCGTGCCCGGCGCCCAAATAGAATTCAAAGTCACCCAAGGCAGCGGCCGCTTCCAAAACGGCCAAACCACGCTGACCGCCACCACCGACAGCGACGGGCGGGCCACCGCCGAATTCACGCTCGGCAGCGAAGACGGCCTCGACGTCCACCGAGTCACCGCCACCCTGGTTGGCACCAGCCTCTACGCCGGCTTCACCGCCTCCGCGCTAAAAACCGGCAACGCCGGCCAAACCAGCATCAGCGGCGTCGTGCTCGACAACCAAGAACACCCACTGCCGAACGTCACCGTCCGAGTCGACGGCACCACCCGCGAAGCACAAAGCGACACCCAAGGTCAATTCAAAATCAGCGAAGTCCCGGTCGGCGCAGTGCGCTTGATCGCCGACGGCAGCACCACCAGCGCCGAAGGCGAATGGCCCACGCTCGCCTTCAACCTCGTCACCATCGCCGGTGCCGACAACCCGCTGTCCGCGCCGATCTACCTGGTCAAACTCGACACCGTCAACGCCAAAACCGTCGGCGACCAAGACGTCACGCTGACCCTGCCCGACGTGCCCGGCTTCGCGTTGGAAGTCAAACGCGGCTCGGTCACCTTCCCGGACGGCAAGAAGACCGGCAAGCTCTCGGTCACGCCGGTCAACGCCAGCAAAATCCCGATGGCGCCGCC